>JAHJSW010000018.1 GCA_018830245.1 Nanobdellota archaeon | reverse complement strand
ATGTCGATGGTTTCAAGAGTCGTTTATGCTGTTGTAGGTCTTGCAGCAGTATATGGAATTTTCGCAATAATTTTCAAAAGAGAATAATTTTTTTATTTTTATAATCTTATTAAAAATACGAACTTTTAGCATGAATGCCCCCGCCGGGATTTGAACCCGGGTCACCACCGTTCTCTAAAATGTGAAGAATTCTCTTCACTTTTTTCTAAAGAGGAGTTGCATTGAGATGCATAGATTTCCTCTCTCATCGAGACTTGATCACCTCTCTCTAGCTTAAAATTCTTTGAAAAAGAAATTTTCAAATTGTTTTTGAGAGGGTGGCGTCCTTGGCCTCTAGACTACAGGGGCTAGAAAAAATAAGGAAAATTCTTTTATAAAGATTGAGTTTGTTTTATTCAACTAGAAAAACTTTGTCATTAGGCCTCACTTTTTCAGGAACTTTTATTCCTATATGGTCCCCTTTTTTTGCAGTTGTTATTTTTTTCTTATCTACTTGCATACTATCTATTTGCTGTTCAAAGTCAGTAGTATACCCTTTTATGCGAATTTTGTCCCCCACTTTCAACTTATTTGAAAGTTTTATAGCTGCAACACCTACATTACCAAAGTAACTAGAAACTGTACCAATTTCTTTTTCTGACATATAGAATATATGAATTCCAGATATTTAAATTTATTGATTCGTGATTGTTTTGTGTAAGTTTCTTATTTTTAAAAAGAAAAGTAGTTAAGAATAATTGCAAAACTAACCCATAATAAATATGGAATAAGAAGATAAGAAGATTTTTTATTAATTTTATGAGTAAAATAGATCATTAAAACAATTGAACTCCACAGAAAGAATATTTCAATAAAAGCGTAAAAAGGAGATTTCAACCCAAAATAAAGAATGCTCCATAATATGTTCAAAATAAAATTTGTGCTAAAAATAATTATAATCGCTTTTTTTTCTAATTTATTTTTTGTATTTATCCAGGAAAAATAAAGAGATAAAGCAATTAAAAAGAATAAAATATTCCATACAATTGGAAAAATCCAATTAGGAGGTGTTATAGAAGGTTTAACTGATTCATACCATTCTGAGTTAGTTACTGGAGAAGTAAATAAACTTCCTATAATCGCTACAGAATAAACTAGTATTAAGCTGATTATTAAAACTTTCCAATTAATCCTCTTTTTCATATTTCTTTTATTAATCATCTTTATTTAAACTTTTGAGTTTAAAATAGCCCTGCCAGGATTCGAACCTGGGTCAGCTGGCCCAGAACCAGCCATACTTGACCGCTGTACTACAGGGCTTTAAACTTTGTAGCATAAAATAGTTTTAAATTTATCCCCTCCGAAATATTTTTATACTCTCTGAGATATTAATTCTAATGGTGATTGGAACAACTCTTCTTGTTATTGCAGTAATTATAGTAGTAATTTGGGTTGTGATAGAAATTAAGAGATTAAAGCATAAGATTTTTGCGATAATTCTTATTGCTTTAATTTTGTTCTCTTATATTAGTGCATCAGTTATATTTAAGGGACAAGAGATTGATTATAAAAGTGCTTCAGGAATTATGGATGCTACAAAGCTTTATTTTTCATGGTTAGGTGCTGTTTTTGTAAACCTTAAATCAGTAACTTCTTACGCAATTAAGAGAGATTGGGGTTCAAATAACACTAATGTAAAAGAAGAATGAAAATTTTACTAGGAATTTTAATGTTTTTCATATTATGTCCTCTTTTTATTATTAGTAATAATAATCTTGCGTTGTCTAAGTCAGAAAATGTTGAAATTTTTCGAGATTTATTTTTAAGGTGGGTAGATCAAATCTATCAGAATTTCCAAGTTTTAACAGGAGAAGCAGTTAAGCAAGAATGGTTTCTAAAGTAATATTTATAAAGTATTTATTCTATATGTATTTAGATGGTGAAAAAAAAGAGAGTGAAAAAGTCTGTGAAAAAAAGATCTAACCTAAAAGTAAAACCAAAGAAAGTAGAGAATAAAATAAAGAGAAAGCTTAATATTATAATAAAAAATATAATAGTTTTTTTAGTTTTGTTTCTGAGTTCAATTGTTCTTTATACAGCTTCTTCAAGCGAAGTTTATGATAATTTATTCTTGCTCCTTTCTATGATTTTTGGATTTATTTTAATAGCTTTTTTAATTGTTCTTCTTATGCTTATATTTCTTAAGTGGACAAGGAAATAAATTTTTATAGTTTAAAATTTCTTTCATCTAATATTCTTCATGAACTCAGTTGATTATTCTCTTAAATCAAAAGATTTTTATTATAAAACCACCTTTGTCTAACAAGCCTCAGTAGCTCAGTTGGTTTAGAGCGTTACATTGGTAATGTAGATTAGAATCATAGATTCTGTCAGACCATTTTGTACCAAAAATGTAGAGGTCCTGAGTTCGATTCTCAGCTGAGGCTTTTAGTGCAACAATCTTTAAAAATCTCTATTTCAGATTAATTTGATGGAACAAATAGATTCATCTAAAGATATAGAAACTCGTTTATGCGTAATAGAGACTGGAGAAATGCAAAGAAAACGTTCTTGTAGTGGAGGAGAAGTTTATGATTTATGTGATTTTGGGAGAAGAACTGATGAATTTTGTATTTATGAAGAAAGAGACGAGGGAGAAAATAATTTTTCCAAGATGTGCAGATATAAAAACCATTCTGAATAATTTTTACAAATATTTATAAAACATCTTTCTTAGGTTTTAAAATGGCAGAAAATGATGAAAGAAATTTATATCAATTAAAACAAGATTATAAAAAGATTGAGAAAAAATATTCTCTTCCCATTTTTGAGCAACTTAATGAAGATTTTCATATAGAAAAACTTGCAGAACTTGAAACAGAGTTTTTAATAAGAGAAATAAGAAAATTTATGGCAGAAAGAATTGGAAGTTATTTGAGATTTGTGGAAACTCTTTTACAACCAGGAAATTCTCCGATGTTTATTTTCTCTATTGTTAAATTGTTAGATAGTGTGGATAAAGATAGACTAACAAAAATATATAAAAAATTAGCTAAGATAGAAGTTGATATTTTTGAGATAGATATTTCTTTTTCTGAAGAAAAAGAAGCTAATTTTATAAAAAACTCTTACAAAATTTGGCAAGAAATAAAAGAAGATTTTTCACAAGTTGTTGGATCTATTAAAAAAAATTGGGGCAATAAATTTCAAGCAGATAGTAAGGGTTATTTTGGGTAAGAAAAGATTTAAAAATCGTTCTATAGATACTCTTTTATGATGTATGGATTTACTGCGAGAAATTTGGGAATGAAATTAATTAGATTCCCTCAAGAAGATTCTTTTAGATTTGATCCTGAAACAGGTATTTTTGCTGTTGCAGATGGTATTACTCGTGACTGTCTTAATGGAAGGGTTGCAGATAAAACTCTTGCCGGAATATGGAATGTATTTTGGCATTATCCTCGTCCTAGTCCTGCTAGGGAAGCAGCAGATTTATTTTGCAGGGTTTTTACAGCCTATGCAAGTAAATTTTCCCCAGAGGATGCTATTTTTCAGGGTTTTCGAGAAGCAAACAAGGGAATACATTTTTTGAATCAAAGAGAAGGATTAGAAGGAGATTACTTAGTAGGTGATTTTGCTGGATGTGTGGGTGCAGGTGCAATTAAAAAAGAAGATTATCTTTTTTGGGGATTTCTTTGTGATTGTGGTGTTGCTGTTTTAGATAAAAAAGGCAATTTAAGATTTAAGACAGATGATGAAGGTCCACATGGAAAAGAAAGAAAAGAAGGCCTTGATTTAATTGTTGCACAAAATAAGGGGTGGGCAAATCCTGAAGCAAGGAGAACAATTAGAAGAGATTATAGAAATAATTCTAATCAAAAAGATTCTTTTGGGGTCTTAACAGGAGAGACATCTGCAATGGATTATGTTAGAACAGGCGTTCAAAGATTAAGAAATGGGGATTATTTCTTAGTTTATACTGATGGAATGTTGCCTATTTTATTTGATTCAGAGACAGAAGAAGTGATTCCTGGATTTAGAGGGGTTTTGAAGGAGGGGTCTTTTGAAAGATTAGAAAACTTTTGCAGGCAAAACGTGAGATCAGAAGGCACTATGATTATTTCACAATATTAATTTTCACTCCAACCTCTTAAAAATTTCTTCAAGATTTATCTCAAAAAGTGCTACAGGCATTTTCATTTTCCAATTTTTTAGTATTCTTGGATGGATTTCTCCAAGAGATCCTATTTTTTTATCTGCTATTTTCAGTTCTGCTACTCTTCCTTCGATAAAGTGAGCAGGCGATTCTTCTGATTCCTCTATTTTTATTTCAGCATTAACCATTTTTGATAGATATTCTAAAATTTGTCTTATTTCTGTGAAATTCCCAGGAGTTATTGCAACTGCGAGATTTTCCATTTCACTTATTTTTTCTTCTTTTATACTAAAAATTTTTCCTATCTCGAAAATTTTTTGAGGATATTCACTATCCACATTTTCAGAAAGAATCTTTAATAAATAATGAGTTAAATCTTTTCTTAAAATTGTGTAATCTGTTTTAGATTTCTCTACTTCAATGGAGTCTTTTTCTAATTTTTTTGGAATTCCCATATTTGTAAATTGATTTTTCTTATTTGTAAGATGATAGCTCGAGCATTCTAATAGATTAACTCCTATGAGTACCTCTCCAATTTTTCGTTTAATCACTTCTTTTAAATCTTCTTCCCCAATTGTTGAGATTTTTGGAATTTCTGGAACAAAATTTTCATATCCATACGCAATTGCTACATCTTCAATCAAATCAACTTCATGCAGAATATCAATTCTCCACGGAGGAATTTCAATAAAACCTTTTGAATAATTATAGCCCATTTTTTCAAGAAGTTTTTTTAATTGTTTTTCATTTAAATTTAACCCAAGTAATTTGTTTGTATTTTCTAAAGAAATTTTCATTTTTTCAATTTTAAAATCCGGCGTAATTATTTTTTTTCCATATACAAGAGTCATTTGATAGATTTGTCCACCCATATCTGCAAGAGCTGTAACTACCATGTTCAAACATTTTTTTAGCATTTCTAGGTCAAATCCAGAGCATTCTATAAAAATGTCTTTTGTGTCTTCTGTTATTTTTCCAGTCATTTGGGAATTTATTATTGGAGGCATACTTAATATGTTTTTGTTTGAATCAATAAAGATTGGAAATTTTGTTTTTCCTGCTAATAAAGGTGCATACTCTCTTCCAGTTGGATGTCTCTGAAGTATTTGAAGACCTGAAAGTTCTCTTTCCATCTCAAGAGGAATGAACTTTATTTTGTCTGGTTCTCTTGCTTCAAATTTGATTGGGAGTTTTATTTTTTCTAAAGGATAAATACCCATTGCTAATTTTTTTCTTTTTCTTCCAAGAGTTACGTGTAATTTTTCTTGAATTTCTACGATTTCTTTTATTTTTTCATCATCAAATGCTAATCCTTTGACAATTGCACAAACTGTATATGGACGAATATTCTTAACAGAAGAATCTATAATTATTTTATAATCTTTTTCAGGTTTATTTATTTTATATTTTTTTAAACCAGTTTTTTTCCCTAAAAAAGCTAGAAAAGATTTTTTCCATCCTTGATAAGATAGCATGTCTGGACGATCTGGAAAAATTTCTAACTGAATCTCTTCTTCTGCAAGATGTTCAATAGGAGTTCCAAACATCGCAATCCTTTCTTGAATCTTTTCGTCAAACTTTCCAATGTCTTTTTCAAATTGTTTTTTATTTATTGTTATTGTTGCCATTTTAATCTAAATTTTCAACTCTATAAATATTTACTTTTGGATTTTTCATTTCTTTATCAAAATAAACTTCTCCTCTAAAGCAACCCTTCTCTATAAAAATTGAAAGCCAGTATTTATCTGCGGGCATCATTTGGTGAGATATTTTTTCTAATTCTCTTAAGGTAAATTCTCTATATTCTATGAAATCTCTTAAGGTGTTTAACTTTCCCTCGTAATCATTTGCCTGATAAATATGAACTTCATGATTTTGTTCATCTGTGGGGAAATGGAAATTAATTATTCCTAATTTTAACAAGTTTTTTGGGGTAGCTCCTGTTTCAGATAGCATTTCTCTTCTTGCACATTCTTCAAGTGTTTCTCCAATTTCTAATCCTCCTCCAAATCCATTCCATTTTCCCCCAAATTTTTTTCCAGAATGTTTAAGTCCTAAAAGTACTTTTGAATCTCTTTGCACAATTACAAGTGTTTCTATTCTCATTTTATCCAAAATTTCATTTTTCTCAATTTAGTTAAATCATTTTTGTAAAGTTCTCTGAGATCTTTAATTTCATAATAATCTGTTATAATTCTATCAGGTCCCATCCCCCATGCCAGAACAGGTATATGTTTTCCTAAAAGGGGAATTGTTACCTCTGGCCTAAACATTCCTGCACCTCCTAATTCTAACCAGACCTTTTTTTCTTTATGCCAAACATCAACTTCAACAGAAGGTTCTGTATATGCGAAATATCCTGGCCTAAATCTTATTTTATCAAAACCCATTTTCTTGAAGAACTGTTTTAAATAGCCAAGTAAATGTCTAAAATTAGCATCTTTATCTATTACAATCCCTTCTGATTGATGAAATTCAAAACCATGACTCCAATCAACAGTTTCGTTTCTAAAATTTTTTCCAATTGCGAAGAATTTTGCAGGTAAATTCTCTTGTTTTAATTTAGCTAATGTTTGGGCAGACAAACAAGTAGTGTGAGTTCTCAAAACTAATTTTTTAGCTTCTTCATCATCCCAAGAGTAATTCCATCCCTTGCTATTCCCGACCCCTTTTTCATGACTCTGTTTTACTGCCTTCACAATTTTTTTATCTGGAAGGACTGATTTTTTGTCTATGAAGAATGTATCTTGCATTTCTCTTACAGGATGATCTTGAGGAGTAAACAAAGCATCAAAAACCCAAAAACTACTTTGTACAAAATCACCAGCCATTTCTTTAAATCCCAGATCCATCCAGATTCTTCTTGCATAATCCATGGATTGATTCACAAAATGTCTTTTTCCTCCGTAAATTCCTGGAAGAGAAGAAATTACATCATATCTTCTAAATTTTTTCCCTTTCCATAGCTGCTCTTTTTTTAATATTGCAGGAGTTATTTGTTCAATTAAATCCTGTTCTTTTATATCTAAACTTGTTATTTTCTCGCCTAATTCAGTAAGTTTTATTTCAATTATTTTCTTTTCTTTTATTTCAATTATCCCTCTCCTTTTTTGAAGTATTTTTAGAGAGTAGAGCTTTTCAGGAGTAAGAGACTCTTGTTCAAGAGGAAGAGAATCAATAAATAGTTCTTCTAGGCTTTTTTTGGCAATTTCTTCTTTATTCGCATTAAGGAATATTTTCCCATTTTTTATTTCTATTAGGGCCTTTTTCTTTAACGCTCCAATTGATGCTTTAAACTCATCATTAGATAAACGTGTTTGTTTTTGAGCCTCTCCTAAATTTAATATTCTTTTGTTACTTAATAAATTCAGAAGTCTTCTTTCTGGCAACCCTTTTTTTCGGTATAATGCTCCATTTACTCCAATTTCTATTATTTTCTTTTTTTTAGTGGAGAGATTTAATATTTTTTTATTTTGAAGATATTCTAGCGCCCTTAATACTGAAACTTTATCCAAACTAGTTTTTTTACAAATTTCACTTATATTTTTCTCAGAAAGATAGGGAATTATTTTCCTTTCATTTGGATTTAGAGAATCTATTATTCTTTCAATTTTCATTGTATTTTTAATAACTTTGATATTAAAAAAGGTTTGTATGTTTTATAGTTGTTTAGTCATCCAAGTAGGCATTTGAAGAATTAGACCTAATGCTTTTAAGTCATAAATATTTCTCTGGTTTATTTTTTTAAAAGTAACGAACCTCATTAAAATTTTATTTTTGGCGCATAATTTTATATTTTGTTTTACTCTTGCTAAAATTTCTGTTTTTTCTTTTGGTTTTGATTCAATGATTTCATCAAGATTTATCCCGATTATTATTTTGTTTTTTTTTGCTATTTTTGCAAGGATATGGTTAAATCCAGAATTTCTTTGTTTTTGGAAATCTTTTCTTTTTGATTGATTTATTAGAAGAATTTCTATTTTTTCTTTTTCAAGAATTTTTCTATTTAATTCATCATCTTCACTAGAAAAAACAATTTTTTTGTTTTTATTTTGTTTTATTTTTTCTCTTGCTTTTTGAAAATTGTTTTCAGTGATTAAAATAGAATTTTCCATTATCCTTGAATTGATGTTCCGACAAATTTTTTATTATTTAGAAAATTATTTAGGGATTTCATGTTTTTTCCGATTATATATGTTTTTATTTTATTTTTTAAGATTATTCTTGATGCTGTCTGGTCAAGCACAAAATGCTGTCCTGGGTGAAATTTGTTTTTGTTTGCCATTTTATGGAATTCTTCCCACGAGATTTTTGGGATAAATTTTGCATTTTTATGTATTTTTGGATTTTTAGTGTATAATCCTTTAACATTTGTTAAGTTAATGAAGATTCCTTTGAAGTATTTTGCAATTTCAGCGGCAGTAGAGTCAGAAGTTTGTTTTGGTTTATATTCTAAAGCTCCACAAAAGATAATGTCTTGTTTTTTTATGTATTTTTTTAATTTTTTCATTGTATGAGGAATTCCGTGTTTTGGATCAATATTAAAGAAATAGTTCATGAATCGCGCATTCATTCTTGTTGCAGAAATTCCAGAAAAATTTTGTAATTCTTTACTTGTTTTTGAATCTTTTAGAGCAGAAATATATTTTCTTGCAATGCTTCCTCCCCCACAGACTATCACAAACTTGTATTTTTTTTTATTTTTTAAGATAGTTTTTTTAAATTCTTTTAGAAATCTCAGGTCTATTTTATCAGGGATAATTAGACTCCCTCCGAGACTTATCACTATCACGCTCTTTTTCATGAAATTTTTATGAAATCTACTTATTTAAATTTACTGACTTTTGAAAAATTTTCAACCCTTTTTAGTGTTTTTACTTTATCGTAGTGAATAATAGTAAGATTTATAAATCTTGTATTGGGTGTTTTAAAATGACAAAATCTTTAGAAGAAATTGGAACTGCTTTGCTTGAAGAAAGAATTTCCGTAGAAGAGGCCAAAAAATTAACAGCAGGTATGAAAATTAGCAGCTTTAATAGGAGAAAGAAAGCAATAGTGAGTCTACTAGAAGGAAGGATTCAACTTGTTAATCTTTCTGGAAAGATTTTATCGTATATTAACTATGATTTTCTAACTGATGAAAGGGGCGTGCCTTTTGTTATGATCCAAAGAGTAGAATCTTCTGTAGACGGAAATAGTTATTTGAGAACCTTATATTCTAAATTTGAAAATACAATGAAAAAAAAAGATGTAGATTATATTCTTTTAGAGGTTGATGAAATGAATGATCGCGCAATAAGTCTTTACGAGTCTTTAGGATTTGTAGTTTCGGGGCAATCTTTTGAAGAAGAAAGAATCTTCATGAGAAAAGACCTTGATTAATTACTTCACTGTAAACAATTTATTATCTTTAACATTGAAAATATCTAATCGAACTCCAGCATCAAGCCAGCCGTGCGCATAGTTTAGTGCTGCGAACGCATTCACAAAGTCCTGTTTTTCTTTGAAATATTTTGCGTCTGAAATGTAGTTTGAGCACATCTCAATAATTTCTTTTGCAAAAATTTCTTTTCCTTTTATTCTGTTTTTTTTAACTTTTTTTAATGCGCTTGAAGTTATTTTAAAATATTTGTCTAGCTTTTGATTTGTGATTTTGTCTTTCATTGAAAAGAGGGATTGTAATTCATTTTTTTAATTATAAATTTAGAACCAACCACTTCTGAGATTATTGCAGACAAAACGAGTTTTCCTACAGCAACTCTAAACACTCCTTCTGAAGTGGGAATCTTAGAAACTTCTGAGAAGTTTTTAATTACTTTATTTACTTCTTCTTCAGTTAAAAAAATCTTTGTGAATTTTTTTCCTGCTCTTCCACTCACAATAATATTCTTTTTTGCCCCTTCACACTCGATTATATTTATCATTGGATCTTTTACTAGTGGATTTAATTTATCTAAGTCTATTTGCACATTTGTTGGCACTGGTTTTAAATATTGAAGCCGTGGAGGGAACATTGGTTCAACTATTGAGGGCCTTGGAGAGATTTGTTTTTGAGAAAAAGAAGTCGAAATAAAATTTGAAAACGGTTTTTGTATCCTCCTCTGAATTCTGAAAGGAGAGATTTTTGTTTCAACTGGTTTTCCAATACTTTCCTCTTTTACAACTTCCTTTAACTGGGTAAATTCATTTTTTAAAGAGTGTTTTAATAATTCTGTTGTAAATTTTATCAGAAAAGATCTTCTGAAATTTTTTGAAGTAGATTTAAGCATTCTATCCTTGAGGAAGTTTGTGAAATTTTCTTTGTTCAGGATTTGTTGGCGCCCCTCTTTCAAGAGTCATAGATCTTTGATACCCGGGCATTCTTTGTGGGGGCGAACCTCTTTGCATTGGTCTTTGTTGGGTTTGCGCGGGTCGAGGCATTTCTGAAGATGATTCGTGCATTAGTGCAACTCCTCTCGCAAGTGTTCTATTTTGTTCAGAGAGAATGTTTAATTTTTCTAAAATTTTTTTGTTCTCTTTTTGATCGCTTCCAAGGTCAATCCCTTTTTCAGCAAGTGCTTTTGCAGAAATTTCGAATAACTCTAATAATTTAGAAATTTGATTCGCAAGATTATCAAATTTTGAGGAAAGATTAGTCATTACTTTTTGAAGAGCGACAAAATTTTCAATCAATACTTTTTCAACTTTAACTTCACTTGGATTCTTTGGCAGTAGAAATGGTTTTTTTGGAGTTGGTTTAGAACTCTTTTTCTTTTTCACACTCTTTTTAGGCATGTTTTATGGAAGATTTAGTTATTTATAAAATTTGTTAAAACACTTTAGAAATCTCTTCTTTGTTTTTAAATTCTGGTTCTTCCTCAAACTCCTCATCTTCTTCATAATTTTCTATATCTTTCTCTTCTGGATGCTCTTTTAAGTATTCTTGTTTTTCCTCTTCAATTGCTTGAAGATCTTCTTCAAGATGAGGGTTTCCCCCTAGATTTTCTATTCCTTTGATTATTGGAACCTCATCAATTTCTTCATCAATTGTTAATGGAGATTCTATTTTTTTAGGAACTCTTTCTGGTTTTGTTCCTTCTAATTCTGCAACATAGTCTGAAATTTCTTTTGCCATATCTGCATTTACACTTATGCTGTCAATCCCTTTTTCAACTAAGAATTTTACCATTTCTTTCCTGCTTCCTGCCTGACCACAAATACTTGTTTCCACTTTATATCTTTTACACACTCTGATAACAAATTCTAACTGATATAGAACTGCCGGATTTAGTTCATTGTATAAATCCTGAACTTCTTCGTTTCCTCTATCTACTGCTAATATATACTGGGTTAAATCATTTGTTCCAAATGAAATAAAATCTAGCCCTTCTTCACATAAATCCCTTATTATCTGTATTGCTGCTGGAGTTTCGACCATTACACCAACTTCTGCGTCTGGAAAATTTATTTCTTTTAGAAATTCTTTTACTTTTCTTACCTCTTCTACTGAAATAACCTGTGGAAGTAATAACCCTACTTTTTTCCCTTTTTCTGAAACTCTTTTTAGTGCATTAAGTTCTGCTTTAAGTATTTCTGGATTTTTAATTCCGTATCTTATCCCGTGCATTCCTAACATTGGGTTTGCTTCTTTTTCTTCTGAAGCGCCTTCTAAATTGCTAAACTCATCACTTCTTATATCAGAGGTTCTTACCCATATTTTATCAAAAGATTGCGCAATTTCCTGAATTCCCTTAAAGATAATTTCTTCATAATCTTTTATTTTTCCTTTTTTCAGGAAAAATTCTGGATGCTTCCCAGATTCTGCAATTATTCCTTCTATTCTTGTTAGACCTATTTCTTTTATTCCTGTTTTTGCAGCACGTTTTGCAAAACTTGGAAGATCTACAATTACCTTTATTTTTGTTCTTGTTTTTGATGTTACTGGTAAAACTTCTTTTTGAATTGTTTCAGAAGTTTTACCCTTGTATACTTTCCCGTTAAAGCCGTCTACAGTGATTATTTCTCCGTCTTTTAGTTTTGTTGTTGCTTCTTGTGTACCAACTATACAGGGAATTCCCATTTCTCTTGAGACTATTGCTGCGTGAGCCGTTAATCCTCCTTCATCTGTAACTATTGCAGCAGATTTTTGCATAGCAACAACCATATCAGGATTAGTCATTTTAGTTACAAGAATATCTCCTTTTGTGATTTTATTGAGATTTTCTAAATTTCTTATAATTTTTATTTTTCCAGAGGCAATTCCTGGAGATGCTGCCAGACCAGTTAGTATTGCTTCTCCTTTTATTTCTTTTACATCTTCTCTGTTTATTCTTTTTTCAATTGTTGTTATTGGCCTGGTTTGAACAATGTACATTTCTTCATTTTCTATTGCAAATTCTATATCTTGAGGTTTTTGATAGTGTTCTTCTATTCTTATAGCAAATTCCGCTAATCTTTGCATTTCATAATCTTTTAGAACTTGGTATTTTGATTTTTCTTCTCTTAGTTTTACAGTAGTTTTTTTCCCGCTAGAATCTCGCGTAATTGCAATTTTTTTATCAGCTATTTTTTTATCAAGAATTTTTAATTCTTTTGAAACTATGTATTTATCTGGAGTTATCTGCCCTGAAACAATTCCTTCACCCAATCCCCAGACAGCTTCTATTACTATGTTATCATCTTTGAACGAGGGATCTTTTGAAAAAATTACGCCTGATTTATCTGAATCTACCATTTTTTGAACAACTACTGCGAGACTTGTTTCTTCGTGTTTAAACCCTTTTTTATTTCGATAGTATGTTGCCCTTGAAGTGAATAAAGAGGCTATGCATTTTTTTACGTGGTCAAGTAATTCGTTTTTTCCTTTGATGTTCACAAAAGAATCCTGCTGTCCTGCAAAACTTGCATCAGCGAGGTCTTCTGCAGTTGCACTACTTCTTACCGCTACAAATACTGGCTCTGAAGAAGTTTTAAGAATATCTAGTGCAGCAGTTCCTCTTGCATTGTTTATTCCTTCTACATCTAGGCTCTCGTATGCTTCAATAATTTCTTCTTCCATTTCTTTTGGAAAAGCTGAGTTTAGAATTATTGTTCTAACTTTCTTAGTAATCTCATCTAAATTTTTAGTATCTTCGTAATTTATTTCTTCTAGGAGTTTTTTTATTTTATCTTTTAATCCTGCTTTTTCTATAAAATGCTTATATGCTTGAGCAGTAACTACAAATCCTGGTGGAACTGGAATTTTAAGATTATAGATTTCTGCAAGATTTGCTCCTTTACCTCCTGCAATAGGTCCAGAATCTTTATTTAATTCAGAAAACCATTTTACAAAGTCTATTTTAGAATTTTGTGAAGCACCCTCTTTTTTTTCATTCATGAGATTTTAAAAATCAAGAACTTAATAAAGTTTTTTATTGTATATTTTACAAGACACCTATTTTTATAAAATGAAATATTTTTTAGAGGAGATGGATTTAATGGATTTAGTTGAATTGAGAAGTAGTTTTAAAGAACTTTTTTCTCATTTTGTTTTAAAGGTAGGAGATCTTTACCGTTTTCAGACTTTGGTTACTCTTTATAATGTTCAAATGAGGGAAAAGGTATGCTCTCTTGATTGGTGTCTTCCTGTTCAGTTGAGAAATGGAATTTCTGAAGAGGCGATGAAAGCGATTCCACTTTTTTATGGAATAGAACAGAAAGGATTTCATGTTTTTTATGTTCCTACTCTTGATTAATCTTACTTACTTATCGCGTCAACAGGACAGATATCTATTGCTTCTTTAAGGCATTTAGAGTTTTTTGAAGAGATTACATGGGCTTTTTCATCATCTTTTATTTTAAAAATCTCTGAGCAAACAGCTTCACATGACCCGCATCCTATGCATTTCGTTTTATCTACTTTTACCATTTATCATGGTGGTTAGTTAAGTTTATAAATTTAATTTATTTCTTTAGATAATGTTTTGGGGATTATGGCTTTTAATTGCATTAATTTTCCTAATTGTATTTATCTTTTTTATGTATTATAATCGTTTTGCCGTGTTAGGAAATAGGATAGATAATTCTCTCTCACAAATTAATGTTCAGTTAAAGAGGCGAGCTGATTTAGTGCCAAATTTGATAGAAACTGTTAAAGGGTTTGCTAAGCATGAAAAAGAGGCTATTAAGGCTGTAACAGATGCGAGAAAAGCTTTAGTAGGAGCAAAAGATATTGAAGGAAAAGTTAAGGCAGATAGAAAATTAGAATCTGCATTAAAAACTATATTTGCTATTGCAGAAGGTTATCCTGATTTAAAGGCGAATCAAAACTTTTTAGAATTGCAACGAGAGCTTTCTACTACAGAAGATAGAGTCGCTTATGCAAGACAGTATTATAATGATAGTATTTTGAGTTATAATAATTTATGTAAAACTTTTCCAGGTACTTTTTTCGCAAAGCTTTATGGGAAACAATCAAGAGAATATTTTCAGGTTTCTGAAACAGATAAGAAGTTAGTTAAGGTAGATTTTAAGTAGTGTCACTTTATAATAACATTTATAAATAGTTTTTAATTAAGTTTTCTCATGAAAGATTATGAATTACCTTCAGTAGATAGTGTTTTAGGCGAAACTACTTTGAGAGAAGGTTATGGGATTGGGGGGAATTATTCTTTAGGAGAATGCGCTTTTTTTGAGGAATCTTTTTCATGTGAGATTGCTTATGCTAAACGGGGAAAAGGTGGAAGAGAAAAGAAAAAACCAAAAAATGGAGGGCGTCCTCCAAGAGAGAGAACACCTATAAGAGAGAGGGGCGAAACTATTGGAACTAGATTAGAGACACGAAAGAAGCCTGATAAAACTATCAAAAAAGGTAATCGTAGATTACCAATAATTACTGAAAACTCTTAAAAACTCTTTTTCTTTGTGTATTTAGATGGCAGAGAGAATAGATTTTAGAGACCAGATTTCTGGAAATAAATGGAAATCCTTTTTCTTAATAAGCAGTATTTTTGCGATTCTTGTTTTATTCGGATATGTGATATCTTTTGCATTTGAACCTGGTTTCTTTTTTATAATTATGATAATCTCAATTGTCTTTTCTTTGAGTTATATTTTAATCAGCTATTATAATTCTGATAAGATTGCAATTGCTTCTGTACAGGCTAAAAAAGCTTCACGTGAGAGCCATAAACAGTATTATAGTCTTGTAGAGGGTCTTACTATTGCTAGTGGAATGCCTATGCCTAGACTTTATATTATGAATTCTAGCCAGATAAATGCGTTTGCTTCTGGAAGAGATCCTCAAAATGCAGTGATATGTGTAACAACAGGGGCGCTGGAAAAATTAGATAAGAGAGAGTTAGAAGGAGTTTTAGCGCACGAACTTTCACATATTGCTAATTATGATATAAGGTATATGACTCTTGTTGCGGTGATGGTGGGAATGATTGCGATTATTTCTCAGATTTTTCTCAGAAGTTTATGGTTTCGTGGTGGAGGGAGTGATAATAAAAATAACTGGATATTTCTTTTAATTGGAATTCTTATGGCTATTCTCGCTCCCATTGTAGTTCAACTTGTTCAGCTTTCAATTTCTAGAAAAAGAGAGTTTGCATCTGATGCTTCTGCAGTTAAATTTACAAGATATCCTGTCGGGTTAATAGGTGCTTTAAAAAAGATTCAAAAAGATGCTGTTCAACCTGAAAAAAAAATTAGTAAAGCTGTAGCTCCTTTATTTTTTTCAAATCCTTTTCGAGGTTGGGGATCTACCCATCCTCCGTTAGAAAAAAGAATAAATGCTTTAGAGAGAATGTGAAAAGATTTCAGAGAGGGATGTTAATTTTATAAACCACCCTTCTTTTTTTAGAATTATGGGAATTATAAAAAGAGGGTTATTAATTGTAGCATGTGTTCTTCTTTTTATTTCTTTTTTAGCAGGAAATTTTTTCTCTACATTATATTTATCTTTGAGTTATGATAATATTCAACCTGCTTTAAATGAATCTCTTACACTTTTAGCAGAACAAACTAATTTTCTTTCTCTTATTCAGGAAAAACAACCTTTTGCAGAGGAACATTGCAAGAATTATACTGATTATGTATTCAAAGAAGATACTTTTGGATATGTTTTTGTAATTCCGTGTAATTTGATTTCTGAAACTCCGGGATTTCTTTTAGAATATAATATTGAAAAATTTATTCATGATATTTATTATAAAGATTATTCATGTAGTATGTGGGGTTGTTTTAAAGAGATGGGAACACCTTTTTTTATGATTTCTGAAAAGTTTAGAAATTACTGGAGAGGGAAATTTTATTTTGCGATGATTCTTTCAACTATCTTATTTATTTTGATATTCTTTTTAGTAGAGAAAAAAACAAATTCTTTTCTTATTGCAGGGATTTTGTTAGTAGTTTCAACCATCCCTTTTGTGAGATTAGATTTTATAATTGGATTATTTATTCGGCCGTTAATTTACCTTCTTGGACTTTCAGAAGTTTATAATTTTCCTTCTTCTGAATTAGCAAGGATTTTATACATTTTTTTCACTAAGGCCAATATGGTTTTTTTGATATTCTTATTTATTGGATTAGGGATAATTTTGGTTGGAATTATTTTAAAATTCTTTGCTGCTGGATTTAAAATTTCTGAACTGTTTTCTAGGTTTAGCAAGAAATCTTCTCTAAAGCAATCCAAATAATTTTTATACCTTTATTTTTTCCTTTCTATATGAAGAAAAAGTGCATTGTAATGTTTTCAGGAGGGTTAGACAGTAGACTTGTTGTTAAGATTATGCAAGAGCAAGGATTCGAAGTTTTAGCATTATTTTTTAATCTTCCTTTTGGGAGTGGTTGTTGTGATAAGGACTGTTCTTTTAATTTTGCACAAAGGCAGGGGATAAAATTGAAAATTTTTGATTGTACTCGGGGAAAATTATTAAAAGAGTATCTGAATGCAATTAAAAGAGCAAAACATGGGAGAGGTGCAGGAATAAACCCTTGCATTGATTGCAGGATTTTTATGTTTAAGAAAGCTAAAGAATTAGCTGATAAAAAAAGAATTGATTTAGTTGTTTCTGGAGAGGTTTTAGGTGAAAGACCAATGTCTCAAATGAAAAAATCAATGGAGATTGTTGAAGAAAAATCAGGATTAAACGGAAGATTATTAAGACCACTTTCTGCAAAGTTTTTTCCAAAAACAAATGCAGAAGAAAAAGATTTTGTTAATCGAGAAAAACTTTATAATATTCAAGGGAGAAGAAGAGAAAAACAGATAGCTCTTGCTAAGAAGTTTAAAATTACTTTTCCTTCTCCTGCAGGAGGATGTTTGTTATGTGAAAAAGCCTTAAAAGAGAGATTCAAATTTTTGTTGAAACGGGGAATAAGGGAGGAAGAAGCAAAATTAGTGGGCGTGGGAAGGCATTTTTTAATTGATTATTGTTGGATAGTTTTAGGGAGAGATGAAAAAGAGAATAAAATTATTGAGTTAGTTGGAGAAAAAACAGGAAAATTGATTGTGCCAGATTCTCCTGGACCGAGTGCAGTGATCTTAGATAAATGTAAGAAAAAGACTTTGGAAAAAGTTCATGAATTAATTAGAGCTTATTCTAAAGGAGGGGGGAATAGAATTGATTTTGAGAAATATAAGTTATAAAATAATAATTTTAAAAAGAATGTGAGGTTTCAACTAATATGTGTAACCAGTGTGAGAAAAAACCAGTTTATGAATTTACAAATAAGAGAAAAGTATGCGCTAGATGTTTTGTTAAATATTTTGATAAAAAAGCACGTTATATCATAAGAAAATTTAAGATGATTAAACCGGGAGAGATTATTGGATATGAGAATAAGAAAGATTTTAGAGGAGTTGTTTTAGAGCATGTTCTTAAAATTTTTGCAGAATATTCTGGGATTGAAATAGTAAAATTGTCCTCTAAGAAGAAGGTTGATAAAGTCGCTATTTCTTCTACTATTGATTTAGAGGCAGACAAAATTATTCATTGTTTTGTTGAAGGAGATGTTAAAAAATTGAAAAGTTTTGCAGTAGAAGGAAGAATCATTAAACCGTTGTATCTTTTTTTAAACGAAGAAGTTTTACTTTATGCAAAACTTAGAAAATTAAAATTTAAAAAAACCAGTGAAAATAAAGATGAGATAAGTAGATTTCTTGGGAATTTAGAAAAAAAACATCCAGAGGTTAAACGTGCTATTGTAAATAGTTGGTTAGAATTGAATAAATAATTATTTTTTTCCTTCTAATCTTTTTATAAAACCACTTATAAATTTTTGATGGTCTTCTAAATTTTTTATTTCTTTAATCGTGTAATAAACTGTTTTCCCTTCTTCATGTTTTTCTGTTCTTATGTCAGAGCCCAATTTTTCCTTCATTTTTTCAGTGATTACTGTATCTTCTTTAGATATTGAAGCGGCTTTTTTTGAATTAGCCATAAGCGTTCCCATGCTCATAAATTTTAATACCTCTTTTTCTTGTTTTGCAATAATTGTTCCATAATTTAGCGATACCCCATAATTTATTTTTTGTTTAAATAGTCGATTATGGTTTGTAATTATTTCTCTTATTTTTTGTGAAATTTCTATGGCACTTTTTTCATTTTTGAATGTTTTTGTTTTTATTGGAGCAAGAATAAAAAATAAATCTCCCTGAGTTTCATATGTTGCTGCCTTTTGTTCTTCAGCAAAATTAACTATTTTTTGTAAAGATTCTTCAGCATTTCCTTTTGTAGATTCAATTTCTTTTAGATTTTTTATTTTAAGACAAATTAAACTGGAATTTTGGTTCTCTCCTTTGATAGATAACGAGAGTTCTGCGGGATTACGAGATTTGATTAAGGAACCTTTCCTAAGTGGAATTTCTTTTCTACCTTTTTTTTTAAATGAAAGATAACCAAAGAAACTTTTTTTATATCTTCTTTTGAATAAAATAAGTGCGACTAATCCTAGAATAACTATTATAAAAATCCATACAAGAGGATGTTTCATTATTCTGGCCACTCCAGAAGAGACTTCTTTTACATCAATAACTTTCCCAGTTAACATAACACTTTTTGAAACATGACTTTTTCCATCTGCAATTATTTCTATATTATACTCTCCGTTTGGAGCAGTAATGAGATATTTCTGAGCTTTATCTATATCTAATCTTACATCAATGTTTATGGTGTCATTTCCTATTTTAACTAAAACAGTATTATTATAATAAACATTTCCAATGTTTGTAATTGTTACTGTTCTGTTTATTAACTCAATCTTCACATCTTCTTTTTCTGTTATTCTAAATTTTGCCTCGTTTGATATTTTATTTGAAATTGCATACACAGTCCATTCATCAGGAGCCTGGTTGTATTTAATTGGAAATTCTAAGAATTCACCTGTAGAGATCTCAATTTGTTCAAGAATCTTATCATTCTCGTTTTTTATAGTGATAATTGCACTTGAATTTATTTTTTCTCCTGTTTGATCGTGAAGAATTGATTTAACTTTTAGATTTGTTCCTGGTTCAACTTCTTGGTTTTCAAAGATTATTTCTAAGCTTGTAGAAATTTGAATTATATTTATACCATAATCTGTAAATCCGTTATTTGTAATTTCGTTATCTGAATCTTTTTCATATACTCTTAGTCTGACTAGATGTTGTCCTGCAGATGTTTCTTTTGGAAGAGCAAAACTTATAGAGAAAAAACCATTATTTACTGTTCCTAAGTAACTTAGATTTCCTGACTGGTTTTCTGAAACAATATTTAATTCTGCTATTCCTTGAACTAACATACCATTTTCTTTTACTGCCTCCCCTTCAATTAAAATTGTCTCTTCTGGAGAAAATTCTGTTTTTTGAGATTTGAGAGTTATGAAAATTAAATCTGAAACTTTGAATTCATTTGTTAATGAAGGACTTGCTCCTTCTAAAAAATATTTTATTTTACATATCCCGGGTAATCTCTCAATACGTTTTTTGTTTAAGATAAGGGTCGGATTAATAGATTTTTCTCCTCCTGCAAGGAGATTTATTCCGTCCATGAAAAATTCTTTTTCAAGGCCATTGCAGATTAAATACATATGAAGGGTATTTTGAAGATTTACAGAGGTAGATATTTTTAAATTCATTTCAATCACATCTCCTAAATTATATAGCTCTTTTGGTTGTTGTATCATAATCATCTCGGCAGATACAAATGAACAGATCAAGACTAGAAATATTAGTGAAATTATTATTCTCCTCATTTTTTTCTCCTCTTTGAATGAGTAAATTATTATTTATAAATATTTGGCAATTTTTCTGTAAAGTTAGAATCTTTTTTATTATCTAAATCTTTATTAAGTTTATCGAATCTTTTTAAAAATGAACTATTTTGACTTTAATTTTAGGCCTTTTTATCTAAGAGATTTAGATAGAGTAGGGAAATTTCTTTTAAACCAACCTTTAGATTATCCCCATTACTCTGATTGGGTTCTAAAAACTCTTGGGGAACTTGAAGAGGGGTATAAACAGGCAGTTCTTGCCTTGAGTGATAGTGTTCTTGTTGGGAATGTTATCTATCAACCCCATAAAACTCTTCCTGGATTTTGTGAACTGAAAAATGCAAGAGTTCACCTCTCTCTTCAAAGAAGGTTTTTTCTTGGATTTATGATAAAACAAATAGAAATTTTCTCTCAGGAAAAAGGAGATAGGGCAGTAATTTGTGATGTTAGATCTTCTAGAAAAGAACTTATCTCTCTTTTATCACATTTAGGTTTTATTCCTCTTGTAAAAGTCCCTCTTTATGATGAGGTTAAGGAAGATCTTGTTTTAGTTAAACCTCTGAGAGCTTTTGATGAGCAAAATTTTCTCTCAAGAGTAAGGGGAAAAATTTTAGAGAGTGCTTTTTGATTTCAACAAATTTATAAATTCGGTTTTTATTATTTAATTATGAAAAAAGAGTCAAAAGTAACTCCTTGGGAGGTTTCTGGAAAGGTCGATTATCAGAGATTGATAAAAGAGTTTGGGCTTTCTAAGATAGATGAAAAATTATTAAAAAAAATAGAGAAATGTACTGGAGAATTGCATTTTATGCTTAGAAGAGGTTTGTTTTTCGCACACCGTGATTTAGACTTTGCTTTAGAACAATATGAAAAGAAAAATCTTTTTTTATATACTGGATGTGGGCCTTCAGGACCAATTCATATTGGGCATGCTTTTATCTGGGAATTTGTTCGATGGTTGCAGGAAAAATTTGATTTAGACTTATGGTTTCAATTTACAGATGATGAAAAATTTTTACTAAATAAGGATAAATCATATAAAGAGATACAGGAGTGGATGTATGAAAATATGTTAGATATAATTGCAATAGGATTTAATCCTAAAAAAACACATTTTCTTATTGATACAAAACATGCTGGTTTAATGTATCCTGAGGCAATAAAAGTAGCTAAAAAGATAAATTTTTCAATGGTTAAATCTAGTTTTGGGTTTACTAATCAAACTAATCTTGGAATGATTTTTTTTACAAGTGTGCAAGCTGTTCCTGCCTTTTTACCTTGTGTAATTAAAAAGAAAAAACTTGCTTGTTTAATCCCTCATGCAGTGGACCAGGACCCTCATTTTAGATTAACACGTGATATTCTTCCTAAACTTGGATATTATAAACCTTCTTCAATACAAGCTTTATTTCTTCCTCCTTTAACAGGGTCTGAAGGAAAAATGTCTTCTAGTAAAGATATGAATCTTCTTATGACAGATTCTCCTAAAGAGATTGAAAGAAAAATTAAGAAATATGCTTTTTCAGGAGGGCAAAAAACAATAGAAGAACATAGGAAAAAGGGAGGAAATCCTGATATTGATGTTAGTTATCAATATTTGAAGATGTTTTTTGAGCCAGATGATGATAAACTTAAGCAGATTTATGAAGATTATAAATCTGGAAAAATAACTACTTCTGAATTAAAGGATTATTTGATTAAAAAAATAAATGCTTACTTGAAAAAGCATCAGGAAAGGAGAAAAGAAGCAAAAAAATTAATTGATAAATTTATTTTTTCTGAGTGATTTTTGTTATATATGTTCTAGTTTGTCTAGGTAACCTAGTAAAGTTTTTTTTAGCATCTCCTATTTTATTGAGCGAGGGAGGCCCCATGTTGTAAGCTGCAAGAATGTTTTCTACTGTTGGCGGTAATTTATATACTGAAAGATAATAATTTTTGATTCTATATAGCCCCCATTTCCCTACTTTTTTATTGATTTCTGGATTGAACAAATCATTTAAAGAATGTCTCTCTGTTGGATTATGTAGATTATACTCTTTTAATGCTATTGGAATGATTTGCATTAATCCTCTTGCTCTACTTCTTTGATTATATGCACGAGGATTGCCTTGCGATTCTACTTCAATAATCCTTTTTATAAGATCTGCAGTAATTACTCTCTCTTCAATATACATACTGCTCTGAAAATTTTTATTAAGTTCTTCAGTGTTTCCTACCTGAGTAAATGGATTGAAAAGAGCAGTTGCTAGAGCTGTTCCAAAGATTATTTGTTTAAGAATATTTGTCATTTTTGTCGCAACATTTGCGAGAACAATCCAGTTTAAAAAGGTTTATTCTTCAATAATTTTATAAAGTTCTCATTTTTATTCTTAATATGAAGTTTTTAAGTTTGCATACAGATTACATTAAATTCAAACCCTTGAAAAAGGCCTTGAAAAAAATAGAAAGCCTTTCTGATAGAGATAAAGAAGAGAAACATATTGAAAATGCTCTTGCTGTGATGACTGCAGTAGAAAGACATGATACTGATATAAAAAAAATAGTTGAGAGATTTGTAGAAGAAGTTAAAAGCATTGCAGACCAGGTTAATGCACAAAATATAGTTCTTTATCCTTATGCACATCTTTCTAGTGAATTAGCTTCTCCTGAAGTTGCGATTCAGGTTTTAGAAAAAGCTGAAAAAGAGTTAAAGAAATTCTTTAGTGTTATTCGTGCTCCTTTTGGATATTATAAGGAATTTGAAATGAAAGTGAAAGGGCACCCTTTAAGTGAATTAAGCAGGGAAGTTAAAGCAGAAGGAGAAACTGAACAAGAATATTCTCCTAAACAATTACTTAGAGAGATATCTAAAACAAAACTTGACACTTCTAAATTAAAAGAAAATGATCACAGAATTCTCGGGAGGCAGATGGATTTATTTTCTTTTTCAGAAACTGCTCCTGGAATGGTTTTTTTCCATAATAATGGTTTAATAATATGGAAAGAACTTGTAAAATACTGGAGAGAAGTTCATCAAAAAAAAGGTTATATTGAGATTAGAACGCCTCAGATTTTGGATAAAAGATTATGGCAAATTTCTGGGCATTGGGAGAAGTATAAAGAGAATATTTTTTTAACTGATTATGAAAAAAGACAGTTTGCAGTAAAACCAATGAATTGTCCTGGAGGAATGCTTGTTTATAAGGATAGGCCAAAGAGTTATCGTGATTTTCCATTAAGAATAGCTGAATTAGGGATTGTTCATCGGCAAGAACTCTCAGGAGTTTTAGGAGGATTATTTAGAGTTATTCAATTTACTCAAGATGATGCTCATATTTTTTGTACAGAAGAACAAATTGAACAAGAAGTTATTGAAATAATAAATATTGTTGAGGAAATGTATAATAAATTTGGACTAAATTATAGGGTAGAGCTTTCTACTCGTCCTGAAAAAAGAATTGGTTCTGAAAAAATATGGGATAAATCTGAAAAAATCTTAGAAAAAATTTTAAAAAATAAAAAAATTAATTTTAAAATTAATCAAGGAGATGGAGCATTTTATGGTCCAAAAATAGATTTTCATCTTAAGGATTCTATGGGAAGAGAGTGGCAGACTGCTACAATTCAATTAGATATGTCTATGCCAGAAAGATTTGAGTTAGAATATACTGATAAAAAAAACAAAAAGGAAAGACCTGTTATGTTGCATCGAACTGTTTTAGGAGGAATAGAGCGTTTTTATGGGATTTTATTAGAGCATTATAAAGGAAGATTTCCAACCTGGCTTGCTCCAATCCAAGTTAGAGTTTTGAATTTTACAGATAGAAATGAAAAATATGCTAAGCAGGTTTTAGAAAATTTGAAAAAAGAAATACCAAATTTAAGAATTGAACAAGATTTTAGAAGTACAACTGTTCCTTCAAAAGTTAAGGATGCAGAGGTCATGAAAGTTCCTTATATAATTGTTATTGGAGATAAAGAAGAAAAAGAAAAGAATTTAGCTATTAGAATTAGAGGGGATAAACAAATTCAGAATTTTAGTTTTGAAGATTTTGTTGAAAAATTAAAAAAAGAGATTGAAGAAAGATTGTAGGTTGTTTTAATAAATCTTATAAACTTCTTTTTTTGAATAAAGAGTATGAAAAAGATTGTTACAATTGGCGGAGGCACAGGCCAGTATACTCTTTTGAAAGGGTTGAAGAATTATGATATTGATCTAACTGCGATTGTCAATATTGTTGATAGTGGAGGGTCTTCTGGGAGATTAAGAATGGATTTTGGAGTTCTTCCTCCAGGAGATATAAGAAATTGTTTAATTGCTCTTTCTGATGATGCTAAAATGAAGGAATTAGCAGATTTATTTGCATATCGTTTTAAGAGTTCTAGTGATAATGGGTTAAATCATAATCTTGGAAATCTGATTCTTACGGCATTATCTTCAAAATATGGAGATATGGGGCAGGCAACAAAAATAGCTGGAGATCTTTTGAATATAAAAGGAAAAGTGTTGCCTGTTTCTATTGATCCTTCTCATCTGATAGCTGAAACAGAATCAGGGAAAGTTATAGAAGGAGAGGAGAGTATAACTTGTCTTAATAAAGAAGAAAAAATCAAAAAAATCTGGCTTAAACCAGAAGCATTCGCTTACAAGGATGCAGCCAATGAA
Source organism: Nanobdellota archaeon (assembly GCA_018830245.1). Taxonomy (GTDB): domain Archaea; phylum Nanobdellota; class Nanobdellia; order Pacearchaeales; family GW2011-AR1; genus JAHJSW01. Next base: position 3,040 of record JAHJSW010000018.1, on the reverse strand, counting down.
ATTAGAAATGCTGATTTAATCGTAATTTGTTCTGGAGAAATTCATGGAAGTATTATTCCTAATTTTTTGGTAAAAGGAATTAATGAGGCAATAAAAGAAAGTAAAGGAAAATTAGTTTATGTTTGCAATCTTGTCACAAAACAAGGAAGTTATGGATTTAAGGCTAGTGATTTTGTTAATGAAATTCAAAGATATCTTGAAAGAAAAATAGATTATGTTATCTGCAATATTAAAAAACCTGCACAAAAAGTAGTGGATAAGTACAAAGCAGAAGAAAGTTTTTTTGTTGAACCAGATCTTGATGGAGAGACTATTTTAAAGGAGGATTTATTAATTGAGAAAGAATCTGATGAAAAAATTATTGCTCGTCATAATCCTGAGAAAGTAGCTAAATTAATTTTAGGAATTTTAGAAAAATGAATTTACAGTTTTATTTTGAAAAATTAAATGTTTCTGAAGATTTTAAAAAATTTAAAAAAGAAAATCCTGATGCTTTTCTCTGTTCTGGTTTTTTTGTGATTGATAAAGTTGGGACAGATAATCAACAACATTTTGATTTTTATGTTCCTAGTTCTAATGAAATTTATAGTTTTAAAGGAGAAAATAATGGTGAGAAAATTCCTTCAGAGAGAACTGAACAAAAAATTCCAGAGAAAGTTTCTATTAATTATCTGATAACTTTTGAAGAAGTTGAAAAAATAATCCAGGATAGAATGCTAAAAGAAAAAATAAATAGCAAGATTCAAAAAATACTTTTGTCTTTACAGAAATTAAATGGAAAAGATTTTTTTGTTGGAACGGTATTTGTTTCTATGTTAGGAATGGTGAAAATTCATTTAGATCTTGTTAAAAAAGAGATTGTTTTATTTGAAAAAAAATCTTTTTTTGATATTGTTAATGTTTTAAAGAAGTAGCTAGAAATATATTTTTTGTTATATGTTTATTTAAATATCTGAAGATTATGTAGTATTATGGGGTACTACTTGTTGGATGTTAAAATAAGTGGAAAAAATATGAAAGCATTTTTTGGGTTATTCTTACCAAGATTGATTTTACCTACTGCAATAATCAGACAAACCCGCCCTCACACTCATACATTTGAATTTAGAGATGGTTTAGTTCCAGAAGAGAGGGAGTATCTTTCTGACAAAATTAAAGAATCAGGATTAGTAAAATATTTTCAATTTCGCTTTTTTGATTAGATAAAAATAAAATTATTTCTTTTTCTTAGAGAGGCACATTTTACAAGGTTTGAATTTATTTCTTTTGAAATATTCTGCACTATGTTTTGATATTTTGTATTTTGGCTTGATTGATTTTGATAATCTGCAAGAGGTTTTGTGATATACTTTTGTTTGAGAAGAACCCCGATACTCATATCTTGGAATATCTAGTTTTTTTCTTTGTTTTTCTACAAAAACTTTTCTTATAACAGGCCTTTCAACAGTTCTAATTACTTCAACTGGTTTTTCAACAGTTCTTATAACAGGCCTTTCAACAGTTCTAATTACTTCAACTGGTCTTTCAATTGTTTGCACTTCTTTTGTGTGCACTTTTCTTAAGATACTTGGTTCTAGTAAAAAGAAAAGAATTATTGCGTAACAGATTATAACGAGCGAACTAAAAAGAATTGAATCAGATCTATCTAGATCTAAAAAGAGAATTAGTACTACAATAAGAGCAATCGCAGTTATTCCTATGAAGAATGAAAGAAATAGATTGTTTAAATTAAATAATTTTTCTTCAGTTATTATCGGCTCTAAATGTTGAATATTTTGTTCCATTTTCCTCTTTTATTCTTTCACAAGGGATTTTGCGTTTTTAAATTTTGGTTTTTTAATAATAAATGAAATTTTTCTTGAAGGAGTAAATTTTTCTAGAATATTAAAACCATTTTTTTCAAATATTTGGTGAATTTCTTTTTCATCAAACAAATAATAATATCTTGCGCCCTTGTCTCTCCATTTTATGTATTTTTCTTTTGGAGAATTTTTAAACCTTTTAGAATCCTTATTCCAGACTGTAATTAGGGCTTTTGCTTCTGGTTTTAAGACTCTGAAAAGTTCTTGAATTGCTTTTTCTCTGTTTTTCTCTTCTGGTATACAGTGTATTGAATCAATCCAAATAGCAGAATCAAAAAAAGATTTTTTAAATGGAAGTTTTGTTAAATCTGTTACTTCAAACTCTGCTTTAATGTTCTGTTGTTTTGCTTTTTCTTTGGCAAGTTTAATCATTTTCTCTGAGAAATCAACAAGCCACATTTTTCCATTTTTTATTTTTATTAAATGTCTCCCTGAACCGCTTCCTAAATCAAGAATATTTCCCTTTTGTTTTTTTAGGAAATCAAGCGTATTCCAAGCAGGTTCTGTTTTAAATTCACACCATTCTTCTGCAATATTATCCCAGATTTCTTGTTGTTTTTTCATTATTAGAAAAAGCTGATTAAACTTATAAACATTCTTTATATTTTAGTTTTATGTTAAAACATTCTAAGAGCGAAGTTAGAAAACCTACAAAAACAATATCGGGGATCACTCCTGTTGCAGTTATGCTTCCTCCGAGAAAATGCAAGCATGGATTTTGCTTATACTGTCCTAATCTTGATGTCCCTCAAAGTTATACTCCTAAAAGTCCTGTTGTTTTGAGAGCGAGCAGAGTTGGCTATGATTCTTATAAACAAGTTAAAACCAGATTAACTGCGTTTAAAGCAATGAATCACAGGACAGAAAAGATAGAATTAATTATTATGGGTGGGACTTTTTTGCAGTATCCTAAGAAATTTCAGTATGAGTTTATTAAAGGGTGTTATGATGCTTTGAATAATCAGAAATCTAGAAGTTTAGAGGGCGCTAAAAAACTTAATGAAAACTCTAAACATAGATGTATTGGGTTGTGCATTGAAACTCGTCCTGATGTATGTATAAAATATATTAAAAGAATGAGGGAGTTTGGAGCGACTCGTGTTGAGCTAGGAGTTCAGATTATTGATGATAGAATCTATGAAAAAGTAAAAAGAGGGCATACTGTAAAAGATGTTGTT
>JAHJSW010000041.1 GCA_018830245.1 Nanobdellota archaeon | reverse complement strand
TCCCGGTCGATCTCCACCCATTTCCCCCGGAGGAGGACGAGGCCGGAGGTTTCGCTCAGAATCCGCAGACGCTCTTCCTCCGTCAGTTCTTCGCCGTCCAGGGTCAGGCCGACGGAGAAATCGAGGAGGGCGTCGAGGCCAAGGCCGCCGGGCCTCTTGGCGCCCACAGTCACCGACACCTGCGGACGGGGGGGCTGGCCGCGGCCCTGCCACGCCCCGGGGATGCGGACCAGGACGCCGGCGGCTTCGAAGCGAGGGACGTCGTCGAGGAAACGGCGGGTCTCCCGGACCGTCCAGGCCAGGGGGTGGAAGACCTCGCCGGACTCGACCAACTCCCGGATCAGCGCGCTCGCCTCGGCCGCCCGCTGGAGCGGCGTCAGCAGGGCGAGCAGCCCCCGGCGGTCCCCGGCGTCGGCGAATTCCCGGAAAGCCTTGCCCAGCGGGAGGAACTGTGGTTTCGCCAGGCCGGAGAGGCGGGTTGTGTAGGTGACGAGGAAGCCGAAGGGGCGCGCCTCGTTCTTCCGGTTTTCCGCCAGATGGAAGGCGACGCGGCCCACCATGTTCCAGAGGGGGTTGCGCTGCTTCAGATAATCCTGGACGTTCCCGCCCGCCCGTTTGGCCTCCTCACGGGCGCCGCCATCCAGCGCCGTCCAGAGATTTTCCAGGACCGCGGGGCTCAGATACTCCAGCCCCCGCAGCGGGGGAGAGGCTTCGACGATCCGGAGGAGCTCCTCCGGAGAGGGGGGAGGCGCGGCGGTGTCGGGCAGTTCCTCTTCCGATTCCGCGCCCGCGATCTGGCAGAGCCGCGTAAGGCAGCGGCGGGAAAAGTCGCGCCAGAAGGCGAAGGCCGGCGGGAGGGGCGTGGCCAGCTCCGCGGCGGCGAGGTGGAGGAGTCCAGCGGCGGTCCCCTCGTGAAAGGCCTCCGCGATCCGGGCGGCAACCTTGTCGGGAAGCGCGGGGCCGTCACCGCCGTCGGGAAGATAAACGACCCGCCCCGACGGGGCAAGGGCCAGTGTGGGAATGGACATGGGCGTCGATCCGGACTTTCGGGATTTTTAAACCGGCGCGAGTATAGGAAAAGAGTTGCGGCAAGTCAAGAAGAAGGCGATTCACAAAAAACTTCTCCCTTGACAACAACGCCATAATTTGGCACCATTCCGCCATGACGCGCAAGCACCGCAAAACCCTTGAACTGATCTTTGCACATCCCCCCAGCGCAAAGGTGAAATGGTGCGATATTGAAGCGTTGTTCCGCGAGTTGGGTGCGGAGGTGACGGAACGGGAAGGATCGCGTGTCGGTGTCCGGCTGTTTGGGGAACGAAGGGTGTTTCATCGTCCCCACCCGTCACCCGATGCCGACAAAGGAGCAGTAGCGAGTATTCGCAAATGGTTTGAAAAGAATGGGGTGAAGTCATGATGAACGTTATGGAGATCAACGGTGTAAAGGCTGTTATCGCCTTCGACCCCGAGATCAATATGTTCCGGGGTGAGTTTGTGGGGTTGAACGGCGGCGCCGATTTTTACTCAACCGATATCGATGGATTGCGCCGCGAAGGGGAAACTTCCTTGAAGGTCTTTCTTGATATGTGCGCCGAGGAAGGGGTTTCCCCCTACCGGAAAACATCCGGCAGATTAAACCTTCGCCTTTCCCAGGAGTTGTACGACAAGGCGGCAACTTTGGCCAATGCGTCGGGCAAGAGTCTGAACGCCTGGATTGCGGATGTTATCCGTCATACCGATGACGTCCTCACCCGTTAGCGATATCGCTTTCTCTGGTTCCCGCCATAGGTATGCTAACAGATATGGAATGGTTCCGAAGGAATAAGAGAAAAAGGGAACAGTTCTGTCCAGAAAAAGACCCTGGTCATGATCTTTGAGAAGCCAACACGTTCAGATATTTCATGGCAGGAAACTGTTTCGCTTCTCCTTAGAATCGGTGCTGTTATGAAGGAGGGCAAGGGATCTCGCGTAAGATTCAAGTGCCGTGATTGCAGTCTTCATGTTCATGCGCCACACCCGGAAAAGGTCATATCGAAAGGCACGGTAGAGGCGATACGGGGTTTTTTAACAGACATAGGAGTTGCACCATGAAAAATATTTTGCAGCATAAAGGGTACGCCGGAAATGTTCAATTTGATCCGGATGATATGATTTTCTACGGTCGCGTCATGGGGATGAAGAAGGCCCATATCGCCTATGAGGGAAAGACTGTTGACGACCTTGTGAAGGATTTCCGGGATGCCATTGATGATTACCTCAATATGTGCGCCGAAGATGGTATTGAACCCGAAAAGCCCTTCAAGGGCACGTTCAATATCCGCCTTGATCCCGAGCTCCACAAACGTCTGGTCGTGAATGCTACCGACCAAGGTATGACACTGAACGCTTTCGTCAAGGGTATCCTGGAAAAGTCCACAGCGGAAGGTCACCGGGCCGGATAGGAATGCGACGGCTGTAAAAGTCCGGACATAGTAAGGGCGGCATAATGGTTGTGGGTAACTCCGTCAGGCTGCCTTTTTTACTTGTTTGAGACCACCCTGTTGGTCATAATCAGCCAGCTTTCTCGGACCGTGGAAGATGGCCAATGAGCCATCGAGATACCGATGAACCTGCACCTTGACCCTGACGTAATGGCAACGGTAGCGATCCGCCGGGATTTGCAGCGTCATTTTCTCAAAGCTGACGCAGTTGTCGGCGCTGACCGTCCTCTCATCTGTTCACAGAGGATGTCATCAAGATTGTTCCCCTTCCAAGGGACAAACGCTGACCCGTCTTCAGGGGGCGGCTGCATGAACTCGGCGTTGAACGCGGGTAGATACATCTGGGACAGATAGCGGTTGGCGGCATTCATATCGGTGATTCCATGAAGGGCCAACTCCTTGACAAGCCGGTCTTGGTGAGTCTCAAAAGCCCTCTCGCTGCGTCCCCGCGCCTCCGGAGAATACGCTGGAATCATCTGAATCCCCAAGTGTTTCATCGCCCGGCC
>JAHJSW010000017.1 GCA_018830245.1 Nanobdellota archaeon | reverse complement strand
CGGCGTGGGCGAATTTCCTCGATGGAAGTTCTTCTTGCACACATAACAAAAAGATTTAAATACTATGGCTTCCATGGTAACTATAGATAAAAATGGAAATCTCAACAATCCAACTAAGCAAGGAAACAAAAAAGAAAATTTCTTCTTTTGGTGTAAAAGGAGAGAGTTATGACGACATTTTAAAAAAAATTTATTCCATGGCTATTAAAGAACAATTTCGGGATTTCTTAATGTCTGATGAAGGATTTATCCCAATTGAAGAGGCTATAAAAGAAGCAGACAAAAAATGGCCAGAGTAATTATTTCTGAGAGTTTGAAAAATGAAATTCTTAAAAAATTTAAACATAAATCAAAAAAGATCTTTAAATTAATGTATTCTTTAAAGGAAAACCCAAAAAAAGGTAAACCTGTTGGGAAAGTTGGAGAAATTTTAATAAAAGAATTAAAATACAAATCATTTAGATTTTATTTTCTCACTGATGGGTTTAAGTTAAAAATTCTTGATTTTGGGGAACTAAGTGATTTATTAATTAAATTTGTAAAAATGTCGGATAAAAAAGATCAGCAAAAAATTATAAATGAAATTAAAGATGTCCTGAGAAGAGTAGGAAACAATGGATTTGAGTGATATTTTAGTAGGAAGTTAAAGAAAATTCGAAAATAATACAAATAAAAGTTAAACAGTTTTCTAGAGATCTAACATTAACCTAAGGATAAAGGAATGGCGTGGGCCTGGGTGACCACAAAACTAAAGATATTTAAAATGTGGACACCTAATTATACTATGCATATCGAAAAAAGGACGTCAGGAAAAGACATAAAATATTACTTAGCTCATTCTTATAGGGAAAAAGATAAAGTTGAAAAAATAAGAAAATATCTTGGAATTAATTTATCAAAAGAGGAATTAGAGAAAAAAAGAAAGAAGGCTGAAAAATTAATTCTTGAGGTTATAAAAGAAATGGGAGCAAAAATATTTTCCTTTTATTTAACAAAGCGACAGATTGAAATTTTAAACAATTATAGTAAAAAAATAAAAGTTATTCATTTAAGTAAGAGAGAATGGGAGAATTTTACAGAAGATTTTGTTTATAACACTAATGCTATAGAAGGTTCTACAGTTACAGAAGCAGAGGTAAAAAAGATCTTAGAGGAGAGGCCAAAAACTCACAACCCAGAGAAAATGGAAACTTTAGGAGTAGCAAAGGCAATAGGGTATATCCGAAATACTAAAGAAGATCTATCATTAAAATTATTGCTCAAACTTCATAAATTGTGTTTTGAGGGTTCAAAAAGTTTCGCAGGTAAGTTTAGAAGAGTAAATGTTGTTGTTAGAAATTCACTGGGGCATGTGCTTCATGCAGGAGTTCCAAAAGAGGAATTAAAGGATTATCTTGAAGATTTTATTGTTTGGCATAAAGAAAATAACGAGAAATTTAAACCGTTAGTTTTAGCTTCAATATTACACAATCAATTTGAGCATATACATCCATTCCAAGATGGGAATGGAAGAGTTGGGAGATTATTATTAAATTATATCTTAATAAAAAATAACTATCCTCCAATAAATATTATGCTTGAAGATAGGGCAGAATATTATCGAACTCTGCAAGAGTATTCAAAAAAAGATAATTTAAAACCAACACTAAATTTTTTAATTAAACAATATAAGAAGACACTTAAAGAGGTGTCCACAAAAAAGAGGAAAAAGTAATTTGTGGTCACCCATGAACCCCCTCTTTATTCCAACTCCCCCAGTCATCTCGGCGTGGGCGTTCAGGACTTTTGTGATTTTGGTGGGCGTCGAACTCTCTGGAAATGTTTTTATATGTTTAATTCTTAAAGACTAAGAGGTGTTGAAATGAAATCTAAAAAAATAATTAAAGAATCTTATAATAAATGTGCTTGGAATTATCATCGAGGACTTTCTAGAAAGTTTAATATTTGGCATAAATATATTGAAAAGCCAGCAATAATTATTTTTTTGAAAGGCGAAGTTAAAGGAAAAAAAGTTCTTGATTTAGGTTGTGGGTCAGGAGTTTTCTCAAAAAAACTATTGTCTTTTGGTGCAAAAAAAGTTAAAGGAATAGATTTATCAGAAAAACTAATTGAAATTGCAAAAAAAGAAAATCCTAAGGTTAAATTTTATGTGGGAGATGCTCAAAAAACTCCCTTTAAAAATTCTGAATTTGATATTGTAACAAGTAGCTTAATGGTTCATTATGTTAAGGATTTAACTAGATTGTTTAGAGAGATTTCAAGGATATTAAAAAAAGAGGGATTATTTGTTTTTTCAATGCATCATCCAATTATGGAGGTTAGTGAAAGATTAAAAATTAATGGAAAGAAATCAAGTAAGAACATTATTTTAAAGCCATATTTTCATAATAAGAGATATAAATTTACAATTTATACCCCTGAAGGAGGGGTTAAATTAATTGCATATCATCACACTTTTGAAGGAATTTTTAATTCGTTGAATAAAGCGGGATTTGTTGTTGAAAATTTATTAGAGCCAACCCCTCCAAAAAGAGCAGAAAATTTAAATAAAAAAGTTTATTTAAGATCTAATAAGAGGCCGTCCTTTTTAGCAATAAAAGCTAGAAAGAAATAAAAAGTTGTTTTTTTGTATGTAAATATGCCTAAAGTAGTTTTTAAGTTTGACCTAGAAAAAGATGCGTGGAATTATTATAATTGTGCTAATTCTGATTCTTGTTGGGGAGAAGATTTTACAAGATGCTTAAGACCAGAAGTTCTGAAAAAATTAAAGGGAAAAAAGTGGAGCGAAGTTAAGAAGAATACACTAGGGATGTTGAAAAGAGGATACGCTCAAGATGAAGAAAGAGATAAGAAAAAATTAAAGGAGCTACAAAATTCTTGGAATAAAATTAACGATGAATACTTTAAGAGACTTGCTAAAATAACTAAGCATAAAATTTACACAAATAAATTTACAAGTTATATAACTACAATTGGGAGGTGTCCGTATTATCCTAAAAAGAATTGGTTTATGACTAATCTTTTTTGGAGTGTTAATAAATCACTAATGACTTCTGCACATGAATTAATGCACTTGCAATTCCATTTTTATTTTGAAGAGAAATTAAGAAAAAAT
>JAHJSW010000016.1 GCA_018830245.1 Nanobdellota archaeon | reverse complement strand
TCTGCATAATTCTTCTTGCACTTGGAATTTTAGCACTAATAGAAGGAATAATAATTTGTTTTTTTCCAAAATTTACTAAAAGAATTCTAAAGGAAATGGTAAAAAATAAAAAAATCATAAAAGCAGTAGGACTAACAGAAATAATTCTCGCGATCATAATTATCACTCTTGCAATTTTTACAAATATTTCTAACTAAAGATTTAAAAACATATTTTTATCTTAATTATCATGTCATTTAAAATAAATATCTCAGAAAAAAACGGAAAGACTTATCATTTAGAAACAGAGGGAAAAACCCTTATAGAAAAACAACTTCATGATAAAATAAAAGGAGAAGAAGTTTCTCCTGAACTAACTGGATATGAATTTGAAATAACTGGTGCAAGTGATAAAGCAGGGTTTACTTCTGTAAAAGAAGTAGAAGGAATTGGATTAAAAAAAGTTTTACTTTCATATGAAAAAGGCATGAAAAAAAGACCAAGAAAAGAGGGAAAAAGAAAGCTTTCAAAGAAAAAACCAAAAGGATTAAGATTAAGAAAAACTGTAAGAGGAAAAGTAATTTCAGAAGCAATCTCTCAGATTAATCTTAAAATATTAAAACAAGGAAATAAAAAATTAGAAGAAATTTTCCCTGAACAAAACAAATCAAAAAATTCTGAATCTAAAGATTCAAGTCTAAAAGCTGAAACAAAGAATGCTTCAACTTCTAAAGAAGCACCAGCTAAAGAAGCTGAGAAAAAAGAGCAATAGAATTCTATTATAATAATTTTAATAAAAAGTTAAATTATAAGCAAAAGAGGGAATCTGAAAGAGAATTTGATGGTGAAACATTAAAGATAACTTTTAACGAAGAAGCATTAACAGAGGTGGTAACAAGAAGAGGGAATGTCCTAAATAGTTACACTATTTCTCCTGCAACAAAAGAAGATTTTGAAAAAAGTGTAAGGAAGTATAACGAAAAGTATGAAAATCAAAGATAAAATTAAACAACCCAAACCTTAAAAAACTCTATCTCTGATTTATTTCTATGAATAAAGAAATCCCAGAATTAAACATTGGAATAGTGGGGCATATTGATCACGGAAAAACAACACTACTAAGTAAACTTACTGGAAAATTTACTGACACACATTCTGAAGAACTGAAAAGAGGAATTACAATCAAACTTGGTTATGCAGATTTAACTATTTACAAAGACGGGAAAAAATTTACTAATGAAAAAAAAGGAGACCCAGTGAGATATATTAGTTTTATAGATGCTCCAGGACATGAGATGCTTATGGCAACAATGCTTTCAGGAGCAGCAATAATTGACGCTGCAATCTTAGTTGTTGCAGCAAATGAAGGAATAAAACCTCAAACAAGAGAACATTTTATGGCCTTACAAGCAAAAAAAATTAAAAATATTATAATCATACAAAATAAAATAGATTTAGTAAGCAAAGAACAAGCATTAAAAAATTATAAAGAACTAAAAGAATTTACCAAAGGCACATTAGCAGAAAATTCTCCAATAATCCCTGTTTCTGCACAACAAGGAGTAAATATCAACAAAATTTTTGAAGAATTGTATAATTTAGAAATTCCGAAAAAAGAAATAAATACTGCTCCAGTATTTCTAATAGCAAGAAGTTTTGATATCAATAAACCAGGAACAAAAATTAGTAATTTAAAAGGAGGAGTTTTAGGAGGAATTTTAAAAAAAGGAAAATTAAAAGTTGGAGAAGAAATAGAAATAAAACCAGGGTTAAGTATAAAAAAAGCAAATCAAAGAACATACCAAACACTAACTACTGATATTCTTTCACTTTACAAAGGAAATATCTCTGTAAAAGAAGTAACTCCTGGAGCAAGCATTTCTATAGAAACAAATTTAGACCCATTTTTAGCAAAAACAGATTCTTTAACAGGTTGCTTGGTTTCAACAAAAGACAATCTTCCTGAAATAAGCCATACTATAAAAATAAAAACAAAATTATTTGAAAAAGTTTTAGGAACCACAGAGAACACAAAAGTAGAACCTCTTAAAACAAAAGAAATGCTAATGTTAAGCGTAAACACTACAATTACTGTTGGAACAATTGAAAAAATTAAAGATAAAGACATAGAACTCAGTTTAAATATCCCTGTTGTTGCACTAAAAGGAGACAATGTTGGAATTGCGCGAAATATCAATGGCCACTGGAGATTAATCGGATGGGGCGAAGTTATACAGTAAAGACATTTTTTTATAATTAATAACTATTAATGTGTGGCTGAGCAGAAGTTATACAGTAAAGATTTTAGTTAGATTTATAAATAAAAAAATAATCTATAATCTATGAAAAAGAGTTTAATTCCAATTATCTTCTTATTATTTTTAACAGGATTTACCATCGCGGATGCAGAAAACGATACTGTAAAAATGATTTCGTGTGCAAAAGCTGGAGAAGTTGCAGTATCAAATCCTCCAACTATTAATAAAGAATGTTGTGAAGGGCTGGAACAAATTTCAAGTATTAACGGATTTGATGAACAATGTAATCCTTTAGAAGGAGGAGGATCAATTTGTTCAGATTGTGGAAATAATATTTGTGAAGACTGGGAAAATGAATGCAGTTGTTCAAAAGATTGCTTAGTAGAATCTAACTGTGCAAAAGAAAGTGAAACTTGCGGAACAATCGTAGGAATATATTGTTGTTCTGGATTAACTTGTGAATATAATAAAAAAGGTGGAAGAACAACTACTGATGAATCAGGAACATGCATTACCGAAAAAATCAAACCAATGATTAAGGAAAGAAACAGATTACAAATAAGAGTAACAGGCGAATGCCCAGAAGAATGCTCTTGCGATGGTTCTGCAATTAAATGTGAATTTAAAAATAGAAGAGAGATGACAATAAGAGCAGGAAAATCAGGGAACATGATTATACAAACAAAAGAGGCAAATGCTTCAACCAAAGTAGAGTTGTATAAATCAAATGAATCAGTATACGGGGTATTTAGAGGAAATAAAACAAAAGAGATAATTCTTCCAGATAGGGTTAAAGAAAAAATTAAAGAAAGAGTGAGAGCAAGATTAGAAAATCACGAAATAACATTAGACGAAGAAGGAGTTTATCATGTTCAGGCTAAAAAAAGAGCAAGATTATTTTTTCTAATTCCAGTAAAAGAAGATATAGCTTCTGAAGTAGATGCTGAAACAGGAGAGGTAATCAGAATAAGACATCCGTGGTGGGGATTTTTAGCAAGAGACACGCCTGATACAGAGGAATTAGTTGGAGAAAGTTGTGGAACAGTAACTCCTGGGCAAAATGATGCATGCTGCCAGACTAAGGGTTATGAGAAATGGAATAGTGAAACTGAAGAGTGTGAGTAATTCTTTTAATTTTTTATATATTTTAAGAGATATAAATTTTTAAATAAGCTGATAATCTATTAGCTCTATGACAACGATATTGATGACTGCAGAGAGAAGGTTAGTCCTAGAAACAATCGAATTTGCAGAAAGCAGGGGTCTTTATTATGACATTAAAAAAGGGCCGTATAATCCGATCATTAATAGCCAAAACCCTGATGGACGAGCAGACCCTACTCTAAGAAAACTTGAAATAACACTTGCTGAAGATTCTGGAGGACCAATTATTCCAAAATCCCCCAGAAAAACTTTATTCACAATTGAATTTATTCTTACTAAAAAAGGAGAGATAGGATATCTAAAAGATTCGAGATATACAGAAAAAGAAAAACAAATTTACAGCGATTTCTTAAAAACACTTAATCTTGAAGATGATTAAATTTATAAAAAATTCTTTTCTAATAAACCAAGTTCATTTAATTTCTTAGCATGTTTTCCTTGAAGAAAAATCTCGGCACATTCTTTTGCAAGAACCCCACGAGTAATCTCAAACTGATAACGTTCTTGTTTAAAAGCAGGAGGCATATTATCTCTAATATGCAAGGCACCACTTTTATCTAAATCTACCCCACAAACAACTCTCCCCATAGTATTTAAAATAATGGCTCCAAAACACATTGGACAAGGTTCATAAGTTGTATACAATGTTGCTCTAGCACTCTTCTTAAATAATTTCTGAGCAACCTGATTAAGTGCCATCATTTCTGCGTGAGCAGTTCTATTTTCTAAAGTATATACTCGATTATGATCACGTGCAATAACTTCATCCCCAAAAATAATAACACAACCTATTGGCCAGTTTCCTTCTTTTAAAGCAATTTTAGCTTCACTAAGAGCAATTCTCATATAAAATTCATCATCCATAGCCTCTTAACTAACCTCCACTTTATAAGAATTTATTTGATTCAAAACATAATTAAATTTATAACTCTTCTTTTTTTAGATTAATTTATGGCCATATATTCTCATTCAAGATTAAGCACTTTTGAACAATGCCCCTTAAAGTTTAAATATCGTTATATTGATAAAATAATCCCAGAAACAGGAATTTCCATTGAATCGCATTTAGGAAAAATAGTCCACGAAGTATTAGAATGGCTTCACCGCCAAGTAAAAGAAAAGAACATTCCACAAATTGACGAGATAATTTCTAATTATTCTAAAAAATGGGAAGAAAAATATTCAGATGACATTGTTTATGTAAAACAAGAATTAAGTCAAAAAGAATATTTTAACAAAGGTATCCAATTTCTTGTAGACTATTACAATTCATATCATCCATTTAAAGAAAATACTCTTGATGTTGAAAAAAAAATTATTCTTAGTTTAGGAGAACACAATTTAATTGGTTTTATTGATCGCCTTGTTTATGATTCAAAAAAAGACAGATATGAAGTTCATGATTATAAAACAGCAAATAATCTTCCAACCCAAGAAAAAATAGACACTGATAGACAACTAGCACTTTATTCTCTAGCAATAAAAGAGTTATTTGGTAAAGAAAAAGACGTTCTTTTAGTCTGGCACTATCTTGCACATAATAAGAAAATATGTTCAAAAAGAACAAATCAACAATTAAAAGAACTCAAAAAAGAAATTATTGCACTTATTGAAAAAATAGAATCAACAACAGAATTTCCATCTAATAAATCTGTTCTTTGCAATTGGTGTGAGTATAAATCCCTCTGCCAAGAATTTAACTGCAAACCAACAAAACTAAAACAAGAAAAATTAGATATTTGGTGATTAATCAAACATCTTTCTCAAGATATCCTAATTTAATCCCTCTTTTTTTAAGTTCGTTTACAAAGAATACTAACTGCGGGTAAATTCTATTATAAAAATATCCCTCACTTCCTCTATCTCCATCTGTCTCAAGAACAAGACAATTTCCAGGTCCTCTCAGTCCTCTCTTAAGAATATCAAATCTTGCCACACCACTTCTTACCTGCTCTGCAAAATCGCCTAACCTCTTTGCAATTTTTTCTGCAGAAAAAGTATAATTTTCATCAGTCATAAAATTAACTTATATCTATTATATTTAAATGATTATATTCTAAAAAATATATATTGAAGTCCAGCTTCACTCCCCGTTAAGATCATTATCTTGAACTCTTATCAAATCAGTAACAGAATCACCATCCTGAAGTTTTACAATTCTAACTCCTTGCGCAGCTCTTCCCATAACTCTTATATTATCTAAAGAAGTTCTTATCACAATTCCCTTTGCAGTTGTAATTATTATACTATCACTTTTATTGACAGAAATTGTTGTAACTACCTCTCCTGTTTTAGGAGAAACTTTAAGATTAATAACTCCTTTTCCTGCGCGTGCAGTTTTTCTATAATCTTTTATTGCAGTTCTTTTTCCATAACCTTTTTTTGTGATAGTGATAATCGCTTCTCTATCTAAAACTTCTAGACTAACTAATTCATCATCACTTCCAAATTTAATTCCTGTAACTCCATAACTTACTCTCCCCATTGGTCTTACTGCATCACTATTAAATCTTATTGCTTTTCCTTTTTTTGTTGCAAGCAAAACTTCCTGACCTTTTTTCACAAGCCGAACATCGATTAGATTATCTGAATTATTCGCAGGAAGATTAATTGCTTTTACTCCAGAAGCTCTTGGTTTTGAAAAATAATTTAAAGAAATTTTTTTAACCTGTCCTTTTTTTGTTGCCATAAACAAAAAATCATCAAAGTTCTTTACTGATAAAACATTTGTAACTCTCTCGTCTTTTAAACTAAGAAGATTGATTATTGCTTTTCCTTTACTATATCTCTCTGCTTCAGGAATATCATAGGCTTTTAACCATAGAACTCTTCCACGCGTAGTAAAAAACATTAAATAATCATGGGTAGAGCAAGTAATAAGTTGCTTTACAAAATCTCCTGTAGCAAGATTACTTCCAATAACTCCTCTTCCTCCTCTTTTCTGTTCTTTATATGTCTGAATATCCATTCTCTTACAATATCCCTTATCAGTAATATTTACAACAACTTCTTTCTTCTGAATTAGATCCTTTTCAGCAATTTCACTAATTCTCTGCAAAACTCCTGTTCTTCGATTATCACCATACTTACTCTTTAATTCATTAACTTCTTTAACAATTATTTTTAATATTTCATTTATATTTCCCAAAATTTTTTCAAATTCACTAATTTTGTTCTTTAATTCTTCTGCCTCTTTTTTCAATTTCTCTCTTTCTAAAGAAGTTAACTGCTGTAATTTTGTTTCTAGCACTGCCTGAGCTTGTTTTCGAGTAAGCTTAAATTTTTGAATTAAGGACTCCATGGCCTCTGCAGTATTTTTTGATTTTTTAATTATAGAAATAATTTCATCAATATTCTTTAAAGCAATTAATAATCCTTCTACAATTTCTTGTCTCTCTTTTGCTTTTTTTAGTTCATATTTAGTTCTATTAGCAATTATTTTTTTTCTGTATTTTACATATTGTTCAAGTACATCTTTCAAACTCAAAAGTTTTGGTTGCTCTTCAACAAGAGCTAAAAAATTAACATTAAACGAATCCTGAAGTCGAGTGTATTTATATAATGAATTTATAACAAACTTAGAATTTGCTCCTTTTCTTAATTCAAGAACTATTCTTATCTTTCCTTTTGAAGATTCGTCTCTTAAATCAGAAACATCTCTAATTTTTTTATCCTTAACTAAATTCGCAATTTGTGTCATTAAAATAGATTTATTTAACATATAAGGAATCTCTGTGATTACAATTGAGTCTTTATTTCTTATAGTTTCAAGAGTTGTTTTTCCCCTCATAATAATTCTGCCTCTACCAGTTTTATATAATTCCACCATATCCCCCTGAATCATCCCTCCTGTTGGAAAATCAGGTCCTGTAACTATTTCGCATAATTCTTCAATTTTAATTTCAGGTTTTTTGATATAGGCAATAATGGCATCACAAACTTCTCTTAAATTATGAGGAGGGATATTTGTAGCCATTCCAACAGCAATGCCAGTAGCACCATTTAACATCAAAGTAGGAAGTTTTCCAGGAAGAAGAGCAGGTTCTTTTAAGGAATTGTCAAAATTAGGAACAAACTTTACAGTTTCTTTATCAATATCTTGCAAAAGTTCTGCTGAAATTGGCATAAGTTTTGCTTCTGTATTATGACTGATAAACCCATTTGATATAAAAGAGTGACATTGACTATCTATCCTTATAGAATAAACTTTTTCTTTACCTGAATCTTCAACAGAAACAACCTTATCAAAAAGATATTGATATGTTAAGAAATATTCAAATAAAGATTCTACACTCACATTTTTCTTATCTTTAATTATTTGTGAAATTTTAGGATAATTTTTAGACATATTTTCATATCTATCAAAATTATTCTTCATGGCGAACTCATTATGAGAATAACCTGTTAATTTTCGAATATAATTAGACAGAAAAGGAACAAAATCAGTTGAAGAATAGTTTTTTTTATATTGAGAAAGAATAAATTCTAAATAAGTTTTTTTTCTTTTTGAAACAAATCCAATCTCCTTATAAAATCTTAAAAAATTTCTTTTACCTCTAATTTGCAAAAGATGTAAATCTTTATGGTGATCATATCTTTTAAAAGAATCTATCCCAAATCTTAATAAAACAATATGAAACTTCTTAATTAAATTTTCATTTGAAGAACAAAGTCTTATTTCTTTCATTTTTTTTGTAAAAGCCAAACTTCCTTCGCCTTCAAAAAATACCCTTACAAATTCCCTTAAAACTTCTTTAGGAGATTGCAACAATAAATCAGGAATATTTCTATACCTTGATTTTAAAGGAAATAAACCAATATTTCTTAAAAATTTAAGAGTGTGTAAACAATGACATTCCAACCTCCAATAATCTTTTTTTCCATAAGAAGAGGGCTTTCTTTTAAATTCATGAAGAGTACTATCAGGGAATAATCTGCTCCATTTTTCCTTAAAATGATTTATCCAATTTCTATCAGTATTACAAAATTCAATCTTCTTTTCTGTAAGTGAACCTTCTGCGATTAGAGAAGAAAGAATAAATGCTAGATCTTTATCTAATTCCAGAGGCAAAATTCTTTTTTTAGTTCTTTTATTCATGATTACTGGCAAATATTTTTCAAGCCTAATCTTTTCTTCAGGCCAAAAATCATCAAACAATCTATCTAAAACAACATAATCCCCTTCTTTAATTTGTTCCAAAGTCTTCCACATAAAAGTGGGTTTTTCAAAATTATCTTTAGCTATTGTTAAGAGAGGATGGTTAAAACTTCCTTTTAATTCAAACCCTTTATTTGTAATTAATTTTTTTATAGGATGGATTCCAGAATCAAACCATTTAGAAGAATTACTGATTTTTTTATCTTTAGATAGAACCTTAATATTAATATCTTCTTTTTCAGAAAGTTTATCTATTCTCTGAAGACCTCTATCTGTAACAATTAAAGAATCTCCAGAAACACAGTATCTATAAGCTGCAGGAGGATCTCCATCAATTGATCCAAAGTTTCCCTGACCATAAACTAAAGGATATCTCAAAGAAAAATCCTGTGCCATCCTAACCATTGCATCATAAATTGCAGTATCACCATGAGGGTGGAATTTACCAATAACATCTCCCACAATTCTTGCTGATTTTTTCGTCTGAGTATTTGGTTTTAACCCCATTTGCTGCATTGAATAAAGAATTCTTCGCTGTACTGGTTTAAGACCGTCTTCAATAGACGGAATTGCACGAGAAACAATCACAGACATTGCATAATCAAGATATGCTTTTTTCATCTCTCCAGATACTTCTGTATTAATTATTCCTCGTTCTTTTTCAA
Source organism: Nanobdellota archaeon (assembly GCA_018830245.1). Taxonomy (GTDB): domain Archaea; phylum Nanobdellota; class Nanobdellia; order Pacearchaeales; family GW2011-AR1; genus JAHJSW01. The sequence continues at coordinate 5,193 of JAHJSW010000016.1, read as the reverse complement.
CAGTTTCCTTATTCTCTATTTTTTCTGGAGTCATTCTTCTCTTCCAACACCATTTAAATCTGAATCAGTTTCATCATCATAATGAATTACTAACTCATTCTCACTATCAATTTCAAATTGAACAGGCTCTTTAGATTCTTTTAACAACTGAAGCTTAGTAATCAACTCCTCAATTTCTAAATCATTTAAGGAAATTTCTAAAACTTCGACATCTGTTTCAATCTCTTCATTTTCAGTTTGGTTTAAATTTTCTTTTTCCATTTTTAACTAACAGCTTCTCCTCTCTCATCCAAATATTTCAAAAAATCTTCTTCTCCTAACTCAATTTCTTGAATATTTTTTCCACTCCATTTACAGTTATAACATTCCCACTCTCCTTTTTTGTCTTTTCCAACAACCACTCCAACATTTTCACTATTACATTTAGGACATTTTCTAATCTTGAAAGTTTTTGGTTTTTTTTGCTTTTTCATTTTAAACATCGAGACTTGCCTCCTTTGCATTCTCTTGAATAAATTGCTTCCTCGCCTGAACATCATCTCCCATTAACATTGAAAATGTTCTATCTGCTTCAAGAGCATCTTCTATAAAAATCTTTTTTAATTTTCTTGTTTTAGGATTCATAGTAGTATCCCACAACTGATTCAAACTCATTTCTCCTAATCCTTTAAATCTAGTAACATTACTCGTACCTAATTTTTCTACAGATTTTTTCAATTCTTCATCAGAATAAACATAATGATCTTTTTTCTTTCTAATTCTATATAATGGCGGGAGAGCAACATAAATATTCCCATTCTTAACTAATTGAGGCATTAATCTAAAAAAGAATGTTAACAATAATGTTTTAATATGTTCTCCATCTACATCTGCATCAGTCATAATTACAACTTTATCATATCTTAATTTTTTAATATCAAATTGTTCTCCAATTCCTGCCCCAATAGCAGTAATTATATTTGTAATTTCTTCACTTGAAAGAGCTCTTACTGGATTAGACTTCTCAACATTCAAGATTTTTCCTTTTAATGGAAGTATTGCTTGATTTTCTTTATTTCTTGCATTTCTCGCACTTCCTCCAGCACTCTCTCCCTCCACAAGATATAATTCTGTATTAGAAGATTTTTTATCAGAACAATCAGAAAGTTTTCCAGGCAAACCCCCTAGTGAAAAGGCATTTTTTCTTCTAACTAAATCACGTGCTTTTTTAGCTGCTAATCTTGCTTTAGATGAACTTATTGCCTTAGAAGTGATTTTTTTAGCAATCTCTGGATTTTCTTCAAAAAATTCTGATAAAACAGCTGTAACAACTGAATCCACAAATCCCTTTACTTCTGAATTTCCTAATTTTGTTTTAGTCTGCCCTTCAAACTGAGGGTTGGGAATTTTAATGCTTATAATTGCAGTTAATCCTTCTCTAACATCTTCTCCTGAAAAATTTCCATTTTTCAATAATCCTTTTTTCCTTGCATAATCATTAATAACTCTTGTTAAAGCAGTTTTAAATCCAGATACATGCGTTCCTCCTTCAACAGTATTAATTGTGTTTACAAAACCAAAAATATTTTCTCTATATCCAGTGTGATACTGTATAGAAACTCCAATATGAGTTCCTTTCATCTCTCTTTCAAAATAAATTGGTTTGTGCAAAACATCTTTAGATTTATTAATCCATTTAGCAAATTCAACTAATCCTCCTGCTGCAAAAAATTCCTCTTTTTTGTTTTTACTCTCGTCACTTAAGATTATTTTTAGTCCTGAATTTAAAAAAGCAATTTCTCTGAATCTTATTTCTAAAAATTTAAAATCAAAATTAGTTGTAGAAAAAATTTCTTCATCAGGCCAAAAAATAACTTTTGTTCCAGTTTCTCCATTATTGCATTTTCCAACAACTTGTAATTTAGTTATAGCATTTCCTCTTGAATATTCTTGTCTATGTATTTTTCCATCTCTTTTTACTTCAATAATTAATTTTTTTGATAAAGCATTAACCACTGAGATTCCAACCCCGTGTAATCCTCCAGAAATCATATATGATTTTTTATCAAATTTCCCACCTGCATGAAGTTTTGTCAGTGCTACTTGTACAGCTGGCATCTTGAATTTTGGGTGAATATCTACTGGAAGACCTCTTCCATCATCTTCAATTGTTGCAGAACCATCTTTGTTTATACTCACTTTTATCTGTTTACAATATCCTGCTAAGGCCTCATCAACAGAATTATCTACAACTTCATAAACAAGGTGATGTAACCCCTCTTTACTAGTACTTCCTATATACATACTAGGTCTTTTACGAATTCCTTCTAATCCTTCTAAAACTTTTATAGATTCTGCATCATATTTTTTATCCATTTTATCTTTCATAGCTTTTGCTAATCTTAAGGTATATTTTTAATCAAAAAAGGGCAGAAAATCTGTCCAGATTGCTTAATTTTTATACAAAAAAATAGACATAATACTTTATAAATCTTTCTGCCAAAAAAACTTATTTATCGTCGATAAAAAATCAAAAATCGCGCTGAGGAGGAAAATATTCTTGACTTCTTTTTTTCTTCAAAAATAAGATTATCAATATGAAAATTACTACAATTATAGTGAACACTAATATAAAAACTACAATACTCCATATTCGAGTTTTGCTTCCAACATGGAACCATGCACTTCCACTTGCAATTTTTTCATCATACTCTACCTGAACATAAAAAACATATTTTCCATACGCAATATCATTTGGTAGAGGAATTTCTTTTGTAAAACTCATAGTAGTTTCTACTGCACGAGTATCTATCTCAGAGAGAATTATATTCCCTTTATCATCTTTAATAGTATAATTCATAACAACATCATCTACTTTTAGATCCACCATCATTTTAGTTAAAGAAATCATTCCATAAACACTTTCTCCTGGAAGAACATATAAATATCTGTCAAGAATTTCTAGTGTTATATCAAAAAGAAATTCTCTTGAAATAACCTCGATTGAAACTAAGATTTCTTTTTTAATTCCTCCAGCTTGAACATAAATCCGTCCGATATATAAATCAGGATTTTTATTCTCTTTTGCAATAATATCTATTTTAACTGTTTTTGATTCTCCTGCTTCTAAAATAAAAATCTCATCAATCTTCATCATTTCATCTAAATCAGAACTAAGATTAATACTAATCGAATAAGTAGCAAGATTTTTTACAACAAATTCTACCTCTCTTGTCTCTCCTTTTCTTAATTTAACAGATATCTGAGATTTATCTAATTCAAATAAAGAGAGAACAGTCCCACTACTAGTTGTACTGCTACTTCCTCCACTACTAGGAAGAGTTTCTTCAGTGGGCGTCTCTTCTGCAGAATACACAGTAAATCCGGTAACATCATAAACAAAAGTACCTCCAGAATAATCCACCTCCACACAATCAGGAGAAGAACACGCAGAACCATCTTTAACAGGACGAGGATTTGTATAAGTTAAATTATAAAAATATAATCTTGCAGATTTATCTAATTCAGTAAGAGCCGTAGAGTTAATCTCTATCCGATTAAAACTTATATTTACATATTCATCTAAATCAGTTCCATTACTTAAATCAACACTTTCAGAAAAATTAATTTTTCCAAACTCTGAATTTTCGAGAGTCAGGTTAGGAATATTAGAAAAATTTACCAAAGGGTCTGTAAAATTAGTTGTACTCCCTCCAAATTCATCTGCAGCAATATGAACAACATTTATTTTAAAAATTCCTGAATTTAAATTTCCAAAAGTATCATTCACACTAAGATTTAACCAATAAGTGCTAAGAGTAGAAAGATTTGTGATATTAGTTATTAATCCTGTGGAAGAATTTATATTAAAAACAGATGTATCGTTTAAAGAATAATTTCCAATTCCAGAAACATCTGAAGCATTTATTGTTTTAGAAAAAGATGTATTAATAACATGTGAGAAATTTCTTAGATTATTAAATGTTGGCGCAGTTAAATCAATAAAAAAACTAACACTAGAATAATTTAAATTTCCAGAAGAATCATTAATATAAACAATCCACGTGTTAGCTCCTTCTAAAGGAGATAAACCAGTAAAATTTTCTCCACAGTTTACAGGAGTGGAATTTGTAACCCCAAAATCAACAGAATACCAACAAGAATCATTATTAACTTCAGTAAAAGTATAGTTTAATACTGTTAATGCAGGACCATAAGAAATATTTTGGGGATAAGAGATATTTACCTCAGGAGGAGTTGTATCGATTGTGAAAGTAATTCTTGAATTGTTTTCATTTCCTGCAGTATCATTCGCCCAAATTGTAACATTATGCTGCCCTTCACTCCAAACTACATCAGTTATATTAATGCAATTTGCTAAGGTGATATTTGAGGAATAAGTATCATTAGAATACCAACAAGAGTCTACTCCAGAACTAGAATCACTTTTTGTATAATTCACATTTAAAGTGACCTCAGAAGAATAAGAGTTATTAGAAGGATAAGAGATATTTATTTCAGGAGGAGTTGTATCGATTGTAAAAGTAACTCTTGAATTGTTTTCATTTCCTGCAGTATCATTCGCCCAAATTGTAACATTATGCTGCCCTTCACTCCAAACTACATCAGTTATATTAATACAATTTGCTAAAGTTGTGTTTACTAAATATGTATCATTAGAATACCAACAAGAATCTACTTCATCTAAATTATCAGAAACAGTGTAATTAACATCAATATTTACATCAGAAGAATAAGAATTATTAACTGGAAATGCTATATTGATTACTGGAGAAAAAGCATCATATGAAACTTTTGTATACATTAAATCAGTATTATTATACCAAGAAATATGGACAAAACTTGAAAAAGAAGTTGTATCAACTAATCTTCCTTTTTTAATTGCTAGTGCTCTTCCATTTGAATATCCTAGATAATTATCAGTATCTGCCAATTTTATACAACTCCAACTTCCTCCTGAATTATTGCAGTATTTTGAATCCTTATTTGTATTATCATATTCTGATATGTGAACTATATCATTAGAATCTATTGCTATTGATGAATACCAACCAACATAATTTGCTGTATCAACTATTACACAATCCCAACTTCCTCCTGAATTATTGCAGTATCTTAAATTATAATTTGTAGCATCAAATTCTGATATGTGAACTATATCATTAGAATCTATTGCTATTGATGAATACCGTC
>JAHJSW010000015.1 GCA_018830245.1 Nanobdellota archaeon | reverse complement strand
GTTCTTAATTGTTCTCTTATATACCCCCCCAACTCTCTCGGCGTGGGACATTTCCCTTAGTAATTAGAAACTCCGTCACACTTCGGCGTGGGCGAATCTTAATCACAATAATCCTTAAATAGTTCTCGACTGTATGAAACTTATGAGCCAAGATCCTTCAAAAGACCCCAAATTAACGTCCCATTATGTTGGCCATGCCTTGCTTATAGCTCGTTTTGGTGTTGAGACTGAAAATCGAGATAAGATAAATGGAGCAAGAGAGAGATTAATATTCCAATTAAAAAATATGGAGTTCTGTGATTCATCTTATTCTGCTTTAGCAAGAAATTGCATTGATTATCTCAATCAATTTGGAGAATGGAACTCTTCAAGAGATGTTGAAACTTTTGCTGAGGAATATGGAAGATTAGAATCTGAAACGGTTGGGGCAAATCCTGTTAAAGAATTTCTTGAGGCCCGTTCTAAGTAAAAACCTAACATTAACCTAAGGATAAGGTAACGGCGTGGGCGTGAGTTAATTATTTAAACTTCTTTTTCTTGTTATTTTTATGAAAAAAGAGGGCATAGTATTTACTTTATTTGTAATATCTATATTGGTGATTTCTATTAACTTTGTAAGTGCTGGTTTGATTGGAGATACTTGGAATAAAATTACAGGGAAAGCTGTTGAAAATGAAACTGGTGAAGAAGTAGAAGATGAAGTAGTTCCTGAACCAAAATGTTCTTCTCTTGCAAAAAGTATGTGGTGTCCTGATGAAAAAACTCTTTGTCCTATGAAAACAGACGAACAAGGATGTTCTGTTTGGGATTGTGATGCTTGTAAAAAAATACCAGAGACACCCCCATCCCCTCCAGAAAAAAAATGTAAAGAAGGAGAAACAAAACCCCATATATGTGAAGATGGAACAGAAGTTTCTTGGTGTGGGTGTGAAAATGGTAATTGGATATGTATAATTTCTCCTGAAAATGATTGTCCTGAACAAGAAGAACCAGAAACATGTGCAACTAAAATACAGATAACTTCCAATAAAGAGGTTTATGAAATTGGAGATTCTGTAAAAATTATCATAGAAATTTTTGATTCAGAAGGAAATCATCTTCCTAATTATGCTTTTTATGGACAGATGTATGATGATAGATGGCATACACCTGATTTACAAAAAACAGATGATAAAGGATATTTTATTATTACAACAACAGCAGAAAAGCCGAGTGGAGGAGTTACAGAAGTTAAATTTAAAGTTTATGCAAAAGAACATGGTTCTTGTGGCTCTGTTGAGGATATTAAAGAAGTTAAATTTAAACCAAAAGAATGTGGAATAGGAGAGTGTGAACCTGAGCCAGAATGTAAAGATAATGTTAGGATGTGTGGGGGAAAATGTCCCCCTTGCCCAGATGAAGATGGGGGTGGAGGAATATTTTATCCTTGTAGTGGTTGTGAATTAGAAAATAAATGTTACCCATATGGTTTTAGAAAAGCTGGAAATTATTGTTCAGATGAGGATAATCTGCTTGTGACCCAGTTAGGAGACAATGAAATATGTGAAAATAATTTTGAATGTAAAACTAATTTATGTATTAATGGAAATTGTGTAAGTAGTAATGTGTGGAATAAATTTCTTGAATGGTTTGGAAAAATCTTTGGTGGTGGAGAGGGACCTGGGCCAGGGCTTGAAACATGTTCTAAGTTGCTTATAGAAAAAGATATTGGAGAGTGGGAATATTTTGATTCTATCTATGGCAGTACTAAAGAATCACAAGCACCAGTGTATTCAAAAGATGGAACTTATAAAGATACACTAAAGTGTTGTATGGCAGGATATAAAAATAAGGAAACTGATGAAGAAAAAGCAGCACTTGTTTGCCCATATAAGAATAGACAAGATTTAGAAAATTCTTTTTATTGGATTTTAGTTCATGAACAAACTCGTGGTTTAAAAAATCTTGTTTTAACAGAGTACAAAGACCAGAGAGTATATGGAAGTGATGATGATATAGCAATACTTTGGGCACATAATTCTTATTTTGTTGGGTCTGGTGGGGAGCCGAGAGTTGGTACTCCTTTCTCAGAAGAAATATCAGATGCCTATCTTAAAAAATATCCAAGTGATTTAGATTTAACAGAAGATGATATTCCTTATATTCCTCCTAATCCCCTTCCTGATGAAAAAGGGAAATCATTTGTATTTTGCACTGAAGAAGACAAAGAATTAGCAAAAGAATGTGGACATAGTGGGGGTGCCCCACAAAGTGACCCAAGCACACTTGAGAGAACAGGACAAAGTAAAATAGCTTGTATTGAGAGTGGGGGGCATGCTGAAGGATGTTGTGAAGTATATACAGGTTGTATAATGCCTGATGAAAATTGTGAGGATATTGAAATTGTTTCAACAGATTCGTGTTATTGGCATGTTGCACGATTAAATCAAAATGCTGATTTATGTGAAAAAATAACAGATGGTTTTTATAAAAGTAGATGTTTAAGAGACACAATATCATCAGCTCAGAATTCAGGAGAATGTGAAAAAATAGATGATACTGAACATAGAAACAAGTGTTATATTAATGTTGCAGAACATACAGGCGATTCTAATATATGTAAAAAAATAGATGATAAATCTTTACAAGAAAAATGTTATTTTTGGATTGCAGAACAAACAGAGAGTGATGATGTTTGTATAGAAATAGAAGATATTGATTTACAGAAAATGTGTTATGTTAATCTTGCAGAAAAAACAGGCAATGCTAATATTTGTGAAAAAATAACTGATAGCCATATAAGAGATAAATGTTATAGAGAAGTTGCAATAGCAATTAATGATAGAAGTTTATGCGAAAAGATAGTTAGTGATACAGGAGAACCAAATCCTAAAGATGAATGTTATGCTGGTACTGATTAATTATTTAAAGTTCTTTTTCTTGTTATCTTTATGAAAAAGAGTGTGATAATTGGAATTGTAGGAATAATTATTATTTTAGGAGTTGGTATTTTTTTCTTATTTGGGTCTAAATCTAATTTGCAGGAAAGATGTGAAAAAGAGTCATGGCCTCCAAAAGGTTGCAGTGTTATATCTGATATAAAAGGTAAAGAATTATGTGAAAAATGTAAAGAATTAATTGAGGAGGAAAAACCAAAAACAATTGAAATTCATGACCAAAGTATTTCTGGAGAATTTATGGAAAATCAAATTTGGAGTGGAGAAATTCTTATAACAGGAGATGTGTTTATTTTAAAAGATTTAACAATTTTGCCAGGAACTATTGTAAGGTTTGCTGTTCAAGATGATGAACAGAGAGGTGAGGAAACTCCTGCTGATGGTTATAATGACCTTGACCCAACTAGATTATTAAGTTACGGAAAAAGCCATTCTTTCCTTATGGTTGGAGGAAAATTAAATGCTTCTGGAAAACCTGAAAATAAAATTATTTTCACATCTGCATCAGAAAACCCCAAAATAGCAGATTGGGAATCAATTTCCATAGAAGGAGATGGAAGTTTAATAGAATATGCTGTAATTGAATGGTCTAGAAATGGAATTACCCCTGGAAGAAACACTCCAAATAGCATATTTAGGAATAATCTTATAAGGCAAACTTTTTGGGGGGCTATATCGGCTGGCACATCATCATGTCGGGTTTATAATAATGAGATTTATGAATGCGGACACGAAGGTATAGATGTTCAAGGCGGAAATCCAATAATTGAAAATAACACAATTTATAATTGTCATACTGGGATTGTTGTTTTAAGTGGTTCTGCAGTAGTTAAAAATAATATAATTAAGAATGTTGGTGATGGAATACATGTTGAGGTGGGCGCTTATCCTATTTTAGAAAATAATCAAGTTGAATTAGCTTCTCATGACTCAGAAAAAGAATGGCGCTATGGAAATTTTGCTTATGTAATGTTTGGTGACCCTATAAGTTCTATTTGAAATTAGAAAATAACAAGTTTTTTATAGAATTAAATTTTAAGCATGTTATGAAAAAGAGTTGTGAATGATGTGAAAGAATAATTATATAAACTATAAACTCTTATATTTTATAGATATTAAAACAAGGCGTATTCACTTCTAATCACCTTACGGCGTGGGCGAATCTATTTTCAGAAACATTTATAAAGTATACTTATGTATACATTAGTATATGGAAACAACAATTAGACTTAGTAATAATGTGAAAGAAAAATTAGACACTTTTAAAGTTCATTCTCGGGAAAGTTATAATGATGTAATTGCAAGAATTACTGAGAATTCTAAGGTTAAAATTGATGAAGAAAGTTTAAAGGAAACTATTGAAGTTTTGAGTGATCCTGAAACTATGAGAGATATTGCTGAGGCTCTTGAAGAAATTAATAAAGGAAATTATGGTACTCCTCTTGATGAAATAGAAAAAGAGTTAGGATTATAAAATGTATGAGGCAAGATTAGAAAAGCCTGCTAAGAGATTTCTAAAGAAACGTGATCAAGAAGACCAAAGAAGAATAATAAAAAAACTCAGAGATTTAGAGAAAAATCCGAAATTAGGTAAACCCTTAACAGGAAGGTTGGCTGGATTGTGGAGTTTAAGATTTGGTAAATATAGAGCATTGTATCAAATAAGAAAAGAAGAATTATTAATCCTTGTTTTAAGAATAGGGCATAGAAAAAATGTTTATGATTAGTCTTATTTTCTAGCGAATTGTATCATTTCTGTTACTTTACTAGTGTGGGCGTAAGTTTTAAAAATCTCCAACACCTTCAATAAACATGGCTAAAAAATTAAGCAAGAGAATTTTGGTGGCAATAATTTCAGCAGCCGCTGGAGGATTTTTGGGTTCGTATATTGGAGGGTTGATTTCTCCAGAAATTTGGGTAAAAGTTCTTGGAGCTTTTGTTGGAGCTGTTGTTTTAGGTACGTTAATCCCAGTATTATTCTTAAAGAAAAAATAACTCCCCCTACTCTTTCGGCGTGGAGTGTTTTTAATCACAATAATTCTTAAAAATAGTTTATTTTTATGTAGATAATGGAAAAAGCTACAAAAAAATACCTCAAAAGATTGGGCGTATCAGTGATCGTTAGTTCAACTATTGGAGGGCTTATGGGAATTATTGACGAACAAGAAGGAACTGATTGGGGGAGGGATCTCCTTGTAGGGGCGAGTGCATTTGCAGGCATCGTCAATAAGCAGGAATAATGAGAAATTCCTTGAAGTTGGATCAAGAGCACTCTATGCGGGTTTCTTTTATCACGTAAGTTATTGTGTAAGTAGGGTAGCTCAAAGATTAGTAATGTAAGATTGTAATGTCAAATTAAGATTTTTATCTATTTTTATAAATTTATCTTTAATTTAATAATCTTGATTTTCGAAAACCTAACCTTAACCTAAGGATAAGGTAACGGCGTGGGCGAATTTCCTCGATGGAAGTTCTTCTTGCACACATAACAAAAAGATTTAAATACTATGGCTTCCATGGTAACTATAGATAAAAATGGAAATCTCAACAATCCAACTAAGCAAGGAAACAAAAAAGAAAATTT
>JAHJSW010000014.1 GCA_018830245.1 Nanobdellota archaeon | reverse complement strand
GGGGCATTCATGCTAAAAGTTCGTATTTTTAATAAGATTATAAAAATAAAAAAATTATTCTCTTTTGAAAATTATTGCGAAAATTCCATATACTGCTGCAAGACCTACAACAGCATAAACGACTCTTGAAACCATCGACATCTCTCCAAATATTGTTGCTACAAGATCAAAATTAAAGAATCCTATAAGACCCCAATTAAGACCTCCGACAACAACAAGTGTAAAAGTTATCCATTCTAAAACACTCATACCCATTTTTCACCTCCTTTTTGTTTAATAAATTAATATTAATTAGATGGCCTGGTTTTTAATTTTTTTGGGATTCACTCCAAACAATTCTCGCATCTACAACTTTTGCTGTTGCTCCTTTCACAATCAGAGGGTTAATATCAAGCTCCTTAATAAAAGGGTATTTTTCAACTAATTTGCATAATTTTAGTAAATTATTAATTATTTTATCTCTTTCTATATTCTTTAAATTCTTTCCTGCTTTAACCTCAGAAATCATCTCTCTTGCATCTTGTTTAGTTATATCACACACTCTAAAACTAACATCATTTAATTTCTCAGTATAAACTCCTCCTGCTCCAAAAACAATTGAGTGCCCAAACTCGGGTGTTTTTTTAATGCCTATTAAAAATTCTTCTCCATGAATTTCTGGTTGAATAATCATTTCTTCAAAACCTTTTATTTTTTTTAATTTCTTAAATGATTCTCTTACCTCATCATAATTAGAAATTCCTACGATTACTCCTTTTATTTTATTTTTATGAATAATCTTGCTTCCAGAAACCTTCATAACAACAGGAAATTTTAACTTTCTTAATGAACTTTTCAACCTCTCCTCATTTCTAACAAAAACACTTTTTACAACACTAAATTTATTATCCTGCAAAAATCTCTCAGCCTTTTTTTCTGTATAAATATTCATAGATTCTAAAGCAAACCTATTTATATATAATTTTCGAATTAAGATTATGAAAAGAGAGTTAAATAGTTTCTTCAATCCTAAAACAATTGCAGTAGTTGGAGCATCAAATAATCCTCATAAGGTAGGGAATATTTTAATGAAAAAAATCTCAAAATTCAGAGGAAAAGTAATCCCAATAAATTTAAAACATAAAAAAATCTTAAGGAAAAAAACTTATCCTTCTATTAAAGAATGCCCAAAAAAAATAGATCTTGTAATAATAGCAATTCCTTCTAAATCAATACAACAAATTATAGAAGAATGTGGGGAAAAACAAATAAAAAATGTAATAGTCATTTCTGCAGGATTTTCAGAAACAGGAAATACAGAACTAGAAAAAAAAATAATTCAAACTGCAAAAAAATATAATATAAATTTATTAGGGCCAAATTGCTTTGGAATTGCAAATCCTTATTTAAATCTAGATACAACATTTGCAAGTAATTCTGTTAAAAAAGGCTCAATCGCATTTGTAAGCCAAAGTGGGGCCTTATGGAGTGATCTTTCTGATTTATCTCTTGGAAGAAAACAAGGATTTTCTAAATTTGTTAGTCTAGGGAATATGGCAGATATAAACTTTTGTGATATTTTAGAATATTTACAGGATGATAAAAAAACAAAAATAATAATTTTATACATTGAAAAATTAAACCAAGGAAAAAGATTTATAGAAATATGTAAAAAATCTAAAAAAGAGATAATCGCTATTAAAGCAGGAAAAACAGAAAAAGGTTCTAAAGCCACAATAAGTCATACAGGAAGTTTAGCAACAGATTTTAAAATTTACCAAGGTGCGTTTAAACAATCCAAAATAAAATTAGCAAATTCATTATTTTCTGCTTTTAATTATACTCAATTAAAAATAAAACCTGCGGGAAGAAAAGTCCTCATAATCACTAATGCTGGAGGAGCTGGAAGCTTGATGACTGATTATTGTGTACAGCACGGGCTAAAAATAATAAAACCTCCAATTGACCTTCTTGGAACAGCCTCTGCAAAAGATTATAAAAAAATCTTAAGAAAAATAAAAAATAAAGATTTCTATGATTCAGTGATAGTTATTCTTACTCCTCAAAAAATGTCAGAACCAGAAAAGACCGCAAAAGAAATTATTAAATTTTCAAAAACAAAACCAATAATTGCTTGTTTTTTAGGAGAAAATTCAATAAAAAAAGCAAAAGCGCTTTTAGAAAAAAAAGGAGTTCTCTGTTTTACTCAATTAGAAAACGCAGCAGAAGTATTAAGTATCAGTATATGAAATTATTTTTTTCTTCGTGTAAGAAGTTTAATTAAATAATAAGCAGAACCAAAAAGAACAACTCCTGGCAAAAGAGCAATTCCCAATGTTGGAGCCAAAATGCTCGTTCCTATTGCACCGATTGTTCCTGCGCCAATAGATTCTAAAACTCTTACTGCTTTAGGAACTGATTTTTCAATATCTTTTTGAAGAGCGTCAAGTTGCATAATCATTTTTCCTTCTTTTAAAATTCTAATTTTTTTATCTTCCTCAGAAACAAGAACTATTAAATTACCTTTTTTAACAGAAGCACTAATCGCAGCACTATGACGAGTCCCAAAATTCTTAAAAGTTTTTTTTGATTTTATCATTACTCCATAAGATTTCATCAAACCACTAGAATCAATAATAACTGCACCATCCATTAGTGCGAGAGATTCTAAAAGTTTTGGATTTTCAGTTACTTTAAATGGAGGAACATTCTGATCAACCAATGGTTTAAATTCCACATCTCCTATAACAAAAAGAGCACCTTCCCCTCTTTTAGCAATTCTGAGCCCAACTTGAATTAAAACCTCTTGCAATTCATGAGATATATGCCCTTCCATAGATATAACTAAAAAAAGGAGTATTTAAATATTTTTTATTGATTCGAAGGAAATGGATTTAAAAAATATGAATAAAACCATGAAAATTCTTGGAAAATATTTCTCTAAATATCAAGAACCAACTATTCGAAGAACTTCTAAAAAAACAAAAGATCCATTTAAAATACTCATTTCCTGTCTCCTCTCTCTTAGGACTCAAGATAAAAACACTGCAAAAGCATCTGAGAGATTATTTAATGCAGCAGATACTCCAAAAAAAATTTCTCAATTAAACATTAAGAAATTAGAACAACTTATTTTTTCTTCAGGACATTATAAAAAAAAGGCCAGAATCCTTAAAGAAGTTTCAAAAACATTAATTAAAAAATACAACAGCAAAGTTCCAGATAAAAAAGAAGAACTTTTATCAATAAAAGGAATAGGGCCAAAAACAGCAAATATTGTTTTAGCATTTGCTTATAATCAATTAGTTCTTCCAATAGATACTCACTGTCACAGAATTCCAAACAGACTTGGATGGGTAAGAACAAAAACACCAGAACAAACAGAAAAAGAACTTGAAAAAATTTTACCAAAAAAACACTGGAAAGAATTTAACACAATTTTTGTATTATTTGGAAAAACAATCTGCCAACCAATTTCTCCATGGTGTAGTAAATGCCCGATAAACAAATATTGCCTGAAAATAAATGTAAAAAAGAGTAGGTAAACTAATTAAAAAAGGTACTTTAAAGATTATAAATCAGATTTCGCGCTAAGGAAAATCTTTAAAAACCAATCCTAACTTCAATAATTCATGAAACGTTCAAGCCGTAGATGGAAAAAGAAACGTCAGATGCGTTGGAAATGGCAACGTAAAAGACTTAGAAAAGAGAAACGAAAGAGAAAGCAAAAAAGAGCTAGAAGTAAGTAGAATTAGAACACGATAAAATATAAAAACAATTATTCCTTATACAAACTATGAATCTTGAAGTTTCAGGATTAGCTGCGAGAAATCGTTATCCTTTCGGAAGAGGCATTGAATTTAGTGGGATAGGATTTGAAATAGAAAATTATCGAATCGCTTTAAGGAAGTTAAGAGAAAATCACGTTTATCCAGAATACCAGATAAGAGACATGCTTGAATTCGTATCTCTTTGCGAGGAAACAGTAGCATTAAAAGGAGATTCTAATCCTGAATTTCTTAAAAGAACTAAAGTTCCAAGAGAACTTTTATTAACTCCATTAGACGAAATTCATGATACTAGAAAAGAGGGAGCAAAAGTGTTGGCTACTCAACAGAGAGTCTCTAATGTGAAATGCACTTTAGAAATAATAGCAAGAAAGAATTCTCCTTCAGACAAAGCCCTTTCAGAAGCAATTAATTTTTTTGATGAGTTAAGTGAAAAATGTCTTTATAAAAGTAGATCTAACTCAGGATGTTTCTCCTAATAAACACAATAACCTCTTCTCAATCACAGAAATCTTTATTAATTAATCTCAAGTGGGTTTAAATATGGTAGGTGAAATCTGGACTGAAAAATACCGTCCTTCTAAGTTTTTTGAGGTTGAAGGTCAAGAAAATACTGTCAAAAGAGTTGAAGCACTGACAAATTCCTTAAATATCCCTCATTTATTGTTTGCAGGACCAGCAGGAACAGGTAAGTCTACTCTAGCACTAATAGTAGTAAAAGAATTATTTAAAGAAAACTGGAAAGATAATTATCTTGAATTAAATGCATCTGATGAAAGAGGGATCAATATTATCAGAGAAAAAGTCAAAAATTTTGCTAGAACAAAATCTCTTGCAAATATTCCATTTAAAGTAATCTTCCTTGATGAAGCAGATGCTTTAACTCCTGAAGCTCAGCAAGCTCTTAGAAGAACCATGGAAAATTATTCTGCAACTTGTAGATTTGTTTTGTCCTGTAATTATTCAAGCAAAATAATTGATCCAATCCAATCAAGATGCGCAATCTTCAGATTTAAACTATTAGAGAAAAAAGATATTGAGAAAGTTATTTTAAAGATTACTGGAAAAGAGAATTTAACAATAACTCCTGAAGCACTAGAAATGCTCTATGAAGGCAGCGAAGGAGATTGCAGAAGAAGTATTAATATTCTTCAGGCAACAGCAGCAATTTCTCCTTCAATTAATACTGAACTTATCTCAACAATAATCTCAAATACAAAACCAAAAGATATCAAAATTATCCTAGATTATGCATTATCAGGAGATTTTCAAAACGCACGAGAAAAATTACTAGATGCTATGTTAAAAGAAAGCATTTCTGGACAAGACATGGTTAAAGCCATTCAAAAAGAGATATGGAATCTTCCAATTGAACCAGAAATAAAAGTAAAATTAACTGAAAAAACAGGTGAAATTGAGTTCAGAATTACAGAAGGTTCAGATCCCTTTATTCAACTACAAGCGCTTTTAGCAAGCTTTGTACTTGCAGGTTTAGGAGAGTAAACATGGATTTGAAAGAAAGGCCAAAAGTGGGACTGGGAGTAATTGTAATTCAAGAGGGGAAAGTTCTTTTAGGTAAAAGAAAAAACGCTCATGGTGGAGGAGAATGGTGTTTTCCAGGAGGGCATTTAGAATTTTTTGAGACATTAAACCGATGTGCAGAAAGAGAAACAAAAGAAGAAACTGGATTAGATATAGAAGTATTAGACAAGGAAGCAATTATTGCTACAAATGATTTTTTTGAAAAAGATCACAAGCATTATATAACTTTGTTTGTGAGAGCAATTCCTAAAAAAGGATTTCTTCAAGTAAGAGAACCTCATAAATGCGAGGAATGGAAGTGGTTTAAATGGGAGGAATTACCAGAAAATTTATTTCTTCCTATTAAAAATTTAATTAAACAAAAATATAATCCCTTACAAAATATGCCCGAATTATCAAAAAATCTAGAGATAGAAATAAGAAGTTTTATCTCAAAAGAACAATACGAAAAACTTCTTGAATTTTTTAAACAAAATGCAAAATTAATAAAAGAAGATTTTCAAGAAACTCATTACTTTAATTGCCCTCAAGATTTAAGAATTCAAAAAAATAGCAAAGGCTCAAAGATTTGGATGAAAAAAGGGAAACTTCATGATGAGTTTAGAGAAGAAGTAGAAATGAGATTAAAACACGAGGATTTTGACAAAGCAAAAGAAATATTTAATTTAATTGGATTAAACACCCAAATCAAATGGTTAAGAAAAAGAAATCAGTTCAATTGGGAGAGAGTAAAAGTTTGTCTTGATTACACAAAAGGATACGGGTATATAATAGAATTAGAAAAGATTGGAACAGATCAAAACAAAGAACAAGTTTTAGAAGAGTTAAAACAAAAACTAAAACAATTAGGAATTTCTATAACTCCGAAACAGGAATTTGAAAAAGCATTTGAATATTACAAAAATAACTGGAGAGATTTAATTGAAAATGCAATGGACTGAAAAATATCGTCCAGAAAAATTTGAGGATGTTCACGGACAAAGAGAAGCAATTGAAAAAATAAAAATTTTCATTAAATATTTCGGAACTAAAAAAAAGGCACTAATTTTATACGGGCCACCAGGCACAGGCAAAACAACAATCGCGCACGTGATTGCAAATGAACTAAACTCAGAGATTTTTGAATTAAATGCTTCTGATTTTAGAGATAAATCAAAATTAAAAGAAATTCTAAAACCTGCGATAGAACAAAAATCTCTAACAAAAAAAGGGAAAGTGATTTTAGTTGATGAAGCAGATGGGATAAGCGGATATTATGATAGAGGGGGAATTTCAGAATTATTATATCTTATTACATCTACCTCTTATCCAATAATCATTACTGCAAACGACGTATGGAATAAAAAATTAAGTCTTTTAAGGAAAAAAGCAGAACTAGTTCAATTAAAAGAAATTGGATATCAAGAGATAACAAAAGTCATGATTAACATTTTAAGAAAAGAAAATTTGTTCTTAAACCCAAATATCTTAACAAGCTTAGCTACACGAGCCAAAGGAGACTTAAGAGCAGCAATAAATGACTTGCAATCAGTTTCAAGAATGAAAGATCCTTCTTTGTTAACAATAGATGAAAGAAACAAAGAAACAGATATTTTTAATGCATTAAGAACAGTATTCAAAGAGCTCCCTACAAAAGAAACATTAAATATTTTTGACCCAGTAAATATGCCTATAGACGAGATTATCCTCTGGGTAGAAGAAAATATTCCTTTAGAATATAAAGGAAAAGAACTTGCAAAAGCATATGAAAGATTAAGTAAAGTGGATGTATTCAAAGGAAGAATTTACAAACAACAATACTGGAGGTTTTTAGTTTATGAAAATATTCTTCTCAGCTACGGAATTTCTGCTTCAAAAGACAAACCAAAAACAGGTTTTACAAGTTATAAAAAACCATCTAGAATTTTAAAAATCTGGCTCAATAATCAGAGAACAGCAAAAAAGAAATCAATTGCACAAAAATATGCAAAACATGTTCATGTTGGACAAAAAAGAGCACTCAGTGAATTTCCAATAATAAAACAAATAATAAAATCAAATCCATCTATAAAAAAAGAGCTAAGGTTAAATGACGAAGAAATTGAATATGTTATGAGGTAGATTCATTATATATTAATTTTATCTTAGGCCCTTTTCTACTCCTTAAAACTTTCCCTCTCAAAGAATGAGGGTATCCTCCTCCAGAAGGATCAAGAATTAAAATATCTCCATAATCTTTCCTATTAGTTCCATCAGGACGAGGTCCATTTTATCATCAAGATAACACCCTTCATTATCTCTTGCTAACTCTCCTGAAAAATTCCTTGTTTCATTACGACCAAACCAACCCCCATCAAAAATAAAATCTCGTAAGTTTATACTAACCATAAAAAAATCACACAAACCTCTTTTTTAGAAATTTATATTCTTTAGAATAATTAACACTGAGCAACAGTATCTGTTCCTTCTGCATAACCAAAACCAGCTGAAGGAGGGGTAGTTGATAATTCTTCGTAGCATTCCTCTGGAGCACTATTAAATGCACTGCAAATTCCAACTAAATAACTTGCAGGACTTCTTCCTGCACTTGATTCAACACCGTTGATAATTAATGTAGGACTTCCTCTAACTCCATAATTTTTACTTATCTCAGAATCTGATGCAAAATAAGTGTCTGCATTATTTTCTAAGCAATTGCTTAATTTAGTACTATCAATTCCTACTTTTTTCTCACAAGCACCAACATCTGCAGGAGCATAAGGATCATCTGAATCAAGCATGCAAACAAGATATTTATTCAATTTATCATTTCCTTCTTCTTCTCTAATACATAACTGCCTTTTATTTTCAAGATCTTCTGGTTCTCCGTGAAGAATGTAGTGAACCATTCTTAGCTTAAAATCAATCTTATCTCCAAGCAATGCTAAAACAGGGAGAATTCCTTTTTCTGCCTGAGTTCCGTACGGACAATAACTCATTACAAATAACTCAACAACAGGTTTATCAGATTTAGGAAGATTTTCTTGTGTAGGAGCAACTGTAGAACTAACTGGTTCAATATTATTTAAAGACCCTGCAAGAGTCCCATCTTTAGTTAAATAAACAGGAACAACTACTCCTTGGTAATTAAAATTCACCTTATATAATCCACTAACTTCTTCTACAGAATTTAATGTAAGCCCTTCAGCACCATTAGATTCATAAAACTCTAGAAGAACATTTCCAGCTTCCTCCTTTGAAATAACATTTCCATTAAGAACACCTGTAAAATTTCCAATCAAAAGCACTAGAATCAAAATGCCTAATACTACAGTAGAAACAATCCACGGGTTTTCCCTAGCCTTTTCTGTAAGATTAGTTTTTTTAGATTTTTTTTCTAAATCATGTTTTTTATATTCTTCATGCTTTTCTTCATGTTCCATCTTCAAATCAATTAAAAATCCTTTAAAAAAGTTTTGGTGAAAGTTAAGCACAACAATTAAAAATCTCTTTTGTTATTTTTAAGTATGCCATATGAAATTATAATTGGAAGAGAAGATTCAGATAAAAAAAAGTTAGGGGGAAGAGGATTAATTTTTGTCGGAAAAGGGTATGTAAAAATGGGACAGTATACTTCTTTGAGCAATAAACTTTTAATGGATGTTGCAAAAAGTCATGTTGTCCTTGTTGCAGGTAAAAGAGGTTCTGGAAAATCATACACTCTAGGAGTATTAACAGAAGAAATATCTAATCTTCCTAAAGAAGTAAGCCAAAACATTGGTTCACTAATCTTTGACACTATGGGGATTTATTGGACAATGAAATTCGAGAATCATAAAGATAAAGAACTATTGCAAGAATGGAATCTCCAATCAAAAAATCTTCCAGTAAAAATATTTGTTCCTCACGGCCACTATGACAAATATCTAGAAAAAGGAATTCCAGTAGACAAACCTTTTGCCCTAGATATCGCTGAACTAAATCCAGAAGATTGGGTTTTAACTTTTGGGTTAAGTATGATAGATCCAGTAGCAGTTTTAATAGAAAGAACAATTACCTATCTAAAAAATCAGGGCAAATTTGATATAAAAGATATAATTCTTAGTATAGAGGAAGATAAAAGGTCAGGACCAGAAACAAAGAATGCTGCAATTGGGTTATTTGAAGCTGCAGATATCTGGGGAGTTTTTGGAAAAAAAGATCAAGAGCCCACAGAAGTAAAAGATCTTATTACAGGAGGAACCACTACTGTCCTTGATTTGAGTGTATATAGTTCTGTAGGAGCATTTAATGTAAGAGCTCTTGTAATTAGCTTAATTTCAAGAAAAATTTTTAATCACCGAATGGATGCAAGGAAAAAAGAGGAAATAGAATCTATTTCAAAAAATCTAGATTTCTTAACTTCTGAAAACAAAAAAGAAAATCCTCTTGTTTGGTTGTTCATAGATGAAGCACATGAATTTCTTCCACTAAATCAAAAAACAATTGCAACAGATTCACTTATTCAGTTATTAAGAGAAGGAAGACAACCAGGAATTTCCGTGGTTCTCGCAACACAACAACCAGGGCAAATTCATCGAGATGTTATGACTCAATCAGATATTGTTATTGCTCATAGAGTTACCTCTCATCCAGATTTAGAAGCACTTAATCACATAATGCAAAGCTATCTTCTTGAAAGCATAAAAAGATACATGGACGAACTCCCAAATTTAAAAGGTTCTGCAATTATTCTTGATGATAATTCAGAAAGAATTTATCCAATGAGGATAAGACCACGTTTCACCTGGCATGGAGGAGAAGCGCCAACTGCGATAAAACCTGAAAAAAAGCTATAAAAAAGTTTAAAAAAGCTCATTCTAAAGTTAAAAGATGACAAAAGAAGATGAAAAATGTAAGCGTATTGGAATAGATGCACTAAGAACACCAGAAAAAGATGAAACAATTTGTTGGCATTCTAACTGCGAGAACAGACCAGCAAGACCTTTTTATAACTATACTTGCATAACAAACGGAAGGGTTTCAAAAAGTCGTGAATGCGAAAGCCTTGCTGATGGTTTAGCAAAAAGAATAGAACTTTATAAAGAAGAAATTATTTTATGCCCTAGATTATGTCCATATGGATTAAGGGAGAAAGTAACTACTCATGGAGGAAGTGACGAATTTTTTAAATGCAAAACAGATGGGAGAGTTTCTACAACATTTATAAAATCTGAAAATCAACTCTAACTCTAATCTTATAAGGGGCAATCTCCCCTGCTGACTTTGTATTCAATATTTTTATTTTCTTATTAAACTTTTTTGCTTCTCGTTTAATCTTTTCCACAATAAAATCAGTCTCATCAATTTTGCAAAAATCATAGTAATAAATTCGCGTTCCTTTTTTACTCAAACTAAATGCCTGCTTAAGAAAGGTTTCTTTTAATTGCGGGCGAGGCATTACAATAACATCAAATTTTTTAGATAATTTCCCAGAAGCTGTTTTAATATCTCCTGAAATTAATTCAATCTTATCTTTTAGATTATTAAGCTCAATATTTAATTTTGCATATTTATTTGCAATTCTATTTATCTCATTGGAAAAAACCTTTTTTGCTCTGGAATTTTTTGCAATTATAATGGAAAAAGGTGCAACACCAGCAAACATAACTAAAACATTCTCATCTTTTTTTATCTCAGCTGCAATTTCTTTTCTCTCATTACTTAATCTTGAAGAAAAATAAGTTGTATCAATATTAAATCTAAAAACACATTTATTTTCTTTATACAAAATCTCTTTAGTTCTCTCTCCAGCAATATGCCTGGTTTGCATTTTTCTGAGTCTTCCTTTAAATTTACCAGATTTTTCTAAGACCGTTCTAATTGCTTTATTATCTTTTAAAATTTTATCTGCAAATTCTTTCTTGTCAACTAAACTAATTGAATCAGGAAATTTAACAATTGCAATATTTCCAAAAACATCAAAAGAACGAGGAACTTTTTTTACCATAAATAATAAAATCAAAGGTATAATTTAAATTTATGGGAAAATTTATAAAAACAACTTAACTTCTAAAACAATGAAAAAGAGGTTATTAATTTTAATATCAGGATTACTCTCTCTAAACTTAGTAAGGGCTTATAATCCTTATTACGGGAGTAGTTTTTCATTTAGTAACATCCTAAACAGCATAGAGTCTTCAACAATGATTTTAGGTTCTATTTTTCTTCTCTCATTTATCTTCCTAAATTTTGCCTTAGCAAAATTCTTCCAACAAAACAAGGCAGCAGGAGGGATTACCGCCATAATAATCTCTTTACTAATTACTTGGGGGATAAATAGAAGCGGGTTTAATATAGAAGGATTATTTTATAATATTGGATTTTCCACAAATTTCATAAGTTCTCTTATCCCTTTCCTTCTTCTTGCAGGAATAATTTTTTTAATTTATCGATTTAGAGAAAACCATAATTATTTATTTATTTTAGGAGGATTATTTATCCTAGTAAGCTTAACTGGTTTAATCTATAGTTCAGGAACAATTTTAATAATAGGGCTAATCTTAATTGCAATCCGATTTTTTATGGGACGTGAAAGAAGACCAAGAAGACAAACATATCAAAGACCCTATCTTTGATTATCCCTTCTAAAACCACTCACCTAATCCTTTTTGCTTATTTTTCTCTTCAACGTTTTTTAATCTTTCGAGAGATTTATCCACTCTTTCTTCAGAAAAATTATGTCTGTTTACTAAAATTTCTTTAATTTTATCCTCATTAATCTTCTTAAATTTGATTTCAGCATCAACAACTGCGGGCTTATGAAACAATTCAAAAATTTCTTTCCAATCAAATCTATCCTCTTCTTTTAAACTCATTAATTGTTCTTCAACACTATTAAAAATAAGAATTGGTTGTCGATATTTCTTTACTATATCTAGTGCTCTTTTCTGACCAATTCCAGGAATTCCTTTTGGATTATAATCTGTTCCAATTAAAATCCCAAGACAGATTAACTGGTCTAAATTTATCTCTAACCTATCTAAAACTTTATCTAGCTCAATGATCTCTGGAGCCACTTCGCTCCAACCATTAAAAGTTTTTCTTTTTCTAGACAAAGTTAAATTTCGTATTAGCTTTGGGGCTCCAAAAAGAAGACTATCATAATCTTGGCTTACACTAGCATAAATACCTTCTTTTATTCTGCAGAGATACGCGGCTTCTGCTTCCCCCTCACTCGGTGCCTGAACAACCATTATTCCCATAGCTTCTAAAAGTTCTTTACTCTCAATTATCATCTCTTCATTTAATCTCAAAAATTGACTACTATATCTTTTCATTCCAGATAGATCTTCATTTTGTCGCGCTTCACCATATCTCTCTTTTGCTAAATCTCGGTTTTCCGCTCTTTTTTCATGAGTTTTTAATTTAAGTTTAGGCGCTTCTCCATCAAAAACATAGATCAGTTTTATTCCTTCAGAAAGAAGGGAGATATTTCTATAAAAAATTCCAGAAAGATGACTGGTTACTCTTTTTTGATCATCCATTAATGGAGTTCCATCTGCCTGCCGAATCGTAGATAAAAACTGATAAAGAGTATTAAACGCATCAACACATACAATTTTCTTATTCAAACTAGGAATTTCAATCTCTTTACGAGGAATAATTTCTCTTATATTTAGTCCCATTTTGCTGTATTTCAGAGGGAAAAGAAATATAAATAATTATCTAAACAAATGAAGTTGTCTTTCTAATGATTCTTGTGAATTGGAAGGCGATTCTTCTTTTTTTTCTGGTCTTGTTTCTAAAATATTATTACAAACCCCTCTTATTACATGTCCATAATAACGAAGTTTTGCATAATCTGCATTTATTGCTTCTTCATCTCCAATATAAGTCAAAACAAGTTCTCGCAAATATCTTCTACTTGTTTGATACTGCCCAACAATCATTTCTGCTTCTGGATAAGAAGGTGTTCTTCTCAACTTAACTCCGGTTTTTCCCATAACATAACTACTACTTAGTAGTATATAAATATTTCGGCAATCCTTCTGGCTTAATTTTAAATAACATAAATACCTCTAAAATAAATGAAAACATCTTTTATTCCAATTGACTATGATTATTTTGATTTTGAAGGGCGAAATTATGCAAAAATAATTGGAAGGGATGAAAAAGGGAAAAGAGTGTGCATAATTGACTCTTGCCCAGCATATTTTTGGGCAATTTTAAACCAAGAATTAAAACAAAAAGAAATAGAAAAACTGCTGGATAAAATTAATCAAATACAGTTAGATGTTAAAGGAAGAAAAACAAAAGTAGAAAAAACAGAGATTCATGATAAAAATTTCTTAGGAAAACCCGTAAAGGCGGTCAAAATATTTGCCACAAATTACAAAGATCTACATGATATTGCCTCTCATTTAGGAATGCCAGAAATAGAAAAAAGAAGAGGTTATGATTTGGGGTTCATAACACATTACATCATAGAAAAAGAGATTAAACCAATGCACTGGTATGAAATATCAGGAGAAGTTTTAAATAACTCACTAGAATTTGGAGGAATCGATTCAAATTTAGACGTAGATTTCTGTATTAAACTAGAAAAAGCTAAAGAAATCTCAGATAAAAAATTCCCTCCAAAAGGGTTAGCATATGATATAGAAACAGATGAATTAAAAATTGGAGAGGGAGAAATTTTAATGATCTCATTGGTATCAGATAATTTTAAAAAAGTAATCACCTGGAAAAAATCTTCTCATAAAGAGAGATTTGTAGAATATGTTAAAGATGAGTCTGAATTGTTAGAAAAATTTGTAGAATATGTAAGAAAAGTCTCTCCAGATTTTTTAGTAGGATATTTTTCAGATGGATTCGATCTTCCATACTTAAAAGCAAGAGCAGAGAAACATAAAATAAAACTAAATTTGGGATTAGATGAAAGTCAACCGAAATTCACGCGTGGAATAAATCTTTCTGGGAAAATAAATGGGATTGTTCACATAGATATACTAAAATTTATCAGAACAGCTTATTCCCAGTATATGAAATCAGAAACATTATCACTTAATGAGGTTGCAAAAGAATTCTTAGGAGATTCAAAAAAAGAGTTCATAATTCAACACTCCTCGAAATTAAAAGAAAAAGATTGGAACCAATATTATGAATATAACTTGCATGATTCAGTTCTAACTTTAAAATTATTTGAAAAATTTTGGCCAGATATTTTAGAGTTTACAAAAGTAGTTCAAGAGCCGGTTTTTGATGTTTCAAGAAATGGATTATCAAAACAAGTAGAAAATTATATTTTACATAATTTAGAGAAATTTAATGAAATTCCTGAAAAAAGACCAACACATGAAGAAATAAGAACAAGGAGGGGGAACAAAAAAGTAGAAGGAGCTTTTGTTTTTGAGCCAAAACCCGGACTTTATGAAAATATTGCTATGTTTGACTTTACTTCAATGCATACTAGCATAATTATCTCAATGAATATCTCAGGACCAACTTTACTAGAAAAATCAGATAAAAACGCTTATACTATTGAAGCTGAAAACAAAAAATATTCCTTTTCAGAGAAACAAGGATTTATTCCCTTATTACTAAAAGAAATATTTGAAAAAAGAAAACTTCATAAAAAAGAATACAAAAAAAATCCCTCTCCAATAACAAAAGCGAGAAGTAATGCTTTTAAATTATTATCTGCCTCTATCCACGGATATATTGGTTTTTTCGGAGCGAGATATTATTCTAGAGAATCTTCTGCATCAATTTTAGCATTTGTAAGAAAATTCAACAAACAAACAATAGAAAAAATACAAAACAGTGGCTATGAAGTAATATTTGGAGATACTGATAGTGTAGGGTTTATAATAGGTAGTAAAACAGAATCAGATGTAAAAAAATTATTAAAAAAACTCAACTCAGAACTCCCAGGAATAATGGAACTTGAATTAGAAGGATTTTTCAAAAGAGGTCTCTGGGTTACAACAAGAGGAGGAACATTTGGAGCAAAAAAGAAATATGCGCTAATAAAAAAGGATGGAAAAATAAAAATCAGGGGATTTGAAACAGTAAGAAGAGACTGGTGTAGATTATCGCGAGATACTCAAAATAAAATAATTAAAAGTATATTAAGCGAGGGAAATGAAAAAAAAGCTTTAAAATATCTCAAAGAAGTAATTGAAAAAATAAAAGAGAGAAAGATAGATAAAAAAGATTTAATTATCAAAACTCAGCTCAAAAAACCTCTTTCTGAGTACAAAGCAATATCCCCTCATGTGATTGCTGCAAAAAAAATGCAAGAACAAGAAATTCCTGTAAGTCAGGGCAATTTAATAGAATATTACCTTGCAGAAATAGATACAAAAAAAAGTTTGGTCAGAGATAAAGTAAAACTCCCTTCTGAAAAAGGAGATTATAATATAAAATATTATCTAGAACATCAAATCATTCCAGCAGTTGAAAATATTTTTCAAGTTTTTGGAATAAATATAAAAGAAGTTATTGAAGGAAAAAAGCAGATGACCTTGAGGGATTTTTGATGAATGAAAAATTAATAGAAAAAATAAAAAAAGCAGGAATTATAAAAGAAGGAAATTTTATTTTAAAGAGCGGAAAAACTTCAAAAATATATTTTGATCTGAGGAAAATATACAAGCATCCAGAATTAGTGGATTTAATTGTTAGTGAATTGAAAAAGAAAATTGAGGAATTAAAATTGGAAATTACTGCAATAGCTTCTTCAGGTTATGGGGGAATTCCTCTTGCGACAATTTTGTCTAATAAAACTAGACTGCCTTTAATATTAGTTAGAGACATTCCAAAAGACCACGGAAGAAAATCAAATATCGATGGTTATGTCCCTAATGAAACTGATAAGATTCTAATTGTTGATGATGTCCTCGCTTCTGGAACAAGTATAAAACAAACAGTTGATAATTTGAAAAATACACAGGCAAAAATAATTGGAGCAATAGTGGTAATTCATAGAGAAGAAGGAGAATTAAATATCCCTATTTATTGTTTAGTTAAAGTAAGTGAGTTATTAAAATGAAAAAACCTCATCCAGAACCAAAACCTCTTTTTATTGAACGAATGAAAGAACTTCTTGGAGAAGATTTTAAAAATTACTTAAAAATCCTAGAAATTCCTCCTGTAAAATCTATTCGATGCAACACTTTAAAAATATCTCCTGAAAAACTAAAAAAAAGACTTGAGAAAAAATCATGGAAAATAAAACAACCATGGAACGAAAATCCAGAAGTGATGATTATAGAAAATCCTCTTGAACCCGGAGAATTAGGAAGAGCACTAGAACATTTACTAGGTTATTATTATATTCAAGAGTTAGCAAGCATGCTTCCGGTTATTGCTCTTAAACCAAAAAAAGAAGATATAATTTTAGATTTATGCTCTGCACCAGGAAGCAAAACAACTCAGTTAGCTGCAGAAATAGGGAACACCGGAACAATTATTGCAAATGAAATAAGTTTAGGTAGAATAAAAATTCTTGCATCAAATCTAGAAAGGTGTGGAGTTACAAATACTATTATAACAAAAAAAGACGGAATTGCTTTATGTAAAAAATTAGCTAAACAAAACCTCAAACTTGACAAAATACTAGTAGATGCTCCTTGTTCAGGGGAAGGAACTCTCAGAAGCAGCCCAAAAACATATTTAATGTGGAACATAAATACAATAAAACAATTGTCAAAAATACAAAAAAATCTAGTTTCTTCTGCAATTGAGCTCCTCAAACCAAACGGAGAATTAATTTACAGCACATGCACTCACGCACCTGAAGAAAATGAAGAAGTCGTAGATTTTATTTTAAAAGAATTTAAAGACAAAATAAAAATAGAAAAAATTTCTCTTCCAATAAATCCTCGCCAAGGTATAGAAAAATATAAAGATAAAAAATATTTAAAAGAGGTAAAATGCTCTTGCAGAATATATCCTCAAGACAATAATACAGAAGGATTTTTTATTGCGAAATTCAGGAGAGTAAAATGAAAAATCTCCCAATAGAGAACCTAAAAAGAGAACATATAGAAAAAATAAAAATGATAGTTTTTGATGTAGATGGCGTAATTGTTCCAAGAGGGACCAAGATAAAACAAGAGAAAGAATCACTAACAATTGAGATTAAAAAGATTCCTTCTGAACAAATAGATCAAATTAAAAAACTCCAGGAAAAAGGATTTCATATAAATATTAGTTCTGGAAGGGGACTTTATATGTTACAAGAGATGTTTAGAGAAGTTTTACAATTTGTAAGTTTAACTTTTGAAAATGGGAGTGCAACATGGCATAAAGGAAAGATTTTACAACATATTAATAGCTTTGATGAGCTTAAAGAAGTTCATCAAGAACTCATTAAGATTAAACATGAAAACATAAAAGGATTTGAACCAAAAGAATTTATAATAACAATTCATTGTGAAGAAAGAGTAGATGAAATAGAAAATGCCCTCAAAGAATATAAAAAATTATATTGCTTATGGAATGGAGAAGCATATGATATTGGAATAAAAGAAATTCAAACAAAAGGCAAAGGGGTTGAAAATCTAATGAATCTTTTAGGGTTTAATAAAGGTCAATTAATGGCAATTGGAGATAATTATAATGATAAAGAACTTTTAGAATGCTCTGGAATAAAAATCTCTGCAGATAAAGAAAGATTAGAAGGAGATTTTTACATCCCACTAAACACTAAAAATTTGCCCGCGCATCAACTAATGTCGCAAATATTAAAGGAGTTAAAATAAAATGAAAACAGTAGTAGTATCAGGATATTTTGACCCGTTACATAAAGGACATATAGAATTATTTAAACTAGCCAAACAACTCGGGGATAAATTAATTGTAATTCTAAATAATGATGAACAAATAAAAATGAAAAAAGGTCAGCCATTCATGCCTCAAGAAGAAAGGAAAATTATTATCGAGGCTCTAAGAGATGTTGATGAGGTGTTTATATCAATTGACAAAGATAGATCAGTTTGCGAATCTCTTAAAGCAGTTAAGCCAGATATATTTGCAAATGGGGGAGACAGATTTAATTATGAAGTTCCAGAAACAAAAACCTGTATTGAGAATGGCATAGAAATAGTTGATGGATTAGGAAAAAAAATTCAATCTTCTTCAGAATTAATAAAAAAATTCGCAAATGAAAAAGAAAAACAAGATAAAAAAAATAATTTATAGAACTATTCAGATAATTTGGATTATAATTGGAGGATTAATTCTTCTCTGGACTGGATTCTGGTATGTAAAAATTCTAACAATCGGAGAAATTGGAGGAGTTCTTGCAGGAACCGTGCTCTTGGCATCAGGAATTTATATGCTAGCAATATACCTGCTCCTCACAATGGCATTTTTATTGATTAAATATATCATCAAAAAAATAAGAAAATGAATTTTCTAAAAATCTTTAACATAAACGAGAAAAAAATTATTCTTAATAAATTAAAAACTCAATTTGGAGTTTCATCTCTTGATGGGATATTTCTTAAAAGAGGCGCAGATAGAATTTTTTTGTTTCAAGGAAGTTTCAATGAAGAAACAATAAAAAATTTAGAAAGAATTATTCCGATAGAAAGAGTCGGAATTTATTTTGGAAAGATCCAGAATAATGAACTGCGTTTGAGTATTGACGGAATTCATCTTTTGCAAAATCAAATAAAGAAAAATATTTTTGAATTAGATGAAAAACAATTAAAATCATGGTTAAGAGGCAATGAACTAAATATAAGTACTGGAAAAAAAGGATTTTTAATTATGAAATATAAGGATGATTTTATTGGATGCGGAAAAGCATCAGAACAGAAAATAACTAATTTTATTCCAAAGAACAGAAGATTGAAAGAAAAAAATAACAAGAACAATTTATAAAACCTTTTTCTTTAAAAAAATCATGAACACCGAAAAAATCCTCAAAGCAGGAAAAATAGCATCACAAGTGAGAAAATACGCTAAATCAATCATAATAAAAGATAGCCCTTTAATTGAAATCGCTGAGAAAATAGAAGATAAAATAAAAGAATTAGGAGGAAAACCTGCTTTTCCCACAAATCTAAGCATAGATGATATTGCGGCACATTATACTCCTTCTTATGATGACAAAACAACTGCTTCTGGGTTATTAAAAGTAGATTTTGGAGTTCATGTAGATGGTTGGATCGCAGATACAGCTTTTTCATTAGATTTAGAAGATAACGAAGAAAATAAAAAATTAATAATTGCTTCGGAAAAAGCACTAGAAAATGCAATAAAAAATTCTCGGGAGAATAAGGAATTAAATGAAATTGGAAAGATAATTAGTGAAACAATTGAAAAAGATGGCTTTTCTCCAATAATAAACTTAAGTGGGCATGAAATGAAACAATATGACTTACACGCAGGAATAACTGTCCCAAATATGAATGATAAAAAATTTATTTTAATGCAAAAAGGATTATATGCCATAGAACCATTTGCAACATCAGGAAATGGAAAAGTCTATGATGGAAAACCATCAGGAATATTCCTTTTAACAAACTCCAAGAATATAAGAAATCCTCTTGCAAGAGAAGTATTAAACTTTATAGAAAAAGAATATCAAACACTTCCTTTTTGTTCTAGATGGCTTGTGAAAAAATTTGGGACAAAGGCCCTTTTTGCACTTAAACAATTAGAAGAGAATAAAAATCTCCATCACTTTCCTCAATTAGTAGAAACTTCTCATTCAAAAGTAAGCCAAGCAGAACACACAATTTTAGTTGATAAAGAAATAATTATTACAACAAAAGAAAAATAAAATTATCCAAAATAGCTTCCTTCCATTGGAACTGCGGCTTTTGCAGATCTAAGATAATTATCCTCTATTTTTTTATAAACATCAATTGTATTTTTACTTACACTTGGTTTAATTTTTGTTAGCGCTTCTTCAAAGTGTTTCTTTTTTACCTGCTTTGAATCAATTGATTGCCTTAAAGCAAGAAGTGCTGCTTCTCTTGTAAGTGCTTCTAAATCTGCTCCAGTATAACTAATTGTTTTTTTAGCAAGATCCTTAAGGAATTTTTCTTTTTCTGCTAAACCAAAAATCTTCTTTCCATCGCCAATTGGCATTCTTTGTGCATGTATTTTTAAAATTCCTAGTCTTCCTTTTTCATCAGGAGCATTAATCAATAAAATTTTATCAAATCTTCCAGGTCTTAATAAAGCTGTATCTAACATATCTGGACGATTTGTTGCAGCAATAACTAAAATATCATTTAAATCTTCAAGACCATCCATTTCTGCAAGCAACTGATTTAAAACTCTTTCTGTAACTTTTGTTCCAACTTCTGCCCCTCTCTTCCCAGCCAAAGAATCAATCTCGTCAAAAAAGATTATGCAGGGTGCAACCTGTCTTGCTCTCTCAAAAATTTTTCTCATCCCTTCTTCAGATTTTCCTACCCACATACTTAATAATGACGGACCTTTAACTTGAATAAAATTCGCTTCTGATTCTTTAGCAACAGCTTTTGCAAGTAGAGTTTTACCTGTTCCAGGAGGACCATAAAGAAGAATTCCTCGTGAAGGACGGATACCCATTCTCTCAAAAATTTCTGGATGTTTCAATGGCCACTCAACTGCTTCTTTTAATTCTGTCTTAACATTTTCTAATCCTCCTACATCATCCCATCCAATTGTAGGAGTTTCAACTAAAACTTCTCTCATAGCAGACGGCCGAACAATTTTTAGTGAATCTAAAAAATCATCCTGCTTAACAACTAATTTTTCTAGTAATTCCTGAGGAATTTGCTCTTCTGCATCTAACTTTAACTGAGGTAAAAATCTTCTAAGAACATTCATGGCTGCTTCTTTTGTAAGTGATTCTAAATCAGCTCCAACAAATCCGTGAGTAACTGCTGCAAGTTTATTTAAATCAACATTTTTAGTAAGAGGCATTCCCCTTGTATGAATCTTTAATATTGATAATCTCCCTTCTTTATCAGGAACATTGATTGGAATTTCTCTATCAAATCTCCCAGGTCTTCTTAAAGCAGGATCAAGAGCATTAACCCTATTTGTTGCTCCAACAACAATAACCTTTCCTCGTGATTTAAGCCCATCCATCATAGTCAAAATTTGACTGACAACTCTTCTCTCTACTTCTCCTCCAACATCTTCTCTCTTTGGAGCAATAGCATCAATCTCATCTATAAAAATAATAGTGGGCGCAGTTTTTTCAGCTTCTTCAAAAATATCTCTAATCTTTTTTTCACTCTCCCCATAAAACTTTGACATTACTTCTGGGCCATTTAACAGAATAAAATTAGCTTCTGATTCATTTGCCACAGCTTTTGCAAGTAATGTTTTACCTGTTCCAGGAGGACCGTGAAGTAAAACTCCTTTTGGAGGTTCAATTCCCAGTTTCTGAAATATTTCTGGATGCTTCATAGGAATCTCTACCATTTCTCTAACTTTTTTAATCTCTTCTGAAAGCCCTCCAATATCTTCATAATTAATCTCTGGAATATGTTCATCACTTATATCCACTGCCTTAGGATTGAGTGAAACTTCTGTATTTTCTGTGATAATAACTGGTTGAGAAGGAGTAGCATTAACAACTAGAAATCTAATTTGTGTAACTCCCCCTCCTAAATTTCCAAAACCCATACTCCCAAGCATATCTCCAAGCATATCATTAAAATCGCCAAACTCATCTGACAAAAGATCTTTTCTTCTCTGCATTCCTCCTAAAACAACAATATCTCCTTTTACAACAGCTCTTCCTAAAAGACCTCTTCTTAAACTTTCAGAATCTCCCTGAACCATTATGCCTTTTACTGCAGGAGCAATGATTATTTTTTTTGCTTCTCTAACTTCTGACTTAGAAACATTAACGACATCTCCAATGCCTGCACGCGCATTTTTTCTTAAAATTCCATCAATCCGAATAATTCCTTCCCCAACATCTGCAGGATAAGCCCGATCAACAATTGCAACAGTCTCCCGATTTCCCTTAATAACTATAACATCTCCTCTTCTGACTCCCAAATCTCTCATCATCTCAGCATCAATTCTAGCTATTCCCTTATATGCATCATCTTGCTGTGCTTCAACAACTTTTAATTGAACTTGATTTTTTTTCATTTTCTATTTAATACCTTCCCAAAATTTAAACTTACTCTTCCAATATCTTCAAAACATAATCTTACCATCTCGTCCATAACTTTTTCTTGTTCCTCCATAAAAGAAACTATTTCTTTAGGAATTGAAACAGCATAACTATTTCCAACTAATCTCATCTTTACCCTAAACTCTTTATTTTTTAGATTTATAAACCTATTATACTCTTGTTCATCAACAGGGTGAATTATTTTCTCATGGCATTTTGGGCAAACTACTGCTCGAAATAAAAATCTATTTTTTGTAATCCTTGCCCTCTCCATTTTAGTATTGCACTTCTTACAAAGAATTGTGTTGTCAAATATATCTGTCATCTTATTTTTTATTCGAAAATTTTAATAAAATTAATACTAAAAGGAATATAATTGGTATGAGCATCTCTTCAATTGAAGGTTGAAAATAGTTAAAAGAAAAATAAGCTATTAACGCTACTCCAAAAGCAAGTAATACATCTATTACTTCTCCCTTCCATTCTTTCTTTAGTTTCTTTAAGATCATTTTATTTTTTTAATTGCTTTTTTAAATCCATTAATTCATACAAAATCATTAAAACCCAAATTCCAAGAACAGTTCCCCAAATATGAATACTTGCATTAACATAATTAAGAAATAATCCCACTCCAAAAGCAATCACAATCGCCCAAATTTCATTAGGAATTTTTTTCTTAGATATTTTTTTAATTCTCTCTGCCATTTTGAATATAAGGCTGTATCATTTGACACAGCCGAGGGGTTGAAAAGAGTATACAAAGAATGTATATCTGCTGTATACACGTAGAATATATACTATTTAAATGTTTTGGTAATTTTGGCTTTGTGTATAAAGTAGCTTCTGTGTAAAAACTAAATTTTAAAATTCCAAAAACCTAATTTTCCTTTTGCTGGAATAGGCTTTATTCTCTCTATATTTTTAAGGATAAAACCATACTGCCCCCACTCCTCAGAAGCCAAATGTTTACCATTATCTTTTTCAACTTCT
>JAHJSW010000013.1 GCA_018830245.1 Nanobdellota archaeon | reverse complement strand
TTTTTCTTCTAAAAATTTTACAAATTCTCTCCGAGTAAAGTTAGCTTCTTTTTTAATTATCACAGGATAAGAAAACCAAGAGGGGTCTGCTTGCGAATACCATCTTGGTAAAAGGATTTTATCACTATATTTGGAAAATACATCATATAGTTTTTTGAAATTCTCTTTTCTTTTTTTTGTAAATTCTGAAAGTTTTTTTAATTGTTCTAATCCGATTGCACACTGCAGATCAAGTGGTTTTAGATTATACCCTATATGGCTATAAACATATTTATGATCATATCCCTCTGGTAGATTTTCAAATCTATGATTAAATCTGTTTTTGCATGCTCCTTGAGAGTCTTTTTCTCCTGTTTGGCAATAACAATCTCTTCCCCAATCTCTCAAAGAGGTAATCGCTTTTGCCATTCTCATATTATTTGTAGCAACCATACCTCCCTCCCCCATTGTCATATGATGAGGGGGATAAAAGCTATATGTGGAAATGTCTCCAAATGTTCCGGTTTTCTTTCCATCATATAATGAATCTAATGCATCGCAATTATCTTCTACAACATAGAGATTATATCTTCTAGCAATTTCCATGATCTTATCTATCTGAGCAGGATTTCCAAGGGTATGAGCAAAGAAAATTGCACGAGTTTTTTCACTTATTGCTGATTCTATTTTAGAAACATCAATGTTAAGGGTATCTAATTCTATATCTATGAAAACTGGAACAAGATTATTTTGGATAATTGGAGCAACAGTTGTAGGAAAAGCTGAGGCCACTGTAATTACTTCATCTCCTTCTTTTAGCGGATTTTCAATTAAGTGCGATGTTAAAGCACTAATTGCTAATAAGTTTGCCGAAGAACCAGAATTACATACAATTGCTTTTCGTACTCCAAGATGTTCCTCCATTTTTCTTTCAAATTCTTTTGCTTCTGGTCCAAGAGTAAGCCAGAAATCTAGTGAACTTCTGATTAATGCCTGCATTTCTTTTTCATCAAAAACACGTCCAGAATAATGCACCTTGCTTTTACCAGGAGAAAAAATTTCATTTTTTTTACGCAGATTATAAATTTCCCTCACCTTTGCTAAAATTTCCTCTTTTAATTCATCCTCTCGTCTTAAATCATAAATTTCATTAAGTTTCTTTAAGGCCTCCCTCATTAATTCCTCTTCTTTTTCACTCATAAAATTTTTACTTTTTTCGACTATATAAGGATTATTGAGATATATGAGGAGAGTTTTTGATATATAGCTCCCAACACAGAAATATTTTTAAAGAGTGTTATCATTGATAAATTATGGCACTAGCAAGAATTGCAGAATTATATAATCGTTTAAATCAGAAAGATGTAACTACTACTTATGTTGGAGGTGTTGATGCTAGTGTTTTAAAGAACCATATGGAAGAAATAAATACTGTTGTAAAAGGCGTGATTCATGATCTAAATATTAAAGTCCATCCAATGAACTTATCAAAAGATGATAGGGAGCATGTTTTAGGAGCTAGAATAAAATCTTCCTCTAAATGGCAATCTGCTTTTAAAGGATTAGTTAATTGTGTAACTCCTGACATAGACCCTGATGAATTAATGCCTCATGTTTATAACCCTGATTGGAATAGTTCTCAGATAGGATTGGCTGGATTAGATTATGATGCTGCTTTTGAAAGATTTATGAATACAGTAACTGTTGCAGATGATATTCATTTTGCTCCAAACTCTTCTTTAGCTGTTGAATTAGGAATCTCTCACTCTTATTATGATCAATTAACACGTATGACTGGAAAAAAGCCAATTGATTTTGATTCTATGTCTGTTTCAGGACTTTTGAAAACCGCAGATAATTATATTCCATTAGGTTTTAGAGGAGGAACTAATTTTTCAAATGTCTTAATGAATTCTCCAGTAGGTTCTGCAGAGGCAAGAGGAGAAAATCCTTTATTTTTTTCTATGCAAATGGAACTTCTTGGAGAAATGGGATTATCTCTAGAAGATATTTCACGAATGAACCTTATTGGAAGAGCCGTAGATAAGCATGCACAAAATGGAGAAGTAGAAAGATCTTATTTTATGTTTGAGTTAAGAACTCCCTTGACGCTTCAAGAGGTTCTTTCTAGATGGTCTGGTGCAAAAGATAGAGATGAACATAAGTATTTAGTCCCTTTACCAGAAGATGATGCTGACTATGTCTTGGATTTTTTTGCAAGAAATAAATTTAACTATGATTTAGCAATGCAACGAAGAGCAGAAAATGGAATAGAATTACGTCATACTATCCCAGAAAATGTTGGAACAGTTTTACCACAATGTGTTGTTTCAACTCTTTTAGGTTATGTTCATAGCGAGGGAGAATCTTTTGCTAAAAAAGCAGAAGAAGTTTTAGGAAAGAATTTTGACTTAACATCTTGTTTTAATCGATAAAAATGATCCAAGCTAATAAGAATTTCTTAGTAATCTTTGATGTAGGAGGGATTATGGTTCAACTTAATTATGGGAATAAGGGAGGTTTTGTTGAAAAAGCTTCAGAAATTGCGGGGATTCCTCAACGCGATTTCCAATTATGGCATGCTCAATTAGAAAAAAAATGTTTATTAGGTGAAGTTTCTGCTGGAGAGTATTATCAATTAGTGCGTGAAAAATTAAAAAATCCTCAAATTTCTCAAGATGATTTAAAAAATCTTGTTGGGTTGTTATGGGAAAGAGAGATTGAGTCTACTGTTTGTTTAAAACAAAGAATTCATGATGCAGGTTATTCTATTGGTCTTTTGTCAAGCATGACTGATTTTGCTTTAGAAACTTTATCAAAAAGACACCCAAAAGTATTTGAAACATGGGAGGGGCCAAAAGTTTATTCTTTTGAATGCGGAGTAATTAAACCAGATTTAAGAATTTATGGCTTTTTTCCAGAAGATACACAAAAGATTTTTATTGATGATAATTTAAGGTATGTTGAAACTCCTGTTAAAAAATTAGGTTGGCTAGGAGTGCATTATACAGCACATATTGATAAGAGTGAAGGAATACGTAGTATTCAGGAGGGGGATTCTCAAGCAAAGAAATATTCTCATCCTAATCTTAGAATCGCAAATACTCCTCAGGAGTTAGAAGAATCATTGAGGGCTTTTGGAGTTAAGATATAATTTTTACTTCAAGGCATATTTAAAAAAATCCAGAGTCATTTCAAATACTCTCGGAAGTTTCATAAATGTTTTTCCTTCCTGCCTTTTTCTATGAATCACCGGAATCTCAAGAATCTTCATATTTTGTTTCTTCATATTTCTTACTAAATCTAAATTAAACAAATGTGCTCTTTCTTTTGGAGAGATTTTTTTTAAAAATTCTTTTTTAAAGAAAAGAGGATAACCATTCACATCTTTAATTTTTAATCTAAATCTCATAGCAATAAGTGTATTAAACACCCAGGAAGTAAGTTTTCTAAACCAACCATCTGTTCTTTTAGTTCTCAGGGCTTTTACAACATCATTTTTTCTATCTCTAATTGCAGAATAAATCTTATAAGTATCTTCTGCTGAAACTTCTTCATCTGCACAAGTCCAGCCAATTATTTCTCCTTTTGAATGTTCCATTCCATACATTATCCCTCCCCCATATCCTCTGTTTTTTGCAAGATTTATTACATTTAATCTTTTATTTTCTTTTCCTAGTTTATTTAGAATTTTTTCAGTGTTATCCCATGAACCGTGATTTACTAAAACAAGTTCATAATCTACATCTTCAAAAGCTTTTACAAGATTCCTTACTGTTTTTTCTATAGAACCTTCTTCATTGTAAATTGGAATTGTGATTGATATTTCTGGAGCCATTTTACTTTTTTAATAAGGAGATTATAAAAGAACTTATCTTCTCTTTTGACATATTGAAAGAATTCCTTATATAATTATGGTCTCCTGCAATTGTACAAAATTTATCTTCTACTCCAAAACGTTTAAAGAAAATTTCCTTGTTTAATTGTGATTCTGAAATCACCTCTGCTACAGCACTTCCAAGCCCCCCAATAATATTATGTTCTTCTATTGTGAAAATATTTTTTATTTTTGAGATTGTTTCTAAAATCAAATCTTTATCAAGTGGTTTTATTGTATGCATACTGATAACTTGAGTTGAAATCCCTTTTTCTTCTAAAAAATCTGAAACCTCTTTTGTAAGTTCTAAGGTGTTCCCAGAACTTATTAATGCAACATCTTCTCCTTTTTTTAATACAATTCCTTTTCCAATCTCAATATTTATTGATTCTGGATGCAATCTTGGCTCTCCTTTTTTTGCCAATCTAAAATAAATTGGACCGTTCCAAAATTTAGATTTTTCCATGGTTTTTTCAACTTCAATTGGGTCTCCTGGAGCAATAATAGTCATATTTGGAAGACACCTCATAATTGCAACATCTGATAAAGAGTGATGAGTAACTCCATAAGCACTATAAGAAAATCCTGATCCGACTCCCACAATTCTAACTTTTAAATTATGGTATGCAATATCATTCCTGATTTGTTCAAAACACCTCATCACAGCAAAAGAAGCAATTGAATAAATAAATATGGTTTTTCCTGAAAGAGCTAATCCTGCTGCAACTCCTGCTAAAGTCTGCTCAGCAACACCCACATTAAAAAATCTCTCTGGAAACTCTTTCTGGAAATTTTCTACTACTGAAAATCCCAGATCTCCTGTTAAAAAATATAAATTTGAATCTTCTCTTGCCATCTCTTCAACTTTTTTTATGAATGAAGTTCTCATTTTAATTCTTCTTCAATAATTTTTAATTGTTCTTTATTCGGAGATTTATAATGCCATTCTAGTTTGTTCTCCATAAACGAAATTCCCTTCCCTTTGATGGTATGTGCTAAAACTAAAGAAGGGGCATCTTTTTTAAACGGAACATTTTGTAAAGTGTCTATAATTTCAGAATAATTATGTCCATCAATTTCTTTAACTTCAAATCCTGTGGCTTTCCAAAGTTTTGATAATCTTTCTTTGTCTCCATAAATTTCATCTGTGTGATTATACCCTTGAAATTTATTCGCATCAACTATTACTATTAGGTTGTCTAATTTTATTCTACTTGCAAAAATTGCGGCTTCCCAGATAGAGCCTTCGTTACACTCGCCATCCCCTAGAATCACAAAAATTCTTCCTTTATTTTTATCTTGTTTATTTGCAATCGCCATTCCAATCCCAATTGCAAGACCGTGTCCTAATGAACCACTACTTACTTCTACTCCAGGAACTCCGTGAAAATTAACATGCCCTTCTAAAAAAGAATTATTTTGGCAATATGTTTGCAGGATATCTTCACTAAAAAATCCTTTATTAGATAATACAGTATATAATGCAAGACTATTATGGCCTTTGCTAAAGATTAGTTTATCTCTCTCTTCCATCAAAGGATTTTTTGGGTCAATCTTCATGATTTTTGAGTATAATATATTAAGTATATCTAAAATAGAATAATCTCCTCCAATATGAGACCCATATGTTTTTTCTAAGATTTTTGCAATCTTTAGTTTCATTTCATTTGTTTGTTTTTTTAATAATTCAATTTCTTCTAAATTATACATATTTAAATTCTTTTCAAACCACTTTATATTTTTTTCTATTCCTTCAGAGAGAGAATATTTTGGGGACCATTCAAAATATTCTTTCATTTTAGTGATGTTAGCAACCCAGGTAGAAGTATCAAAACTTCTTTTTTTATCTTCACTATATTTTATCTCTTGCGGTTTTCCAGTTATTTTAAGGATATTTTCAACTACTTCTCCAATAGTGTGTTGTTTTCCAGAACCAATATTAAAGACTTCTCCATAAAAAACTCTTTCTGAATTCAAAACATTCATATAAGCATTTATTACATCTTCAATAAATACAAAATCTCTTGCAGCAAAAGGGTTTCCTATTTGAATCTCTTTGTTTTTTAAGCAAGATTTAGTTATATATGGAACTAATCTGTTTTCTTCTTCAAAATATCCATAAGGAGAAAATAATCTTAATGTTATAATTGGTTTTTTATGTTTTTTTGCAAAATGACTGCAATACAATGTCGCAGCTGATTTTGCAACTCCATATTCAGTATTTGGTTCTAGTAAATCAGATTCATTCATTGGAAGATTTTTTTCTCCATATTCAGAAGAACTTCCTGTATTGATAAACCACCTATACTCAAGGTCTTTTGAAGCTTCAAGAAGATTAACTGTTCCATTAAAGTTAGTTTCTATTATTTTTTTAGTGTCTTTTTGATAAGGATATCCTCCGTAAATAGCAGTATGAATAATAATTGTGGGAGTAACTTCTTTAAACAATTCTTTTAATTTTTCATAATCTAAAATATCTATAATATGCTTTTTTAGGTTTGGATGATTAAGGAGGTCTTTTATCCTCCATAGATTAGAGTTTTCTCTTACTAGGATATGAATTTCATTCTCTTTAATTAATCTATGAACTAAATTTGCTCCAATAAATCCACTTGCACCTGTAATAAGAATTTTAGGGGTCATTTTATAGATATTTTTTATACCATTCAAAAGTCTCTTTAATTGCTTCTTCAAAATTTGTTTGAGGTTCCCATCCAAGAGTTTGTTTTAGTTTAAATCCATCTAAATGTTGGATTGGGATTTCATATTTTGCTTGGTTTAGAATTTCTCTTCTAATTGGAACTCCTAGTGCCTGGGAAATCTTTTCCACTACTTCTAGGACACTTAAAACATTTTTACTTGCAATATTAAACGCCTCTCCTCTTGTTTTGTGGATTTTCTCTGCTAGTTGAATATATCCTTCTGCAGCATCCTTCACATACACATACTCTCTAATCATCCTTCCGTCACTTCTTATCTGAAGAGGAGTATTTTTTATAATTGATTTAATTGTTCCAGGAATAATTCTTGTTATGTTTAAATCACCTGGACCAAATACATTTGCACACCGAGAAATTGTTATTGGGAGGTTAAAAACTCTTGCATACATTTGAGAAATTAAATCCATACAAGATTTTGAAACATCATAAGGGGCTTTCCCTTCTAATCTTTCTGTTTCAAGATAAGGCATTTTTTTAGCAGGTCCGTAGGCTTTATCACTCGAAACAACAACAATTGCAGTTATCTGAGAACAATTTCTTGCAGCTTCTAATAAATTTATAGTCCCCATTATATTTGATTCAAGAGTTTCTATCGGATTTATTAAGGCAGTAGTAACTATTGGTTGGGCTCCAAGATGAAAGATAATCTCTATTTCATATTTTGAAAGTATATCTGCCATTTTTCTTTGATCTTTTAAGTCTCCAATAACAACTACTGATCTATCCCCTAACCTTTTCGTTGCAAAATAACTTTTTGGGTTAATGCTTCTTATAAGGGAAATAACATTCGCTCCTATTTCAGTTAATTTTTCCACTAGATGAGAACCCTTAAATCCTCCTGCTCCTGTGACTAAAACATTTTTGTCTTTCCAAAATTCTTTATCCATTTTCAAAAGGTTATATCCTGTTGAGAGTTATTTTTTTCAGAATTTGTATCTTGGAAGAGTGGCTCTTCTCCTCTAAAGTTTATCAAAGAGGGATTTTTCCAAACTTCCCATAAAGCCTCTCCTTTAGCATGAATTTCATTTAAGATATCAACATCTTTTTGTGTATCCATTGCTTTCCAGAACCCCTTATGATGATATCCTGCCAATTCTTTATCTCTTGCTAAATTTTTAAGAGGTTCTTGTTCTAAAACACAAGTCTGTTCTTCTGATAAATATCTGAAAATGTTTTTATTAAAAACCATAAACCCTCCATTGATAAAATCCTTCATTTTAGGTTTTTCATCGAAACTAGTTATTAATCCATTTTCCACCTCTGTAAGTCCGTACCAATAAACAGGATGGACAACAGTAAGAGTTCCGATTTTCCCAATTTTTTTATGAAAATTATAAAGTTCTTTTAAATTAATATCTGCAATTCCATCTCCATAAGTCAGAAAAAAATCCTCGT
This sequence comes from Nanobdellota archaeon, assembly GCA_018830245.1. Lineage (GTDB taxonomy): Archaea > Nanobdellota > Nanobdellia > Pacearchaeales > GW2011-AR1 > JAHJSW01. Next base: position 10,871 of record JAHJSW010000013.1, on the reverse strand, counting down.
CTTCTCCAAGATATTTTTTAATTCTAGCAACCCTTGCTCCAGTTAGAGTGTCTTCCCCAGTATCAATAAAGCTTATACTAACATCTAAGCTATCCTTATCACTTAAATGATATATCTTATTTTTCCTTAAATCTAAGACAAAATCATTATTTCTTTCTTCTAGTTTAAGAAAATAGTCTTTTATTAATGAACCCTTGTATCCTAAGCAAAGAATAAATTCTTTTACCCCTTGACTAGCATATATCTTCATTATATGCCATAAGATTGGCTTTCCACCTATCTCTACTAGTGGTTTTGGGATAAATTCTGTAGATTCGCTTAATCTTCTCCCCTTTCCCCCACATAATATCACGCACTTCATAGTATTTTTCCCTTTTTTATCTATTTAAAGATTATCTTACTCAAAGATATATAATCCATTTAAAAAGAGCCCTTTATTTGAAGAAATCTTTTTAATTAAAAACAAATAAAAACTCCTTTTTCCCTTTTTAATAATGGGAGAAAGCGAGGAAATCACTCTACGAAAGGAAAAAATCATGAATTGGATAAGAAAACCATCTAATTTAGCTTTTTTTGGGATATTAGTATTTGCAATTGTTATTAGATTGTATTATTTCTCTATGACACTAAATCAGCCTCTTTGGTGGGATGAAGCAGAGTATATGGATATGGCAAGACACTGGGCTTTTGGGTCTTCTTATATTTTTGATGCTGTACGACAGATATTTTTCCCATTAATAATTGCCTTTTTTTTAGGGCTTGGAAGTGATGTTCTTTTACCACGGCTATTCTTATTGGGCTTATCAATTGCTTCAGTGATTGGAGTTTATTATCTAGGAAAAGAAATTTATAATACAAAAATAGCATTATTATCTTGTTTTTTTATGTCAGTTTTTTATTTAAATATTTTTTTCACTTATCGTTTGCTAGTGGATATTCATTCTCTGACCTTTTTTACTTTTTCTGCACTCTTTTTTTATAGATATCTGATAAAAAATTCAAAAAAATCATTATACATAGCATCTGTTTTAATTGCAATAGGAACTTTATTTAAATTAAGTACAGCTTTTATTCTTCCTGCAGTTTTTATTTTCTTACTTGTTACAGAAAAACTTTCTTTTATTAAGAAAAAAGAGTTATGGGTTGCAGCATCTATCTTTCTTCTTATCTTAACTCCTTATTTTATCTGGGGATATTTTGAATTTAATGGATTTGTTTTAACTAAAGCTTCTGCGCATGTTGCTCCAAGTGATTATTTTGAAAGATTTTTTGGAGGAAGCAAGGATTATTTTTCTCTTTTCCCTGTTTATTTATCCTGGCCTTTTTTAATCGTTTTCTTATTAGGAATTGCTTTAATGTATCAATTAGTCCTAGGATTTGATATTTTAGTAAAAAAAGGAGATAAAGAATTAAAAAAATATTTATATCTTTTTTTAATTTTACTTTTGCCAATTTTATTAGCGAGTTTGATGATCGACCACAACGAAAATAGATATATAATTAACTCATTTCCCTCTATTTTTATAATTTCTAGTTTTTTTATCATAAAGTCGTACAATTTTATCAAAAATAAAAATAAATTTTTAGCCATATTTCTTGTAGTAGTCTTACTCTTATTTTTTGCATTTTTTCAATTAAAATCAACAGACTCTCTCATTAAAGGAAAACTTAATTCTTATTCAGAAGTAAGAGAAGCAGGATTATGGTTAAAACAAAATTCTGCTCCTTCAGATATTATTGTAACAAGTAGCCACCCCCAGATAAAATATTATTCAGAAAGAGAGATAATGCCTTTTCCAGAGTCAGAAGAAGAATTTGAATTGAAATTATCTTCTGATAAAAATTTGCAATTTTATATCATTTCTGCGTTTGAATATCACCCAGAATGGTCTTATACATATCCGCAAAGAAATAATTTAACTCCAATTAATGGTTACTTTGCAGATTCTGAACAAAAACAACCATTATTATTAATTTACAAAATAGGGGATTAGGAAACGATTATTCTATCTTCATCTTTTTTAAATGTCCATAATAAGGATCCCAGATAACTAATTGGTATGCTTACAGCTATTCCAATAATTCTAGCAAAATTATTTTTAATAATAGTTTCACCAACTAGTGCTACTACAGAAAAACTAACTAAGAAATTAACACTTATGGCTACTCCATAAACAATTGTGTAACGAAATAATTGTTTTTTAAGTGAACCATGTTTAGCAGAAAAAGTAATGTTTCTATTCATATTAAAATTATAAATAACTGCAACACATGTAGCAATTATAGTTGAAATTATAAAATTAAAACTTACCCCTTTAATAAAAACTTCAAAATTGAAAAAAAACATTAAGATATTAAAAACAATTAAATCCACTAAAGCACTACTAACGCCAATAAAACAAAAAATTACAAATCTCCAAAAATTTTTCTTAATCATTTTAAATAAAGATTGTTTGTTTAAAAAGGATTAATCCAAGAATTATGATAAGGGCTTGGAAGGCATTTATTAAGTAAACAACTTCCTTTTCATTAACGTTTTTTCCTTTCTTTATTTTCTTTAGTAAATAAATTGTTATGTGTTCTAACCCATAAAATTTTTTATAAGGAATTTCTAATCCCTCTTTTTCATTTATTTTTGCAAAGCTTTGTTTTTTTAATCCTCCTCTCAATTTTAAACCGGTTTCCAAAATATAAGGGATAAAAAAGAAAACAGCTATTTTTTCAATATTCCCCAAAATAGCAATTATAGCTATTAATGCTCCAACAGAATATGTTAAGATATCTCCGGGAAATACTTTTGCAGGATATTTATTAAAAATATAAAATGCAATTAAACAAAAAACCATCATAAGAGAAATTAAACTTAACCAGCTATTTCCAGTTAACCAAGTTACTATTGTTAATGCAGAAAGTATTAAAATTCCCTGGCTTGTTTCAAGACCATTATAGCCTGCGATAAAATTAAAACTTACTGAAGCACCAGCAATTCCTAATGGGATAAAAAATAAAGGATATAACAACCCAAATTCTATACCCATCATCATTGATTCTCCTGCATTTATAACAGCTAAAGGTATTGCTGCAAATAGAACTAGAATCAATCTAGATTTCTTTGATAAACCTCCTTTTCTCCAACCCATTAGATCATCTATAAATCCTACTAACCCGATAATTAATATAGAAGTTGTTAATGAAAAAATATTTATTAAATAATTTGTAGACCCAAAATAAAAAGTAATTATTGCTATATAAATTAAAATGCTTAGTATAAATCCTGAAAAGACTACAATTCCTCCAGAACCTGCGATTTTTTTTGAACCGTCTTTTTTATGCATGTCTTCCCAAGCTAATCCTATTTGCTTTGCTTTTTTTATCCAAATTGGAAGGGAGAAAAGAGTAACAAAAAAACCTAGTAAAATAGGCATTATTAGAATTGTTTTCATTTTAATTATATTCTCCTGAAGTGATAATATTTAATTCTTGAGGATAGTGAGTGTCTATATACTCTGGGTTATATTCTATGTTTGAAGGATATTCAACTTCCCAGATTTTGATAGGTCCCTGAAATCCTTGATAATATATAAAATCCCCTATGTTTGCTCCCTGAAATTTTAAATTTTCTACAACTGCGCTGTCTTCTACATGAACTATTTTGAAGTAATTTGATTCTTGATTAAACAAATATAAATTCGCTAACTGAGAGTGAATAGTTCTTTTGCTTAGATACATTAGAGCCCCGATTTCATTTAGATTCATCCCTCCTGTAGAGAGAGTATCTAGTTTTGGGAATAAAAATATTCCTGCATCTAAACCAGTATTAAAATCGTGAAGATTTCCTTTAAAATAAGCATATCTTAGCGGGATGTTATATTGTTGATTATTGTAAACAAAAATCGCTTCTGGTTGAGAAAGTTCTCCTTCTGAGCTTAGTTTTACTAAAATTCCTCCTATTCCTGCTCTTCTTTTAGGTAGGAAAATTTCTCTTCCTTCTTTGTTCCAAAGAAGATCTTCATCAAGAAGAGTTCCCCCGGTATAAACATAGATTGTTTCATTTTTTGTTTCTTGTGTTTGTTTATCATTTATTAAAAAAGTTGAAATCCAAGAAAATCTATCATAATCTTTATCTGAACCAATGCTCGAATATGCTGTATATTTGCCTATTTCTGTAGAATCAATTAATACGTGTGTCCCATTATGTGCATAAAGAAATTCAAGGGCTAATTTTTCATCATCTCCTGTAAGTACATATCGTCCCATTAGATGATTCCAGTAACCTATGTTATTTCCTCCATCTAAAATTGTTGCTCTTTCTCCAATGCTCTGGAGCCAGTATCCATAATCCCACCAGTGGGCAAAAACAGAATTTGTAGGGGTATTTTCTCTTACCCAACTCATTGCTTTTTGCCATTGCCATTGATAATATCCTGGAGCAAAATTTTCTGCAGTAATTCTATCTTGTTCGTAATAATTCCATAAAGTGAAAATTGTTGCAATAATTATTATGATAGCAGAAATTCCTATAAAAAATTTAATAGTTTCTTCTTTCTCCTGAAAATATTTTTGAGAGATTTTTACACAAATAAATGAGATTGCGATAGGACTTATTGCTCCTAACACCATAATCAATCTTATTGCCCCTCTTGCACCAATAATGCTCATAGTAAAAATAATAAAATAAAGGATATATGCAAAATTAAATTTTTTAAAAACCGAAAAATTCCCTTCTAGATATCTTTTAAAATAAAAATATCCAAAACACCCACTAAAAAATAAAAATCCAGAGAAGTAAATTAGCAAACTTATAGGAGTATCTCCATCTAAAACGCTTTCAGGAGAGTATCTACTAAAAATTAAGCAAACAAGGAAAATAAAATAACTAAAAGTTAAAATAATTCTTTCTTTTTTACTTAATTTTTCAATCATATTTTTAAATAGATAAATAGATCCAAGAAAAAATAACCAAAAATAAAGAGGAATATTAAAAACAATCGGTCCGAAATTTCCTCGCCATTCACTAATAAAATAAGGTTGTCTATTTTCTGCAACAGTTATTCCAAATCTACTCTGGCTTAAAGGATGAACTGTTTGATCAATAATTCCATTGATTTTGTCTGGAATAAATGAAATCCCAAAAAATATTGAGGCTAAAACACTTAAAAGAATGATAGAAATAATAAAAGAGATAACTTGTTCAGGGATTTTTATCTTTATCTTATTTTTGATATTAAAAACATTTTTTCTAAATAATGCAAAATCAATTAATAAAATGAATAACATCATAAATACTAATCCTGTAGATGTTGATGCAATAATAGTACTAAAATCATATCTTGTAGAAAAAGGAACCATCATTATAATAAAACTAGGAACCCATGCAACAAAACCATAAAATATTTGTTTATTAACTTTCCCAAGTAAAAAAGAAAATAAAACTGTTCCTGCAATGGTCATAAAAACAAAAGTGACTCCCCCCCAAATAAGTGCTAATAGGCCTGTAGATATTCCTGCCAAACTTCCAAAGATAACACTTTTCTTAATTGTTTTAGCGGTACACGCTTCTAAAAACAAATAAAATGCCACAAATATGAAGAAAAAACCTGCCGATTCTTTTTCAGGAATTCCTGCAATTGTTCTTGGGAGTAATGAAGGAATAAGGATAAAAAATCCTGTGGCCAATAATGCAGTTATGTTTTTAATTATAGAGGTTTCTTTATAAAAAATTTTCCTAGCAAAAAGGAAAAAGGCGATTGCAGTTAAAATAGACATTGCTACTGGAAATAAAATTGCTGCATACGTAACAGTCATCTCTCTTGAGAAAAAAGAGACTACATGATAAAACCAGGCAATCATATAAGATAATAACTTCATTTCCGCAGCAGTATTATATCCTAATGGAACATATCTCATCATATCCTGTGTCATTAAGCTTCCATGTTCCACAATATATTCGGCCCACCTTAAAAATAAAAATGGATCTAAATCAGGACCAAGAGTCCATGTTCCAGTAGTTATATCTTTTAACTTGGATATGTTTCTCGTTCTTATATACACATTAATAAAAAGAATAAATGAGAGGATTATGTAAAAGACCCAATCTTTTTTCTTTTTCAAAAAATCAATTAACTTTTCTTTTCTTATCTCTAATTCAGTATTTGCGACATTTTTAGGAATTTCTTCCATAGAATCTTTTTCTTTTTCACTCATTTTAAAAATTTTTATTCTAACTCCAGCAATTCCTGGGCACTAAGCTCTCTTTTAATTTCTTGCTCTCCACAATAAGGACACTCTTTTTTCACATTCTTTGCATAAGATTCAAACCGATAATTACATTTTTTGCAAACAAACCTGGCCATAGAGTAGGGAAAAATTAATTCTATATAAAGATTTCTTATTTAAAGAAAAGAGGGGTGAAGTAGACTTCCACTAGTGCGGCAACCACTAAAAATATCAGGGCGATAAAGAGGAGAATTACAACATTTTCCACTATCTTTAAAAATTTTCTATTTCTAATTCCATTTCTAATCGCACCCACTCCAAAAATTCCTCCTGCAAGAGCAGTTATAAAATATGCAGCAATTTCTGGAAAGCCATGTACCATATATCTTAAAATTCCAAGAGGAACGTCTGTTAGTTGATATTTGGTAAATATCCCTATTGCTGCAGCAATTACACTTGCGTTCCAGGCCAAAATAAAAATTGCTCCTGCTCCAAAAATCAATGAAAAAATAAGAGTAAAAATCATTACATAAACATTATTCTCTATTATTGATAAAAATCTCAATTCTTTTGTAGCTGCTCCAGTCGAACTTATCTGCTGTTCAAAAGAATACTCTGCTACACAATCATTAACTTTTTCTGGGTTATTTATCCAACAGTAGGTTTCTATCTGAGCATTAAATAAATTATCATTTTGAAGAATCATATGCCACAATGAAAAAGCAACAATAAACCCGAGAAATAACCACATAAATGCGTAAAGAGCATCACTATGTGCTTTCCAGACTCCAAAAAATCCTTCTACATGTTCGTCTTCATCCTCTTCTTGTTTGATTAAATAATACATAAAAGGAAGAGAAAACATAACACAAAAAGTAATCACAATCATTCCTGAAAATTTAGATAAAACCGCATCATTTGAAAAAAACCAATTTACAAGTAATAATGACAATGAAGCATAAACTAATCCCACAAAGAACATTTTTAGCGGCCCTCTTTCAGCTCTTTTTGGATTTATAATTGATTCTAACATCTTTTTAAAAGAAAAAGAGAATTTTTAAACTTTAGTGAACACAATTAATTAGAAAATGGATAAAAAAAAGAGGTTTAATCAGATAATTAACGATATTAAAGATATTAAAATCCAGGGAGCGAGAAACATTGCAAAAAGAGCCCTTTTTGCATATTTTTTATTTCCCTCTTCAACATCTAAAAAAAAGCTTTTATCTGTAAGACCCACAGAACCAATGATGGAAAACGTTCTTAATCTCGCTGAAAAAACAAAAGATTACAAAAAAATATTAGTTCATTTTGATGATGCGCAAGATAAAATAAATAAAACAATCTTTAAGCTAATAAAAAATAAAGAAGTAATTTTTACACACTGTCATTCTACAAATGTAATTAATGCATTAATTTATTCAAGGAGAAAAGGAAAAAAATTTGAAGTTTATAATACAGAAACACGTCCGTTATTTCAGGGAAGAAAAACAGCAAGAGAACTAAAAAAAGAGGGAATAAATGTTACTATGTTTGTTGATTCTGCATTAGGAGTTGCTCTATCAAAAGAACAAAATACAAAAAAAGTAGATAAAGTATTTTTAGGTGCAGACGCTTTGCTAAAAAAAGGAATAATAAATAAAATTGGAAGCGAAGTAATTGCACAGGTAGCTAAAAACCAGAAAATTCCTCTTTACGTCGTCGCTGACTCATGGAAATTTACAAATAAAAAAGTCCCAATTGAACAAAGAGAGTTGGATGAAGTCTGGGATAGAGCTCCAAAAAAAGTAAAAATAAAAAATCCTTCTTTTGAATTTCTCCCTAAAAAATATATTAGAGGGATAATTACAGAATTGGGATTGATGAAATATGATGATTTTGTGAGAAAAATGAAAAAAGATTAATCTTCTTTCTGAATCTCCTCCACTAATTTTGTTAGGTCTTTTTTGATATTTTCACTAGAGTTATTTAACTCTTCTTTAATCTCTTCTAGTTTTTTTATTTGTTCATTAATTATTTTCTTTGTTTCAGGAATGTTTTTTTTCACAAAAATTTTCCCACCAATATCTACTGTTAAATCTTCTGAATTCACTAGAGCTTTTACAAATATCCCTCTTCCAATTGGAGAGAGAATTTCTTTTCCTTTTGCATTTACTAATTCATCAAGTCCTATACTCAAGGAAGTCATCTCTAAGATGCCTTGCTCGATTGCTTGTAATTGTTGTTGAATTTGCTGAATTTGTTGTTCAAACATGCTAAATTTAAAAATCATTTCTTGTTGTTTTTCTTCATTCATAAAAGAAGAACAATTACACTACTTTTAAAATCTTTCTAAGAATACTGCTAAATAATATGGTAAATACAAAATAAGTTCCAAACCATCCCATGCTTAAGAAAATATCTGGATTTCCAATAACTGTAAAATAATCTCCAAACCACCGAAAAAATAAAATAAAAGGTATTCCAGTAAATATTAACGCCCTCATGCTTAATTTCATTGTTTTTGGAAGAAACTCAAATTGTTTTTTTTGCAATGCCGTCAATTTTTCAGGATGTTCTTTATATTTTTTCATCTCTTCCTGGAGGATTTTTTGTTCTTTTCTGAGTTCTTTTAATGTTTTTTGGTCAGTCGTATATTTTTGAATAATTGTAGCAAAAAAAGAGATTATAAGAGTAGTTAAAACTAAACCATAAAAAATATTCCAATCTAATAATGGTCCTATTAAAGGGTCAAGAATATAATGCACAGAATTTTTTATTACTGGAAAACTATTCCAAAAAGAAGCAATAGCAAATATAAAAATCATTACTATGATGATTGGTTTAAAACTTCCCTCTTTTCCTTTATTGTCCATCACACTAGGTAGAAAAATTAGTTTTTAAATTTTAACTTCCCATAAATTTTCTCATTGCAGGGTTCATATCCATTGAATGCTGTTCTGCGATATTTTGATATATCTGGAACATAATCATAACTACTAATAGCATCGATGTTCCAGAAACAAGCGCTCCAAGCAAATCTGTTGTTGCCGCAAGCAATCCAATAGCTAAACCTCCCATCACAGTAAGGGGCATAATATACCTCTCAAGAATGCTCTCTAAAACTCTTACATCTTGTCTAAATCCAGAAACCTGAAGCCCTGATGCAGAAATTTTGTGTGCTTGAGCCCTTGCATCCATTCCAGAAGTCTTAACCCAAAATATCGCAAAAAGTGTAGAAAAAAACATAAAAAAGAGTATATGTGTTAGTCCCTGAATTAAATATCTTGAAGAAATTCCACCTCTGATAAATAGTTCTAGGATATTTGTAGAACCCATCCAAAATGAAAGTCCAGAGATTGCCTGTCCTCCTACAAAATGTCCTAAAAATCCAAAGTAAGAAGCAATTTTTGCTATTCCACTGCATGATTCTTCAGCACAAGGAAGTGCGGCATTTTCAACAAGCCCTCCAAAGAGTTGGATATTTGCCATTAATGCTGCAGTTAAAATAACTGGAATTACCGAGGCATAAAAAAATGATAAAGGCCACTTTACATTATACCCTCTTATTCTTCCAAATGAAAGTGGAATTTCTACTTTAAGTGACTGAACCCAGACAACAATCATGAAAATGAGAATTGTAGCAATTATTGTTGCAGCAGCAGAGAAAAATTCTATAGAATGTTTATCAAGCACGGATTGAATTAAAACAAAGATTTTCCCAGAGCAAGGAGTGTTTTTAAAATCAAGCAAACAATTTATTCCTTCTTGGTTTATGAATTGAAGCGCACTTGTAATTAGTCTTCTACTCACTCCTGCTGCAATAAAAAGACTTACTCCTGAACCAAAACCCCATTTAGAACAAACTTCACTCATATAATAGATTGCAATTCCTCCAAGAATTAATTGAGTAATTAAGATACTCGGACCAAGCGCCCCTAACTCTTGATTTGCTTGAAGACCTTTCATTAAAACATAGACCATTGCTTCAAAAATTATAAAAAAAAGCACAAGAAGTTTTTGAATTCCCTGAAAGAATTTTTTCCCTTCCGCAGTTGTAGTGTCAATATTAATAATTCCTGAACCAGAAAGCAATTGCAAGATAATTGAGGCCATTACAATTGGACCAATTCCAAGAGTAATCAACGAACCAAAATCTGCTGCAAGAACAGTAGCTAAAAAATCAAATTTTTCTAGAGCATTTATAGATAATCCATATAATGTAATATTTGCAAGAACAAAGAAAGAAATTAGAATAATCAGAGTCCATTTTATTTTTGTATTAAAACTAACTTTTTTCTCTTCAGGTTTTGTGACTTCTGGAATAAGGCCGAATAGTTTTCTTAAATCCATTTTATTTTTCGGATTTTTCTACTTTTTTTTGGGTTGAAATGATAATCTCCCCGCCTGCTTTTTGAACTTTGTTAATTGCTGTTACTGAAGCATCTTTAGCTTTTATAATTAATTTACTTTTTACAGCTCCATCCCCTAAAATTTTATAATTTTTAAGATTAATTTCAAATTTTCCTCCAACTTTTTCCCCATATTTATCTAAATGGAGTTCTATATCTCTGAGATTTATTCTTTTTCTAGTGTCTCTTGCTGTTTTTTTACTGGTTTCTCCTTGTTTTCCAAAATATTTGTTTCCATACATTTTTGTTACTAGTGTTTTTTTG
>JAHJSW010000012.1 GCA_018830245.1 Nanobdellota archaeon | reverse complement strand
TGCAGAATATTCCTAACTGCTGCACCCCGTGGGGCTGGGAATAGTGTCTCAGATTCCCTCTCAGGGCCTCTCCGCTAAGAGCCCTTACGGATCACAGGCTTGGTGGGCTATTACCCCGCCAACAACCTAATCCGCCGCAACCCTCTCCTTAGGCACGAGTTTGAGAGATTAATCATTCCAGGGTAAATCTCCTATCAGGTATTAACCTCAGTTTCCCGAGGATATCCCTGACCTAAGGGTAAGTTAGCTACGTGTTACTGAGCAGTTCGCTTTTCTACTTCCGAGGAAACAAAAAAAACTTGCATGTCTAAACGCAAACCAGAGAGCCGCAGCCGCCAGCAGGATCAACTGGATTTAACCTCATTGATTATTAATAAATATAACAACCTCAGCGCATTCTCAAATGTAAGACATTAAGAACACTTCACACATATCCTAACTATTGGCTTAGAACTACAACTATGACTGCTTCTACATACTCCATCATACTTTAACTTCGATAAAATATTGATTCATTAAAGCACTCATATTAATTAAGATTAGAACTAAATTTGCGTTTATAAACCTTTTGGTGAAGAAATTTAATTTTGTCGTCGGTAAAATTTTATCTATAAATTCTTATTAGATGAATTGGTGAAAATGTTAATTTCTTTCCTTTTCTTTTTTTGGAATAAATTTAACTTCCAGAGTATATTCTCCAGGAGGATGTCCTCTTTTGTGCGCCATTCCTCCAAGAATGTAACTAATGTTGCTACCTCTTATTGCTCTAATATAATCTCCTCCATCTGAAACCCTTACTAATTCTACATCAACTTTAATAACTCTTTTTTCCACACTCTCACCCATAAATTATTATGCAATAAAATATATTTAAAACTAACTGTATTCCAAAATATATTTAATCTCTTCTTACTTCCTTTAACTATGCCAATTTTTGTTATACACGAACATCATGCAACAAATCTTCACTATGATTTTCGTTTAGAAATGGGAGGTGTTTTAAAATCATGGGCTTTGCCAAAACAACCTCTAAGAACAAGAAACATCAAGCGCCTCGCAATTCAGGTAGAAGACCATCCTCTCAACTATGCAAAATTTAAGGGAAAAATTCCAGAAGGAATGTATGGTGCTGGAGACGTTAAAATTTGGGACAGCGGAACATATAATTTAATTGAAAAAGATAAAGAAAAAATAGAGGTTGAGCTTCATGGGAAAAAACTTACTGGAAAATATGTTTTAGTTAATGCAAAACTTGGAAAAGATAAAAAGAATTGGCTGTTTATGAAGGTTTAGTCCTCTCTATAAGTATTTACGAATTCTTTTAAGACAATTCTTGCAATCGCTCTTGCACGACCTTCTCCTTCTGAACTATTTCTTTGAGTAGGAACCCCCCCCATTGTTCTCATCATGAGAATCCTGTTTTCATATTCTTCTGCAATAGTAATAAGCTTCCAAATAGGATCTTCTTTTAAGTTTAAACCATCTTGATTTCCTTCAACTGCTTCTCTTATTGGATTAATTTTTCTAAAATTAACATAAGTCCCATTTACAATTCTGCCTAAAAGGGTCAGGTATTCTGATAATTCTTGAGTTTTCTCTAAATTTTCTATTCCCATAATGATTAATATCTAAAACACTTTTTAAGAATTGTTGTAATAAAAAACTATTTCTTAATTGTCCACTGGTTTGATTACTCTTGGGAGAATTTATTTCTCACCAGTCCACCATTCTAAATCAGGAATATCTGCTTTTATTTTTTTTGCCTTGCAAAAACCACTTGCTAATAAATAAAAGATAACTCCTAAACTTTTAGGGCTTTTGTTATTTCCTATTATCACTTGGTGAGCACCTTTAGCAAAATTATTTGTATCACAAATCATTAGCACTTTTTTATGAACTTTTAGCGTATCATTAAGTGCGTTTTTATCAAGCCAGTGATCAGTTATTATAGTAAGTTCATTCTCAAAAAAATCTGGAAGATTGGTATTTGTTAAAATTCCTGCAGGATATTTTTTAGTAAAAACTCTTATTCCTGTTAATTTGCTAAACATTTCTGCAGTTCTTTCTCCTGCTTGCCGTTTGCAAACAAGAATAATATCTTCTGCATTAAATTTAGATAAATATTCTATTCCTTCTTTTATTTTTTCATCAATTAAATCTGTATTAAATATTGCAAGACCATCTGCTCTTCTTCTGTATACAAATGGTTTCATAGAAGGAGTGACCACCCGTGTTCCAAGATAAATTCCTGATTTAACATATTCTTCAAGAGGAATTAGCATATCGGTTCTTTTTTTAATTTTTACCTGTTCTTTTAGATCCTCTGTTTTTGGGGCATCAATTTTTTCAGAAAGTTTTCTGGCTTTTTTTAGAATCTCTTTTTTCTTTTCTTCAATTGATTTTTCAGGGGCTTTCTCAGTTTTTAATGATTCTTCTTCTGCAGCCTTTTCTATTGTTTCTTCTTTAGAATCTGTGATTTTTTCAACTTCTTCTGCAAGATCTTCAACAATCTCTTCACTTCCAATTGTTTTTTCAACTTCTTCTGCAATTTCTTCTGCAGCCCTTCCAAGTTCTTTAACCCCCTCTTTAATCTTCTCAATTATCTTTGTCATAAGGATTCAGAGAAAATTATGTTTAAAAGGGTTTCTATCATATACTTTAGCTTGCAATAATTTTTATAAATGTAATCATCAATAGGAGATAATGGAAGTTACGGATAGATTATATAATTTATCAACGCAAATTACCGAGATTTTGGTAGGCCTTTTTATTGATTATGGAAAAAGAGGTAAGAAAGTAACACCAGATATTATTCTAGAAGGGATGACGCTCTCTTCTCTTGCAAAAGAAGAATCTCCTGAAAAACTAAGGTGTTTTTCAGAGACTATTGCAGATTGTTTAACAAAGAGACATTCTGATTGCGATAGTGAAGGAAGGCACAGGCTTCCAGATCAAAGCAAGGACATTTGTGGCCATTGTTATAGGCATTTAAGTTTCCCTCCTAGGGAAATGCATGATAGTGTTCTTGGAGCAATAATGTTGCATGAAGAAAGAGCGCATGCTTATTGATTCTTCTCAATCAATCTTTCTATTTTTAATACCCTTTCTTTAGTTTGGCTCTTTAGAGACGAGCTAGTGCGAGAATTTCAAACTTTTTTCAATCTCAATCAACCTCTTTATTTTAGCCTCTCTTTCTTTTCCAGTAATTCCGCATTTGAAAAAATCTGCACCAAAACCAAATGCTAAATCTGCAAGAACTGTTTCAGGTGTTTCGCCACTTCTATGGGAAAAAATTATTTTAATATCGCTCTTTTTAGCAAGTTCACAAACTCTTTTTACTTCAAGTAAAGAACCACACTGATTTGGCTTAACAATTATTGCATTAATGCTTTTCATTTCTACTGCCTTTTTTAGTCTTTTATAATTTGTAACAGTTAAATCATCTCCAGTTATTAGACTGTTTGGGAATTTTTTTAGGAGTTTTGCAAAACTTTCAAAATCTTCTTCATGAAACGGATCTTCAATATATAATAAATTAAAATTTTTTATTAAATTTGAGACATAGCTTTTTTGTTCTTCACTAGTTCTTTTGAAAATAGGATTCTCATACTGGTATTTTTTTCTTTTGTAAAAGCTTGAAGCAGCAACATCTACTCCTAGCGAAATTCTCAATTTTTTCAGAACTTCTAATGTTTCTTTGTCATTGAGAGAAGTCATCCACGCGTCTTCATCATTTTTTCTCTCTTTAAATTTTTCATCAATTTTTTTTAGAAGATTTTTTGTTTCTTCTTTAGCTTTTTTGTTTTTTTCGAGGGATTCTTCAATAGATTTAGTATTTGGAATTAATAAGAATTCCTGGAAATCTGGTTTCTTTTTTTTAGCTTCAGAATGTTTTCCTCCGCCAATGCAATTTCCGATTAATCTTGGAGACTTTTTTGAGTTTTTATTAATCAATTGCCAAATCTGTTTTTTTTGTTCTTTTGCAATTGCTTTTAAGATGGCAGATTCTAAAGCAAAGAGAGTATTTGCTCCAACATGTCTATCGACAATATCTTCTACTCTTCTTAAATCATCAAACTTTTCCAAAATCTCTTCTGAAAAATAATCACTAAACTTTTTTAATGCTTTGATATCTCCTTCCAGATTTTTTTGGTAGGGTTTTGCTTCATATTTTCCTTTTGATTTTCCGTTTGGCGCACTGGCAGAAAAATTTCCTACGTCTGTTTTAATTGATATGAGAATTGTATGTTCTTTGCGAGAATCAAAAATTTTTTTCGCTGTGACTCCTCTTATTATCATAAAAAGAAAAAGAGCAATTTGATTTAAAAGTTCTTCTATTCTAATTCTACTCTTCTGCGCTTTCTTCAGAAGATTCTTCATCTATTTCATCTTCTGGTTTTGCAAGATCCATTATCTCTCCTGCTTTTGCAATTTCTTCCATCTCTCTAGCTTCTAATTCAGCTTTTTTCTCGTCGCTGATTGTTTTTTCTTTAGCTCTTCTTAATTTCTCAATTTTTCTTTCTGGAAATGGTTTTTTAATTGAGATCGGAAGGATATCTGATTCTAGTTCAACTTCTGCAATTTTTAAAGCATCAAACCGAATCTTTTCTAAGTCTTCTTGAGAAAGTTTAATCAAAAGAGGTGCATTCATCGTTATCTGAAGTGCTCTTGCTCCCAGAATTCTTGCTTTTTCATATCTTGAAAATTTTGATGATTCCATTTTATTTTAGATGTTTTTCAATTTTTTTAAATATATCTTTCCAAACTCTTTCTTGCAAATCGAGTATTTTGCTAAATTCCTCTGTTTCTAAACTAGCAGATTCTCCTTTCTGTATAGAAGAAATAAATTCTTTTGAACTTCCGATTGTCACCCTTACCTCACTCACATCCTCTTCCTCTCTTGTAGGATCAACAAGTAAACTTTCTCCGATTTTATGTACTGTTAATGATAATGGAATATTTTTTGAAAGAGGTATTTTTTCATCTGTCCACTCTCCATATACTACTATATCTTTTTTAGAATCATATTTTGGAATTTTTGCATTTTTCAGCGCAATAATTGCTCCAATTCCGGCAGCATCAAGAAGATTTCCATCGTCATTTATAGAATAAATATCTATGAAAACTGTCCAGACTTTTTCTCCTTCTTTTATACATAATTTCTCAAATTCAATAAATTTGCTCTCACGAACTCCCCTATCAATGATTCTTCCAAGTTCAATTGCTTCAAACTTTGGAGGACCACTCTCAAATCTTGGAGAACTAAGTGGAAGTAGTTCGGCAGTAGTCATGAGATTTCCTTTATTAGGGGAATCAGGATAAGGTGTTCCTACGCTCATTTTTATTCCAACTATAACTTCTGTGTTTCCTATTTTTACTCTTGCAGAGCCTTCGGCATTTTTTGAAACTCCTGTTTCAACAAGGATTTCCCTAAATTCCTCTGTTTTTCTGTTATCAAATCGTTTTCCTTGTTTTAAGTATTTCTTGATTCTTTCCCCAATTATTTCTGGTGTAGTGTAAAATTTATCCATCTTATAGTCCCTCTACTTTTTTCAAAGCTTCTTTTTGAACTTCATATATTTTTTGAGTCGCCTTTTTTGCGAGTTCAACAGCTTCTTTTAATTGTTCTTTTGTTATTTTTCCATCTAACTGGATATGGGTTAATTTTCCATCATTTGTAAAGGTGAATGGAATATCTGTAGCTCCTTCTCCTTCTTCCCAATCCTCTTCATATTTGTTAACGTCAACTACTAATTGTTTGTCTAGTTTTCCAATAGAAACACTTGAAACCAAGTTTTTCATAGGGATTCCTGCATGAGCAAGCGCCATTGCTGCAGCATTTATTCCTGCACATCTTGTTGAAGCATTTGCTTGCAAAATATTAATGTGAACATCTATGACCATGTTAGGAAAGTCCTCTATCATAATTACTGGTTCTAATGCCCACTGAGTTATTTTACTAATTTCAGTACTTCTTCTACTTGTTCCAGGCCTTATTCTGTCTGTAACAGAAAAACTTAACATGTTGTAATTGCATCTTAAAGTTCCTTTTTCAGGATCTTGTTGATGTTGGGGATGCATTTTTTTTGGACCATAAACTGCTGCGATTGCAATTGTTTCTCCAAAGGAGAATAATGCACTTCCATCTGCATTTGGCACAACTCCAACTTTTGCTTTCATTGGCCTTATCTCTTCAACTTTTCTTCCATCTAATCTTTTAAATTCTTTACTCATTTTGTTTTTCCTTTCTATTTTTATCAAACCATTCTTTTATTTCTTCTGTTAATCCTGGAACAAATGATTTCTCTACAATAAACAAAACCGCTTTTTTTGCAAGCAATTCATCACTAATTTTATCCCCTCTTATCCAAATAAATCCATTTTGTCCTACAGTAATATTGCTATTTGTTTCTTTTTTAATTAAATTTACCATGCTCCCTTCTTTTCCAATAACTCTCGGAACTTTATTTGGATTTACTTTTACAATTATTCCTTCATCTATCTTTCCAAGACCTCGCGATTTAATACTTAAATCAATTCCTCTTTTATTAATCCCCCAGATTTTTACAATAACCATATCCCCAATATTCATTAGCTCATCCAAACTATCGTTATTAATATATCTTGGAACTTCATTTAAAGATAAGAATGCGTTTTCTCCTGCTCCAATATCAATTACCCATCCATTAAATGTAATATTCTCTACTTTTCCAATAACAACATTCCCTCTTCTAGGATGATAAACCCCTGACAATGGAATTATTTTTATTAATTTATTCACCTCTTCTGATAATCCATATCTTGTCGCAATAATTTCATTCCCTCTTTTTTCTGTTCCATCTCCAGGCAAAAAATCTTCACCTTTTGCTATAATTTCCCCAGGAATTACTATTTGTCGATTAATCTTCTCTGTCATTTTATTTTTCTTGTTTTATCTCTTCTGTTGTAGCACTACCTTGTGTTGCTGAATTTAATTTATCATAAAAATCCATGATTATTCCTGCAGGAATCTTTACAGTTACGTCTAAACTCCCATCATCTAACCATTTTTCTTGTTCTTTATAAATATTAATTATTCCGTAAGCTTTTCCTGTATAAACAGCAGGAATTACTATTTTAACTTTCTTTGTTTCTAATTTTATTGGAAGGATTTTACTTAATTCTTCAATAATATCTTTAATCTGATTCTCAAGAGGAACATTTTTTATATTTATTTTTGATTGATTTAAGGCAGTTCTAATTCTTTCTGGAGAATGAGGGTGTCCTGTTTGAGGATCAATAGCGTTTTTTGCAAGAAAATCAACAATCTGTTTTACTTTTCTATCTCTTTCTTCATCTCTATGTTCCTGGGTTAAAAGAATTTCCCCGTTTTTTATTATTTTGCCTGCAATTAAATTAATTTCTCGTGTTCCAAAAATTTCTTGCAAATCTGAAGGAGATGCAACAAATCCTTTTTTAGAGTCAGTAAAAATTTTATCTCCTTCTGCTTCTATAAATGAAATTTCCCCTTTCTTGAATTTAATTGCATTATCTAAATCAACAATTATTTCAAAATTTTTCCCTTCTTGTTTTACTCTCGCTAATGTATTTGGCATTTTATAATTCTTTAATTTTATCTCCTTCTAGTCTTTTCATTTTTCCCTTCTGAACATCAATGTACACTAATTCAAAACTACTTAGATTAAACATTTTTCCTTTAATTTTTTCAAATATCTCTAAAGCAACTTTAACACCTTTTTTAATTGTTAGGTCTTTTTTGTATTTTTCTCTTAGCAGTTCTTTTATTTTTTCATCACCCTCTCCAATAGCATTTGCATAATAAGAAAAATAAGTTCCAGTGATATCACTTGTAAACAATTCTGGTTTTTTTCCATTTATTCCTGCTAACATTAATGACACTCCAAATGGTCTTGCTCCTCCATACTGGGTGAATTGTTGTTTCATGTTCGAAATATCTTTTATTACTAATTCTGGTTCAACAGGAGAATCATATGTTATTCTTTGTTGTTGGGCAATTACTTGCGCTCTTTCAATCAAAACTCTTGCATCAGGAGTAATTCCTGCAGTGCTTGCAATGATATGAGAATCAATCTCGTGAATTCTATTTGCTGATTCTGAAACAATCAATATATCATTAATTCTTTTATCTGCAATTATGAAAACTCCATCTGAGCAAACCATTCCAATACTTGAAACTCCAAGTCTAACGGCTTTTTCTGCATATTCTACCTGAAGCAGATGCCCTTCAGGAGAGAACATTGTCGCAGTACGATCATAGCCCATTGCTTGATGCTGCATATCTGTTGGCATATCCATTTTTCTATATTTTAAGAGAAGTTTATAATAAAATATCCTTTTTCTTTTTCTCTCTCCGAAAAATCAAAGAAATTGCTATTTAAAAGTTTTTCGGGTGGTTTAAGTTGTTAATCTGGAACTGTCCACAATCGATCAAATCTGTCTAACCTTGGATCTGCTCTAATGATACCTTCTTCTTCGTACACCCTGTGTTTTGCCCACCTCCACGGGATATGTTCTTCTAAATCTGCTGGAGTTATCTGCTTCAATAAACCTCTTAATGATTTTAAGTGAGTTCTGTCTACTCTTTCTCTTAAATATTCTTTCATTGGCTTCAGGGGGGCCAATGCACTGTCATAAGAGCTTCGGGAAATCTCAACAAACCCCTGGTCTTTTAAAAAGGAAACATCCTGTCCAATCATAGCACTCCACGGGCCAGCTTCGCTCACCATTATTTTTTGAGAAGGTACTAGATATTGTCCTTTTACTTGAAGTCCTAACATTATCCCTACGATCTCCCTGTATCCTACAGGAAATTTTTGATTTACTTTCCACATTTCATATATTATTATTGGTAAAATATAATCAGTAGTCATAACCATACTTAGTTCCTGAGGTATTTAAAAATTATCGTTCTTTTTTACAACCTTACTAAATAAATTTCATCTCCAGAAACTGCGCTTAATGTGTTTTCAACACTCTTCTTAAAATGCGCGAGATTCTTTTCATCTGTTGGGACTAATTTAATTTTTGGAGGGGTTCTTTGTTCTCTATTTCCCTTCCTCCATGTTGCTAAAAGTGCCCCTTCGCTCCAATTATATTTTAATTGATGGTTGTCTCCAGAAAGAGTATCCAAATATGAATTGTATGCGCCTCCAAGAACAGATATAAAATTTCTTCCGGTAAACCCCTCTACTAGATATTCATGTTTTTCTTCACCAGGCATTAATTAGAAAATCGAAACTTCTTTTTATTCTTTATTACACTTTAACATCTATTTCTTCAATCCCTTCAATGTCCCGCTAACTTTTTCCACAGAAATTTTTTCTGGCCAGATACAGAAGCTTGCCTGCACATGATTAAGCGCCTCTCTATTTATAGAAATAATTGCAGAATTCTTGGCTGTTTTTATCCATCCGAGCCCAACTTTAGACATGCCTAAAACTCCAATAAATTCTAGAATAGAGTTTTCAATATTTTTCTTAAGATTTTCTCCTTTAACTAATAAATATCTCTTATTTTCTCGTGCAGAAGGTTTGAGAGATTTCATAATCCCTTAAATAAAAATATCTTATTAAATTTATCTAAAAGCATTTTTAAACTGTAATTTCTAATAATTAATAAAAGAGGATCAAATGGAAATACATACTATTGGGGGGTTTAATGAAGTCGGGAAAAACATGAGCGTTATTCGTACAGGCGATGATGCAATTATGTTTGATTCAGGGATTTATCTCCCTGCAGTTATTGAACTCCAGGAAGAAGAAGAACAACAAAAAACTTATTCTGAAAAAAAATTAAGAGGTATTGGAGCATTACCTGACGATCTTCTTCTTAATCAACTTGGTTTAAGAAATAAAATAAGAGCAATTCTTTTAGGACATGCTCATCTTGATCATATTGGAGCAGTTCCTTATACAAGTTATAGATATAATGCGCCAGTAGTTGGAACGCCTTTCACTGTAAGTGTTTTAAAGAAAATTTTAGATGACGAAAAAATTAAAATTCCAAACAATATAAAGACAATACAACCAAATTCTACTTTTGAAATAAAAGGAAAAAAACGAACATACAAAGCAGAATTTATCAATATCACTCACTCTACTCTCCAAACTTCTATGGTTGCTTTACATACTCCAGAAGGAATTGTTCTTTATGCTAATGATTTTAAACTTGATAACACGCCTATTTTAGGATTACCTCCTAATTATGATGCGTTAAAAAGAATTTCCAAAGAAGGTGTAAAAGCACTTATTGTGGATTCTCTTTATTCGGGGTCAGAAACAAAAACTCCTAGTGAAAAAGTTGCAAGAGCACTAATAGAGGAAGTTTTAATGACTATTGAAAATGAAAAATCTGCAATTTTTGTCTCTACATTCTCTTCACATATTGCTCGGTTAAAAAGTATAGTGGATTTTGCAAAAAAACTTGATAGAAAAGTTTATTTTATTGGAAGAAGCTTGAAAAAATATGTTTCTTCTTCAATTGAGATTAATATGTGTCCTTTTAAAAAAGATATTTACATGGGAAGTTATAAAAGACAAGTAGAGTCAATTTTAAAAAAAGTTAGTAAGGATAGAAAAAATTCTTTAGTTGTGTGCACTGGTCATCAAGGTGAACCTGGAAGTATAATGGACCGGCTTGCAAGAAAAAAATTACCTTTTGAGTTTAAATCCAATGATAATATTATATTTTGTTCTAAAACAATTCCCACGCCAGTTAATATGGCGAATAAAGGGCAATTAGATAAAAAATTAAAAAAATCAGGAGTAAGAATTTTTGACAAAGTTCATGTGTCTGGTCATGGAGGAAGAGAAGACCTGAGAGATCTAATTTCAATAATTAATCCTCGGCATATTATCCCTTCTCACGGTTCAACACAACAACTTTCTCCAATGATCGAACTTGCACGAGAAATGGGATATAGAGTAGGTAAAGAGTGTCATTTAATGCAAGATCGACAAAAATTAAACATTTAAATTTATATGGTAAAAGAAGAGATTCTAGAGGGTTTGAGGATTGCATTATCAAAAGGAGAGACTTTGCAACAAGCTATGATTAGCTTTTATAACGCGGGATATAAAAGAGAAGAAATTGAAGAAGCTGCAAGAGATCTAACAATACAAATTCAAAAACCAGTTCAACAATCTCCTCCGCAGGAAAAACAAATTTCTAACAAACCAATATTCCCTAAAAAACCTCCTCCTCCTATCACATATAATTCAATTGCTTCTGTTTCAGAATATGGGCCCAAAAAAAAAGTTTCTAAAGAAAAAATTATTGCGCTTGTTTTAGTTATACTTCTTTTAATTTTAATTGGAGTGTTAGGACTTCTTTTTTTATTTAAAGAAGAGTTAGTTAATTTTTTTAATAGTTTGTTTTAAAATGTATGAAACTTCTGAAGTTTATCATCCTAAAGAAGATTCTTTTTTAATGTCCAGTATTTTAAAAAAGCAACTTCCAAGATTATTAGAGAAAAAACCAAATTTAAAATTTCTTGAAATTGGAGCTGGTTCTGGGATTCATTTAGAAACTGTTTTTAACATTGGAATAAAAAAAGAAAATATTTTCTCGTGCGATATAAATCCAAAAGCAGTTGAGCATTGCAATCTTCTTGGGTTTAACTGTGTTCAATCAGATTTATTCAAAAAGATTTCTGGAAAATTTGATGTTATAATATTCAATCCTCCTTATCTTCCAGAAGACAGGTTTGACAAAGAAAAAGATACTACTGGAGGAAAAAAAGGAAACGAGATTATTTTGCGATTTCTGAAACAGGCAAAAAATCATTTAAATGAAAAAGGAAAGATATTTTTAATCACCTCTTCACTAGCAGAAGATATTAATTTTTTAGAGCAAGGATATTTTTCAAAACAAGTTGGTTGTGAGAAATTATTTTTTGAGAGGTTATGTATTTGGGAACTGGATTCAATCTAAATTTTTTTCTATTTCTTTTTTTAGAAATTCAAGTTGTTCTTCGCATCTTTTTATTCCTTGTTCAAATATTTCAATTTCTTTTTTTATTGATCCTGCTTCTTTATTATGATATTCAATGTATTTTTTGTGGTGATTATTTATCTGTTCTTCATGGAATTTTAACTTGTTTTCCTGATCAATTTTTTTATTTAAATCAAAAGTTTCTTTAATTTCTTTTTTATGCCCTTCTATAGCTGTTTCGTGAAACTTTATCCATCCGTGATTATATTTTATTTCTTCTTCATTAGCTTCTAGTAATTTTTTGATAATTTCTAATTGTTCTAAATAAGATTTCTTTCTTTTTGTTTGTTTTTCAATCTCTTTTTTGAAATATTGTTTTACTCCTTTGTGCGGGGCTAATTTTTTTTCATTCATTTAAGCTTCCCTGAAGTAGTTCTCTTTTAAATACAAAGCAATTTGCTCCTGCTTCTATAGCTTCTTTTTGATGATTTTTTGTGCTCATTAATATGCATTTTAATCCTCTCTCTGTAGCGGCTCTAACCACTTTTATTCCTCCATTAGGATAATTCTCTCCTAAATGATAATCTGTTACAACACGATTGTAATTTCTGTCTTCGTCCATCATTCTTATAGCTTCTGGAGGATTTCTTGCATAGTCAAGAACATCTCCTTCACGAGACGTAGCAACTATTTCTTCATAAACTTCTCTCATATCGTCTACGATTAATATTCTCTTCATGATGAATATAAGAATTCTTCTTATTTAAAGATTTCCTTTTGTCACTACTCAAAAGAAATACTTATCTCTTAACATCTCTCCAGCCTATGTTCTTAGCTTTTAATTTTTTTAACTGTTCAAAATGCTCTTCAAATACTGGTTTTTTGGTTTGATAAAAAATTCCTAGCGGGATTTTTTCAATAGTATTATAGTCAAATTCCTGGGCTTTTTTCCATGCTTGTTCAAAACTTGATTTATCATGCCCAGATTCTTCTAATGAATAAAATGCTTTTTTATATCTAATATCTGGATGAAAAATTAAGCACGGTTGCAGAACTTCTATAAATGCAAATCCCTTGTGTTTCAATGCTTCTTTCAATACAAATTCTATTTGTTTTATATCTGAAAAAACTCTTGCAACAAAACTTGCTCCAGATGCAAGCATAAGCCTTATTGGATTAAGCGGAGGAATTTTTACTCCTAACGGGGTTGTTTTATCTTTAAACCCGATTTCTGTGGTTGGTGTTGGTTGTCCAACAGTTAAAGCAAAAACCTGATTATTATGAACAATATACTTAAAATTTGAATTATATCTTGCAGCGTGAATTAAATGTTCCATTCCTTCTGCATAAGCATCTCCATCTCCAGAAAATCCAATCACATTTAAATTCGGATTCCCAATTTTCATTCCCAAACAAGTTGGCAATACTCTCCCGTGCAAAGTATGGATTCCATTTAGATTTAGATAATCAAATATTTTCCCGTGACACCCTATTCCAGAAACAATCATCCATTTTTGTCGATCTTTTTCTGATTTAATTTTTTCATTTAAAACTCTTTTTACTCCTGCAAGTATTTGAAAATTATAGCATCCAGGACACCATGTTGATTTGGTTTTAGTAGATATGTTCATTTTAGTTTTTTCTTTATAATAAACCCTTCTTCATTAAAAGAATATTTTAATTTTTTATAGAATTTCAAGACTTTTTTATTTTTTATTAAAACAAAGCTTTGGATTGTCTTGCAACCTCTTTTTTCAGATTGAGCTTCAAATTCATTTAGCAATTTTTTACCATATCCTTTATTTTTATAATCCTTGGTAATGATAAATTGGTGAATTTTACAATTCTTGCCCTTCAAAGTTTTTCCTTCTTCTCCACTGATAAATCCAATTATTTTTTTGTCGACCTCAAGAACAAGTGCTATAACATTTTTATTCCTCACTAAGATATTAAAAAAATTTTTTAGTTCTTTTATTGAATCTGGCTTATGCCTTTTATCTAATTTATATTCATATTTATCATACTCTTTTAAGAGTTTGATAACCTCTTTTCTGTCACTTTTTTTTGCTTTTCTTATTCTCATACGCTAACTGCCTCTCCATTTAATTTATCCAACTTTTTATTCCTCAATCCCTCTCCACCCTCTTTATTTTCAAAATTTAACGGAACTTCTTCAATTTCTTTATAATTAATTGTTATTTCTTCTCCAGGATTTATATCTTCCACTGCGATATCTTCTTCCAACTCTCCATGGCTTTTTATATTGGGGTTTTCTGAATGATTCATAAATCTGGCATTATCAGTATTTAACATAAGTTTATTTTCATCTATTCTAACAGCATAAATATCATAAAAATCAACAGCTTCTTCTGGAATCTTTTCTTCATCAACAATTATGTCAATAATTGGGTCGAATTTCCAGACTACAGTTCCTTTTTTTATAAATTCCTCACTTATAAGTCCAATCCCTTTATTCTTAAATTCTTTCAAGGATGTTTTAATTGTAAGCATTATTCCAATCTCTTCTCAATCTCTTTTTTTAATTCATCAGATAAAAAAGGTCTGCCATTATACTTCAAAATTTTATTAGTTTCTTTAAAAAAGACTCCTGTTTTCTCTGCAATTAAATCCCCTAGTTGACCAGTTTCATTGTTTTCGATTAATATGAGATTAGATGCTTTTTTTAGCTCATTTTTAACTTTTACTGGAAATGGTTTAAGATATAAAATTTGTAAAGCTTTGCAATCTAAATCTTTTATAGAATCCAAGATCGCTCCTTTTGTAGAACCCCAAAATACAATTAAATTTCTGCTCTCTGCATTCCCGTAAATTTTGTATGTTTTAAATTTTTTAGATTCTTTTCTTATCTCTTCCATTTTTTCCATTCTTTCTTTAACTCTTTTTTCAACTATTTCTTGTTTACAAGAACTTGCAGTATTTTCATCTGTTTCATTTCCACTATGTCTTGCAAGAGGGGTTGATTTTTTTATTTTAATCATCTTTGAATCCTCTGTTTCAGTGTAATAACTTTCTCCTAAATGTTTATCATTAATAATTATTGAAGGAATTTTGTATTTTTCTGCAAAATAAAATGCCTGATTTGTTAATTCTTCTGACTCATTTAAATCTCCTGGGGCAACAAGCAACCTTGGAAATTCTCCATGTCCTGTGCATCTTGCGGTATTCAAATCTCCTTGAGCAGTGTATGTTGGAACTCCTGTTGCAGGTCCAGGTCTTTGTGATAAAAAAATTACTAAAGGTATGTTTATCATTCCTGCTAAGCTCAATGATTCTGCCATTAAGTCAAATCCCCCTCCTGATGTGCCAACCATAGCTCTTGCACCAGTGATTGCACTTCCAATAGCAGCATTAATTACTGCGATTTCATTTTCTAGCTCAAAAGTAAGAAAATTCTTCTCTGTTTGTTTTTCTGCTAATTCTCTTAAAACAGATGTTGCAGGCGTCATAGGATATGCATAATAGAGATCTAATCCTGATTGAATAGCTCCTTTTGCAATTGCTTGATTTCCATTTTCGAATTTTGCAGATTTTTTCCTCAAAGGAGCATCTAATTTAAACTGCTTTTCAGCATTTTCATATCCTTTTCTAGCCTCTTTTAAGTTCTCATCAAATCTTTTTTTAAGTTCTTTGAGTTCTTTTTCAAGAATTTTGAAATCTAACCCAAGGATTTTGAACATTCTCCCTGCAAAATACATATTCTTATCTTTTCCACGTAGGATTATTCCATTTTTTCCCAAATTTTTTTCATGGATTTTTATAGTATTTTCATCTAAAGCAATAATCATATCTATCTTCTTTTCATTACTATAAACTGGTTCATCTGAAATTGTTAAAACATTAAAATTATGCCCTCCCCGTATTAAAGATTGATAGTCTCTTGAATAAAATATATAATACCCTTGTTTTACCAGAGATTCTCCCAAGATATGTGTAAGGATATTTGGTCCCTGGCCTGCCTCTCCACCAAAAAGAATATTTATTTTTTTCATTTCATCACAATCAATTTTATATATACACTTATTTTTTCAAGATTATAAACTTTTTTAATTAAAATGGTGAGGTTTGCACATATATCCGATGTTCATTTAGGAGGATGGAAGCAGCAGCCAATGCAAGATTTGAACTTCCAATCTTTTCAAATAGCAATTAATACATGTATTAATATGAAACTTGATTTTGTCCTTATTGTAGGAGACCTATTTGATTCTGCTTATCCTTCTATAGAAATTTTAAAAAAAACTTTTGCAGAATTTAAAAGATTAAAAGAAGCAGGAATTCCTTGTTTTATTATCGCCGGATCTCATGATTATTCGATATCTGGAAAAACTTTTTTAGATGTTTTAGAAAAAGCAGGTTTTTGCAAAAATGTTTTAGATTTTGAAGAAAGAGGAGAAACTCTTTTGTTAAATCCTTTGATTCATAAAAATATTGCAATATACGGATACCCTGGGAAAAAATCAGGACTAGAAATCCCTGAATTAAGAAGGATAAAACTAAATGACTCTCCAGGAATGTTTAAGATTTTTATGTTACATACAACAATTGACAAGGCAAAAGGCACACTTCCAATAGATGCTATAGAAACAGATTTGCTTCCTTTTGCAAATTACTACGCTCTTGGGCATCTTCACATAGATTTCCAGTACCAAAACTTTGTTTATCCAGGACCTGTTTTTCCAAATAATTTTCAAGAACTCGAAGAGTTAAATTATGGAAGTTTTTATATTGTTGATACTGAAAAAGAAAGCTCTCTCCAAAAAGTAGAGTTAAAACTAAAAGATGTTGTGGCCATTGAATTAAAAATTAAAAATGCCCTTATTGCTACAGAGCAAATTATTCTTGAATTGGAAAAAAAGGATTTAAAAGATAAAATAGTTCTTTTAAGAATAAAGGGTGAATTAGAAAAAGGAAAAAATTCAGATATAAAATTTCAGAAAATTGAGGAATTTGCAAGGCAAAAACAAGCATATTTTTTACTTAAAAATACTCATGATTTAAAGGTAAAAGAGATAGAACTTGAGATTGAAATAAAAGATGCAGAAAATATTGAAGAAGAAATTATAAAAAATTATTCTGAGAAAAATCCTTCTTCTCTTAATGAGTTAATCCCCCAGTTAATAAGCACACTCTCAATTGAAAAACAAGAGGGGGAGACAACAGAAAATTTTACAAATCGCCTAATGGAAGAAACTAAAAAAGTTTTAGAATTTTGAAATGAAGTTAAGAAAAATTACATTAAATAATATCCGGAGTTACAAACAACAAGAAGTTGAATTTTTAGATGGTTCTACTTTATTGTCAGGAGATATTGGCTCTGGAAAAACCTCAATCCTACTAGGAATAGAATTTGCATTATTTGGTCTACAGCCAGGACAGAGAGGTTCTTCATTATTAAGAAATGGGGAGGATCAAGGAGGTGTGAGTATAGAGTTTGAAGTTGATGGAAAAGAGATTATTGTTGAAAGAACTCTAAAAAGAGGAAAAGCAATCTCTCAAAATTATTGTTCTATCACTTTAGAGGGAGAAAAAAAGGAAATCTCTGTAAGCGAATTAAAAAGTAAAGTTTTAGAACTCTTGGATTATCCTACTGAATTTGCAAAAAAACAAAATATTCTCTATAAATTTACTGTTTATACTCCTCAAGAAGAAATGAAACAAATAATTTTGCAAGATCCGACCACTCGTCTAAACACTCTTAGACATGTTTTTGGAATTGATAAATATAAGCGAGTATTAGAAAATGCCTCTTTAGTAACATTGAAAATGAGGGAAGAGAAAAGAATGAAACAAGGGCTTACAGCAAATCTTGAATCTGACAAGTCTGAAATTGTTACTAAAGAAAATGAATTAGAAACAAAATATTATAATCTCGCATCTGTGGAAAAAGAGTTTTTTTTAAAAACAGAAAATAGAAAAAAAATTCAGGAAGAAAAACAAGAAATATCTAAAAAAATAGAGGAGAAAAATAAGCTTCATCAAGAAATTGAAAAAACAAAAATAATAATTTCTAATAAAAAAGAGTCAATTGCGAATAACAAAAGAACGATTGCGCAAATTAATGAAAAAATTAAAGAATTAGATGCATTGCGATTTGAGGAGTCAGAAATTTCTCGGCTTGAACAAGAAGTTGAATTAAATAAAAATGAAATTCAAACTCTCAATGAAGAGAACCTTCAGATTACTTCAAAAATTACTTCTTTAAATATAAAAAATAAAGAAAATGAAATTATAAAAGATAAACTTGTTCACATAGAGATTTGTCCAACTTGTATGCAGGATGTAGATCCTGTCTATAAAAATAATGTTCTTAATAAAATCAATTCAAATCTTTCTGAAAATATAAATCAAATAGAAATATTAAGTTTAAATAAAAAAAATATTCTTGAAAAAATTAACAAGACAAATTCTAAAATATCTCTCGGAGATCAAAAGATAAGAACATTAAATTTAATTAAAATTCAACTTCAAACTATTCTGGAAAAACAAAATTCTATAAAAGAAATTGAAAAATCAGACACTCTTTTAGAGCAAGATGTAACAATCTTAACAAAACATATAGATGGTTTAAGAAAATCTGTTCTTGAATTAAATAAGTTTGATAATTTGTTTGAGATAAAACAAAAAGAATTAGAACAAGCATTAAATCAGGAAAAAATGACAGAGATAAAAACAGCAGAATTAAAAAAAGAGATAGAAGTTTTTTCTAAACAAATAGAAGAATTAAATAATAAAATAAAAAAAACAGAGGAAATTAAAAAACAATTAAATCATCTCACTGAATTAGAAAATTGGATTAATCAAAAATTCATAGCTCTTATTTCTCATATAGAAAACAATGTCATGACTAAACTTAAAACAGAGTTCTCTAAATTATTTGAGGAGTGGTTTTGTATGCTTGTTTCAGATTCATTCAATGTTAGATTAGGAGATGATTTTACTCCAATAATTGAGCATCAGGATTATGAGATTGATTATGCTTATCTTTCTGGAGGAGAAAGAACAGCAGTAGCTCTTGCTTATAGATTATCCCTTAATCAGGTGATTAATTCTCTTTTGAGCAAAATAAAAACAAGAGATCTAGTCATTCTAGATGAGCCCACAGATGGTTTTTCTGATCAGCAATTAGACAAAATGAGAGATGTTTTGCAACAATTAAATGTAGCCCAATTAATTATAGTGAGTCATGAACAAAAAATAGAGAGTTTTGTCGAGAATGTCCTGAAATTTAAAAAAGAAGACGGGATTTCAATAAAAGAAGAATAATTTTATAAACTCCTTTTTCCCTTCTTTTCAAGAGGTGTGGTGCCTCAGGACCTAATTCTGGGAAAAACAAGATGCCAGTGGATTTAAGAACAAGAAAATTAGCGCAATTAGCTGTAAGATATTCTGTAGCTGTAAAGCCAGAAGAAAAAGTAATTATTTCTGGAGGAAGTGAGGCAATTCCTTTTTTAGTAGAGCTCTATAAAGAAATTATCCTTCAAAAAGCACACCCTATTGTTAGAATTGGTTTGCCAAATGTTGCAGATTTTTTCTATAAATATGCTACAAAAGAACAGATAGAATTGTTTCCAACTCATTTTATGAATACTGTAAAAGAAGCAGATAAATATATTAGGGTTTCAGCAGATTTAAATACGCGCGAATTAGCAAATTCAGATCCAAAAAAAATAACTGCAAGACAAAAAATTGTTCATCCGATTTCAGATTATATTGTGAATGAAAAAGATAAAATACAAAGATGCACAATTGCTTATCCTGTTCACGCTCTTGCTCAAGAAGCAGAAATGTCTTTAACAGAGTATGAAAATTTTGTTTATAATGCCTGTTTACAAGATTGGAAAAAATTAGGAAAGCAAATGAACAAAATTTTAAAGAAATTTAAAAAAAATAGCAAGGTTCATCTGGTTGGAGAGGGTGTTGATTTGAAATTTTTAGTTCATGGTGAAAAAGCTGTTGCAGATAAAGGAGAAGAGAATATGCCAGGAGGAGAAATATTTATGGCTCCTGTTAGAGAAAGTCTGAATGGCTGGATTAAATTTGATTATCCTGCAATAAGGGCTGGGAAAGAAGTGACAGATATAGAACTAAAATTTAAAGATGGGAAAGTTATAGAGTCAAAAGCTTCAAAAAACAGAGAATTTTTAAGAGAAACATTAAATGCAGATGAGAATGCGTCTTATGTTGGAGAATTTGGAATTGGCTGTAATCCAAAAATCACTAAATTTACTAAAGAACTTTTGTTTGATGAAAAAATATCTGGAACAATTCATCTTGCTTTAGGAATGGCTTATAAAGAAAATGGTGGAGGAAATGATTCTTCAGTTCACTGGGATATTGTAAAAGATATGAAAAATTCAAAAATTATTGTAGATGGGAAAATAATTCAAGAAAATGGAAAGTGGAAGATCTAATCTAAAAAACAAAAGATTTATAAAATAAAATATCTGATAAACACTATCGATTCTAATAACATTAGGATGTGATTCTATTATAAAAATGGATGCTGAATTAAAAAATTCAATTTTGAAGACAGGAACAACTATTTTAGGAATAGTTTGTAAAGACGGAGTTGTGATGGCTTCTGATAGACAAATTACCTTAGGACATACAGCACATAATAAAACATTTAGAAAAACAAACGAGGTAAATGACTATTTAGTCATATCTTGGGCAGGACAGGTGTCAGATGCTCAGAGATTATCTAAATTAGTTGCAGCAGAATTAAAATTAAAAGGATTAAGATCTAAATCAAGACCGACTGTACGACAATCAGCAAGTTTAACAGCTTCAATTGCCTTTTCTAATATCAGACAACCTTCAATGATTCCAAGTATTGTTTCAACATTAATTGGAGGATTTAATGAAGATGGAACTACTGAGTTTTATAATATTGGAATTGATGGGAGTATAATTAAAATAGAAGATTACGATGCGAGCGGAAGTGGTTCAACGTTTGTTCTTGGGCTTTTAGAGAGACAGTATAAAAAAGGCTTAACAGTTAGGGAAGGAATTGAACTTGCAAAAGAAGCACTTAAATCTTCTACACAGCGAGATACTGCCTCTGGATATGGGATTGATATATTCACTATAACAAAAGAGGGAATTAAAAAAGTTGTTTCACAGGAAATAATTCCAGAATATAAAGATAGTGAGTAAGAGGTAAGAAACTAGATATTTTTAACAAAGCAATAAAATGAATGATTATTCTAAAAATAATAAATAAAAATGGATATTCTAAAAAATATAAAAGAACAGCTTAGAGCAAACATTACTGAAGCAAGTTTTGAAGGTGCAAATATAGTTCTTTATACAGATAATGAGAAGTTTTTCAAGGAAGGAGAAGCAGAAATAAAAAAAATAGTAAATGAAATTAAAAAAAGAATTGAGCTTAGGGCAGATCAAAAAATTCTCCATGATAAAGAAAAGACAGAGGAAGAAATAAAAAAAATAGTGCCAGAAGAAGCAGAGATAACTCAGATTTTATTTGATTCTCCTAGAAGCATAGTTGTGATAGAAGCAAAAAAACCTGGAATGGTAATCGGGAAACAAGGATCTATACTAGATGAAATAAGAAGAACTACCTTGTGGATTCCACAAGTTCAGAGATCTCCTGCAATTAAGAGCAAAATCACAGAAAATATTCGAGAAGTTCTTTATGCAAATAATAATTATAGAAGAAAGTTTCTCAATTCAATTGGAGAAAAAATTTACAAAGGATGGAATCCAGAAAAAGTAGATGAATGGGTTAGATTAACATTTTTAGGAGGTGCAAGACAGGTTGGAAGAAGTAGTGCTCTTTTGCAAACACCTAATTCAACAATTCTTCTTGATTGTGGAATTGATGTAGCTTCTCATGGATCTGACAAATTCCCTTATTTTAATATTCCAGAGTTTGATATAAATAATTTAGATGCAGTTATTATAAGTCACGCTCATTTAGATCATGTGGGATTACTTCCTTACTTGTATAAAATGGGTTATAAAGGTCCGGTTTATATGACTCCTCCTACAAGAGATATTGCAGCATTGCTTTCTCTTGATTTTATTGGAGTAGCGTATAAGCAAGCAGCACAACCTTTGTTTAGTTCTACAGACATCAAAGAAATGGTAAAACACAGTATTTGTTTAAATTATAATGAAGTTACTGATGTTACTCCAGATGTTAGGTTAACGTTTTATAATTCTGGCCATGCATTAGGAAGTGCAATGGTTCATCTTAATATTGGAAATGGTTTGCATAATCTTCTTTATACAGGAGATTTTAAATACGGAAGATCAAGATTATTAGACCCTGCAATTAACACTTTCCCAAGGGTAGAATCAGTAATCACAGAATCTACTTATGGATCAAAAAATGATGTTTTAAAACCAAGAATTCAGTCAGAAGAAGAACTTTTAGATTATATTAATAAAACAATAGAAAAAGGAGGAAAAGTTTTAATCCCTGAACTAGGTTTAGGACGAGCTCAAGAAACCATGTTAATTCTCGAAGATGCAATTAAATCAGGAAAAATGAAAAAAGTTCCAATATATATTGATGGAATGATTTGGGATATTAATGCTATTCACACAGCTTATCCTGATTTTTTAAGTAGCAAGGTGAGATCTCAAATTTTCCAGGATAAGAATCCTTTTGTTTCAGACACTTTTGCAAGAGTTGGTTCTGTTCAGGAAAGAAGAAAAGTTATTGAAGAAGGTCCGTGTGTTGTACTTGCTACTTCAGGAATGCTTGTAGGAGGGGCTTCTGTAGAATATTTCAAGGAATTTGCAGGAAATAAAAACAACTCTATAATTTTTGTGTGTTATCAGGGAGTTGGTTCTTTAGGACGTCAAGTTCAAGAAGGGATAAATGAAACAAGAATGATTGTAGATGGAAAAGAAGAAATAGTTAAAGTTAATTTAAATGTATATACAATTACCAGCCTTACTGCCCATGCAGGAAGAAATGAAATTTTATCTTTTTTTAATAATATGAGACCAAAACCAAAAAGAATAATTATCAATCATGGAGAAGTTTCAAAATCTCTTGACCTGGCTTCTGCACTTTACAAACTTAATCGCGTTGAAACAAATGTTCCACGCATTTTAGAGACAATTAGATTAAGATAATCGTTAGTTATATAATGATTAGAATATTAATTCAATCATGAGAATAATTTTAACAAAACATGCTCAGAAAAGAATGATTGAAAGAAATATAAAAATGAAGGAGATTATAGAAACAATTGATATGCCCAACTATACAATTACTAAAAATGGAAAAATTGAATCATATAGAATAATAAATTATAGGACTTTAAAAGTTGTTTATTCAAAAAAAGGTAAATTTATAAAGATTATCACTTTAATATGGAAATGAAAATGATATTTGATAAAGAAGCAGATGCTGTATACATTTATTTAAAAGATATTTTGAAAGGAGAGGTAAAAAAAACAATCTCTTTAAATGATTCTATAAATATTGACTTGGGTGAAAATGATAAAGCCCTTGGTATAGAGGTGCTTGATGCAAGTAAAAATCTCCCTTTAAGTGCCCTTAAATCCGCAACAGCAATATAATCTTTTCTCTGAGATAAATTTAATAAATCATAGAAATCTTTAAAAAGAAATTTATCTTTTATCTACCATGAAAAAGGTGACAATCAGTTTATCAAATAAAACATTTTACACACTTATTGCTGTTGGCGTGATACTTCTTTTAGGAATAGGTGTTTATGCTTATGGAACTACTAACCCTGCAGTATTTGGACACAGTTCTGGTGAAATAACAGTAGATAATACATTATGTACTCAAGTAACAGGACATGCTTGTGGTTATGATGATAATTCTGGAGTAAATACTGATAATCAAACATTATCTGTCTCAGGACAAACTCTTTCAATAACAAGTGGAAATTCAATTACTCTGCCCACAAATGTTGTTTCAGGAACTTGGCTTGGATATTGTAAATCAGATCGTGTTTATATAACTGACTATAATTATTATTATACCTGCGATCCTTCTGCAACAAAAGCTCCTGCTACTTGTACTCTTCTTTCTAATAATCGTTATGCATGTGGGTGTCAGTCAGGATATACTCCTCTTCTGTATTCCCAAGATAGTAATCATTATTACACTTGCCTAAAAAATTAATAATTCTTTATAGAAATATTTAAAAAGAAATTTATCTTTTATCTACCATGAAAAAATTGGTGATAAATTTATCAAATAAAACATTTTACACACTTATTGCTGTTGGCGCGATACTTCTTTTAGGAATTGGTGTTTATGCCTATGGAACTACAAACCCTGCAGTATTTGGACATAGTTCTGGGGAAGTGGATTTATCCGGAGTAGATTGGAGTATCATATTAACAAATTATTATACAAAATCAGAGGTTAATGACAGAATTGATGAAGCTATTCAAACTTATCTTGCTACAGGAGGCACTTGCATAGATTATGCTGCTGGAACATCTATTTTAGTTTCTGATACTACTCCAAAAACATATGCTTTGAGTAATTCGCCTGTGAGATTAAAAGAAATTATTTTTTCTAATCCAGGAGGTGTAAGAGTAGAATGGACAGTAACTTCTCCAGGAAGTACTGTTAATTTCTATACGCAGATTTATAAGAATGGTATTGCAGTAAGTGGAACTCAGCATCTCATAAGTAGTTTTAGTGCTGGAACTACATATTCTCATGATGTGGCGGTTTCTGCAGGAGATAAAATACAGTTATATGGATGGGATACTCGTTATATTGATTATCAATTAGATAATAGAAAAGGTGTTTCCTCTTTTTATATAAAAGTAGCACCAGGAAACTATTGCCTACCAAATCCTTATCTTTCTTATTCATTATAAATAGGATTTTTAGTAGATTTTAAAAACTCTTTTTTGTTTTTTTCTGTTATGAAACACTCACTAAAAATAACAATAATCCTTTTGTTAATGTTTCTTGTAACTCAGTTTATTGGACTTTATGTTGTAAATTATTATCTTGACGAATCTCATGTTCTTCCTTTTGGAATGGAACTTCCAGAAGAAGCTCCGATTGAATGTCCAATGAACTCTTTTATTGATTTTATTAAATGCACAGAATATTTGTATTCCCTTGTTGTCGCATTTATTATTGCAGTTACTCTTTTATTTTTATTTACTAAATTTGAACTTTCCTTTGTATTAAAACTCTGGTTTTTTGTAGTAGTTATAATTGCACTAGGAATTTCTTTTAATTCTCTAATTCTGTTTAAATATTCTCTTTTGATTTCTCTTTTGCTCGCTCTTCCACTCTCTTATATCAAAATTTACAAAAAAGAATTTCTGATCCATAATTTTACAGAATTATTCATCTATCCAGGAATTGCTGCGGTTTTTGTGCAGATTTTAAATATGTGGACAATTATCATTTTGCTAATCTTGATATCAATTTATGATATGTGGGCAGTCTGGCATTCAGGAATTATGCAGAAAATGGCAAAATATCAAATAGATAAATTAAATATTTTTTCAGGGTTTTTTGTTCCTTATCTCTCAAAAAACATGAGGCAAAAAATTAAAAAAATGAAAATGACTCTAAAAAAATCAGAATTAAAAAAGAAAAGAATAAAAATTAATGTTGCAATATTAGGAGGCGGAGATATAATTTTTCCAATAATTACTGCAGGAGTTATGTTAAAAACTTACAACTCTTTTTATCCTTGTTTATTTGTAATTGCAGGAGCAACACTTGGGCTTAGTTATTTATTCTTTTTTGCCAAGAAAAAGAAGTTTTATCCTGCTATGCCTTTTATAACCGCAGGGATTTTTATTGGAATGACTTTAAGTTATTTTTTGTTATAATTACTCTTTTGGTTTATTGTGATGATCACAAGAGTTTTTAATATCCTCCTGTGTTGTTGGTTCTATCGCAATTATTTGCGGAAGAAATATCATAGATTCTCCTCCAATAAGTTTTCTTGTAAGCCCTTTTTCTTTATCGTACACTCCTCCTGAAAAAGGATTTAGAATAATATAATCTTCACCCAATTCACTAACTTTTCCTGCAAAAGTGTTATTAAGAATGTAAATTATTACCCATTTGTCATGATATCTCTGATATCTATGTTTTTGTTCGAGCATCCCAAAAGAACGATTTTCTCCCATATTTTATATGAATCTCCTCCTTTTATAAATCTTTTGAATGTACTCACTATGTAAAGGTAACAAACCACAAGATTTATAAATAAGGAAATTTATAAAAATAAATGGAAAAAGGAATGGAATCAAGAAGATTAATCAGACAAGAAGCTGAGAGATACTGGGAAATTAGTGAATATTACAAAAAAGTTCCAATGAGAATAAGAAGAAATCAGAGATATCTAGAGGAGATTCAACAAAGAGTAGAAGATATGGTACTTTCAAAAGAAAATCAACGAGGTTCAACAGGGCGGTTTCTTAGGAGAACCTATCAAAATATAACTGTTCTTTTAAATCCAGAAAGAGCGCCAAAACAAAAAGTTTTAACAATAAAAGAGCGAGAACTTATGGATTCTCTTCAGGAAGGTCTTGCAGAAAGAGCACCTCGTGAAAATGAAAGAGATTTACTAATTTTAATGGAGCGTGTTGGTGTTCAAGGAGCTGTTTCTTATATAATTGGAGACTTATAAAATGATGATCAAACAAGAATTAATACATAAGATTAAAGATTATTTTGACTTAAATGTCTATGAGGCAAAAGTCTGGCTAGCCTTGCTTGGAAATGGGATTGCTTCTGCAGGAAAAATCGCAGATGTTTCAGGTGTTCCAAGAAGTCGAACCTATGATGTTCTTGAAAGTTTAGAGAAAAAAGGATTTGCTATAGTAAAATTAGGAAAACCAGTAAAATACATTGGAGTAAAACCAAGAATTGTGCTAGAGAAATTAAAGAATAATATTAAGCAAAATGCAGAAGAAAGGATGATTAGCCTTTCAAATGTAAAAGAGACAGACGAATTTTCTCATCTTGAAAAAATCTACAAAGGTGGAGTAGACCCTATAAAAAGAGAAGATTTATCCCTTTCTCTGAAAGGAAAATCAAATATTTCTAATTATCTTAGAGAGATTCTCAAAAATTCTAGTAAAGAAGTAATTATCTGTACTAATGCAGAAGAAATAGAATCAAAATTTAAACTATTTCAGCAAACCTTTATTTTTCTTAAAAAAGCAAATATAAAAATAAAAATCGCTCTTTTTGGGGATGAAAAATTAATCAGTGCATTGTCTAATAAGCTTGGAATCAAAATCAAAAAGATAGAGATAGATACGAAATTCTTTATTGTAGATAGAAAAGAAATGCTTTTTTATTTATCTAAAGGAGTAGATTCAGATGACACTGCAATATGGCTTAATTCAGAGTTCTTTTCAGAAGCTTTTGCATCTTTATTTGAAAAAGCCATTAAAATAGAAAATTAGTCTTTGAGAATTGTTAGTTTTTCAATATACATCTCTTTAATTTTCTTTTTGTTCTTATCCTTGAATTTTTCTATAAATTCTTCTATGTTAAAATCTATCTTTTTTCTCGCATAAATTTTCCCTTTTTTCACAAAATAATCTTTATGAGCTTTTTTAAACGCTTTAGAATTTTTTTTATCAATTACTTCAGGGCCTTCTAAGATAATTTCTTTTTTTCTTTTAACAACAAAAAAATACTTAGCGGTTTTTCCTTTTTTATAATCAAACCCCTTCTTTTTTATATCAAAAAATCTTTCTATTTCTGGTAAAAGATTCTTATAAAATTTCAGTAATTTGCTCCCAGCAATATCTCCTTCTGGTTTTTTTGTTTTTGCTTCTATGAGGATAAACTCCTGCCCTTTTTTTTCACTTGATTCTTTTATTTGGTTGAAATCTATTTTTTCTATTTCAAATTTTTCTCTTCTAGGATTTTTTAGAAAATGCTTACACTCTTTTTGAAATCTTTCAAATGTTTCTTGGGATAGTGCAGCGAGAGCATTTCTTTGTTTGCATGTAGGATCAATTAAGATTATTGGAGAGTTAAGTTTAGAAGAGTTCAGATTCATTAAAACTTCTTGCTTATTCTTATATTTTTTTTCTATATCTATTACTTCTTTGTTTCTCATTTTTATAATCTCTTTAATAAATTTTAAAAAACTCTTGTAATAGGCAATTAATAATTCTAATCCATACCCTGAAAACCCTTGAATGTGTGATTCTGCTCCATAACAGTGATGAGCATAGCAAAATGCCTTAGCCAATCTAACTTCATCTAAAATTTTCTTTGATTTAAGCTTTTTATTGACGTATTTTACATGGGAGTAAGACAAATCAGTAATATTCCTAAACTCTCTCGAATTTTTTACTTTTATTACTGGAATAAGTTCTATGTAAGAGAAATCATTTATTTTTACTCTAAAATAGTCTCTTGATCCGTGAACAAGTTCAATTTTTTGAAATTTCTTTAAAATTTCTTTAGAAAATTTTGAAATTTCTTTATCTGAATATTTTTTATTAAATCTAAGAAAAACATCAATATCATACTTCCCTTTCTTAATCATAGTATTTTTCGCAAAACTTCCTCCGATAAAAGTTTCTGCATCTATTTTTAACCTTTTAATCTCCGTGTTTATTCTTTTCAAGAACTTTTTTAGAGAATCTCCAATAATAGATATTTCTTCATTAGATGGCTCTATTTCTCTTAAAACCTCTTTTAAGATAAAGTTAATCTTTGTTTTCATTTGGATCTTTTATTTCCTTCAAATCTTTCACAGTCTCTTTTAGTGTTGAAGCAAGATCAATTATATACTTCCCTTCCTCAAGCTTGTAAATTAGCGGCCTTTTTCTGTTAAATAAATTCACAATATCAATTTCATATTTTCCTGACCCTACTGCTCTAACAGATTCTAAATCAAGAATTACTGGCGCGTCCTCTTCAGTAATTCCTGCCATCTCTCTAAAATCTTTTTCAATGGTCTCTTTTTCTTCTTCAGGAATTTCAATAATCAAGCCCTCTTTTAATTTTTGAAGTTGTTCTTCTTTTATATAAAAGAAAAAACGTCCTTTGCACTTACTGCATCCTTCTAGAAGTTCTTTGCTTCCTATTGGAATAATATTTGAGCATTTAACACATTGGTGTGGCATTTTCAGTTTTACAAATTTTTCTTTTCCAATAACAAAATTGAGAATGTCATTGGCATAGAAAAAGAAAATCTTTTTTATTAAT
The DNA here is from genome assembly GCA_018830245.1 of Nanobdellota archaeon. Classification (GTDB taxonomy): domain Archaea; phylum Nanobdellota; class Nanobdellia; order Pacearchaeales; family GW2011-AR1; genus JAHJSW01. Next base: position 566 of record JAHJSW010000012.1, on the reverse strand, counting down.
AAAGTTAACTACTTATTCAACAATAACTCAATTTTTTTAGGATTTCTCTTAATTTCTTTCACAATTGTTGCAGGTCCAATAATTGTAATTGCCCCTAAATCTCCTCCTGAAAGCGCATTTGCGAGTCCTTTGGTTACTTTTCTAAACAATCCTTCTTCGCCATTCCCTGAGATTACTGCAAGTTCTATCCCTCTAAAATTCTTAACATATCCCATCATCGCCATTGTATCACCAATCAGTCGCGCTTCTTCATTCGGGTGCAGCTTTCCTTGCAAAATTAGAATATTATTTCCAAGAACAATACTGAGAATTTTTTTAATTCTCTGATTACTATCTAAATCTCTTATTTCTGAATAAGGAAGAAATTGAATAGCAAAACCTTTTATTTTGCCTAAGTTCTTACTTTTTTTCTTTTTCACCATCTTTTTAATAGGAAGTTTTTTTAGTTTTTAAATTTTCTTTGAAAGTTTAAATATAGATTCATAAAATTCTTCTAAATTTTCTCCGTATTTTGCACTAATCCCAACCACATCATATTCTGGAAATGCTGCTTCTATTTTCTTAAT
>JAHJSW010000011.1 GCA_018830245.1 Nanobdellota archaeon | reverse complement strand
ATCAGCAGAAAAGACAGGTAAGCGAGTTTGGCAAATTAAGAACATCTAGTGATAAAAAAGAAATTAAACAGCGTTTAGAGAAATGGGACCGGGAGACTTATCCAAGAGCTGTTGAAGCTGCAGAGATTAATCAAAATTTAAAAATAAAATTAGGTTCTTTAAAAAATGCGTATCTTGAAGGATATATTAGTAGAGAGTCTTATAAAAAAGGAGAGTCAAGAATAAGATCTGCTCGAAGGAAATTAAAAAGAAAATCTTTATAAATAAGTTAATGAATTATATATAATATGAAAAAAGAGATGATAGATAGAGATAAATTTTTTTCTGATGATGTTTTTTCTGAAAGATTATCTAAAATTAAGAGTCTTAAAGCAGGAGTTAAAACACCGGTTAAGAGAAAATTAGTAAAAAAGAAACCATTTAGAAATAAACTAGTTAAGAGAAAATTAGTAAAGAAAAAAATGACAAAAAAAGTTGTTAAAAAAAAGTCAGTAAAGAGGAAAATAGCCAAACCAAAAAAAAAGGTCGCAAAAAGAAAACCTAGTACTTCTAAAAAAAGAGAAAGAGGCATGATTCAAGAAGCATTAGCAGATCTTAGTAATGAAATATCTAGAATTAATAGTGAAAAAAGAAGATTAAATGATCAGATTGTGAATGCAGATAAAAATCTGAAAAATTCTATGGAGATTGAAAGAAAGTTACAGCAGAGAATTGCCCAGTTAGCAGAGAGTGAAGCATTATTAAAACAAAAGAAAAGAGAAATTTCTTTAAAAGAAGAAGCACTTGCAGATAAATTGTCAAGAATTAGAAAGATTAAAGTTGAACTTGATGAGATTTAGGAGTTTTTATTAATTCTAAGATGTTGTTTTACAAATTTGTAATTCTTTGAGATTTAAGTTTGCTAAAGTAGATTATTTAAACTCATTTTCCCATCTTTTTTATAGGGAATTGGAGTTACACTACACTTTTGTAGTAGATTAAAAGAGATGGTTTATAAGAGGTATATTAATCGTGATGGAGAAAAATATGGTCCTTATTATTATGAAAGTTATCGTAGTGCTGATGGAGGAGTCAAAACAAAATATTTAAAAGATTATAAACCTACAAAAAAAAGAGACTTCTTCTTAATATTTTCCTTACTGGTTTCAATTTCCTTAGGAGTTACATTACTTATTTTTGCTTTAAATTTTATTCCTGAATCAAAAATTGATTCAATTAATACTTCTCCTAATGAAGCGAGCATTGAACCTAATTTTAAATCTAAGATGAACCTAGATAATTCTATTCCTGATGTTTTAGATTCTATAAAAAGAATCATTGGGTTTACTTTTTTTAATGATTCAAAGACAAAGGAAATAAAAGAAAATTCTGAAAAAGAGGCTGAACAAAAAGAAGAACATATTAATGAAATTGAAAAATCTGTTGAAGAAACAGTGGAAATTAATGAAACGAAAAAAACAAAAGAAGAAATCAAAGAAAACAAATTTTCTGAAAAAGATATTGAAAAAAAAGAAAAAGATATTGAAAAACAATCAAGCAAAGTTAAAAAAGAGATTAACGAACTAGAGATAATTCAACAGGATATTTTGGAAGATAATTTAACTATTTTGAATATTAATATAACCCAATATGATGCCGTCATTAATCAGCCAGTTAAATGGAAAAAAAATGTTAAACTTGATAAATTAGGAGCGTTTAAAATAGAGCTTCCAAAAGAAGCAGAAAATATAATAGTATTTATGTTGGATGAAGAACAAGAAGAGTTTGTAGAAGGAACTATTGAGAGAAAAACTAAGAGACTTAAACAAGAAGTTCCTAAAAATAAAGTAAAAATAACTGGAAAAATTTTTGAAAAAAGCAGGTCTGATTCCTTTGTTTCTATATTTTTTAATAAAATTTCCAATTTTCTAACAGGGAAAACTATTGATATTTATGAAACAAATGATATAATAGAAGTTTTGATTGAAGAAAATTCAACAGAATATGAAATTGAATATGAAACTCCTGGACCAGTTTCTTTTGAAGAGGACATTTTAATGGGGAAAAGAATCATTATTTCTTCTGATGTCCATTATGAAAATATTCTTGCTTATTCTGAATTGCCAATAGAAGTTCCAAGAAAATATATCAAATTATATCACAATCATCAGAATGGTTCTAAAGTTGAAGTTGATTTTGAAACTTATGATACTAACAATAATGATCTTTATGATTTTATAGAGTGGGTTGTCCCTCATCTGAGCAACCAGACATATGAGTTAATTATTGAGATAATTAAAGCAGAACATTTAGACGAAAATAGAAATTTTATTTCTGATATTTATGAAAGTGTGAAAATATTGGACAATAACTGGAGTGAGTTAATAAATGATAAAGAATATGTTCGGGTTGTATTTGAACATGAATTAGATTCTTCAAGAGATATTACGATTTATCCTAGAATTGTGAATGGAACACCTAAAATAGAAGTTTATGAGATTAATGGAAATGAGTTAATAGCTGAGTTTACAGATATTGCTAATGAGGAATATAATAAAGTTTATTTAACTGATTTATCAGGAACACAAAACAGTTTTGATTTAAAAGTGATTGGCGGGAGTGTTGAATTTGACCATATTGTTGATCCTATTGAATCAGAGATTTCTTTTGTTGCCCCTACGTTGGAAAATAATTCTTTTATTGAAGATACTTGGGTAGAAGTTAATGTTTCAATAAATAATAGTGGTTTAAATGAAGTTAAATTTAATTGGAATGGAACTAACTACACAATTTATAATGATTCAGTAATTTTAAAGATGGATTTTAATAATTTTAGTGAATTAGGTGAAAACAGCACTTATTTTGCAGATGTTAGCAAAAATGCGAATAATGGGTCATGCACAGGCAGTTGCCCTGATTTTAATAGTTCTTGTAAATATGGTGGATGTTATGATTTTTCTTCAGATTATATAGATATTGTGGGAAACGAGCAGATTTATGATTTAACAGAAAATTATTCTATTTCATTATGGTTTTATATGGATGCTTATAATGATCTTTATGATGGGATTATTTCAAAGACTGATTCGTCTAATAATGGATGGCTATTGTATTTTGTTTCAACTACAGATAAACTGACCTTTTTAACAAGTGGTGCAGCTTACTTCAGTGTTGGTCCTGTTGCTTCAACCTATGTTGGTAAATGGACGCATGTTTTAATTTCAGCAGATTCAACAACCGCCTATATCTATCTCAATGGGTCTTATTATGGTTCAGGAGGTTTGGGAAAAACAACAAATAATCTAAATTTAACAATTGGTAGATTAAGACCTTATGCTGCGGCTAATTATTTTTCTGGTAAAATAGATGATATCATAATTTGGAATAGAAGTTTGTCCTTAAATGAAGCACAGCAGGTTTATTTTAGCAACCTTCATAAATATGATTCTGATAAATGGTTATTATATATTAATCAAAGTAAAAGTTCAACAAGCGGTCTTGATGGTGGGCTTCACACATATTTTGCTTCTGCAAAAAATTCTGCTGGTTATGAGAATATGACTGATATTAGAAGCATTACAATTGTAACTCCTCCAAATGTAAATTTGATAACCCCTGAAAATAACAATAACTCTGTTTCTTTAACTCAAAACATAACTTTTAATTGTTCAGCAACTGGCACAATTGGGAGTTTGAAAAATATTACTTTATACACAAATATTTCTGGTGTGTGGCAGGCAGAAGAAACAAAAGATTTGACAGGAACATTTAATTCAACTATTTTTGAAGTTGATGCTAAATCATTGATAGGGGATTATGTGTTTAAAGATTCTGTGTTTGATTGGAATTGTTTAGCTTATAATTTGGGTCATTTGAGTAGTTGGAATAGTAGTAACTATACCTTTAGTGGATGGGATTTGGGGAATTATTCTAATCTAACTAGCGCAACTAACACGATTAGTTCTAATAGTTCAGCAGGCGATTTAACTAATGTCGGGCTTTCACATTATACAGATGCTTCACAAGCAGGGCATATAGATGGCACTTTAATGTCAGATGATAATACAGGAACTTATATCCAGACATATTCATATATTGCCGTTGATTTTGGTTCTCTTAAAAATATTAAACTACTAAGAATGCATAGTCTTAATTCTGTTGCATATACTAGTTGGACTGCTGGAACATTAAGAGGTTCAACAGATTCTACAAATGGTGTTGATGGCTCATGGGATACTTTGACTAGTTTAAGTGGTCTTCAAGCACCAGTAAGTTATCCTGGATGGTCTGCTAATCTAACATTTGCAAATTCTAATTCTTATAATTGGTATAAAATTGACGGAATAACAAAAACTACTAATGCTGTTGGTACAGAATGGGAGATGATGGAAGTTAATACTCTTATAATCAATACCACAAATAGTAATATTAGTTTAATTGCGAACTCAACAGGAGAATTTGAGAATATGACGGGAAGTTATGAATCCAAGATATTTGATGGATTAGCAACAAAATCATGGAAAAATATCAGTTGGGATGAAATAACCCCTTCTGGAACAAGCATTAATGTTTCTGCAAGAAGTTGCAATGATGATGTTTGTTCTGGAGAAAACTGGAATTATTTAGGAAGTAATTCAACTTATGAAACTTTAAGCACATTAACTGAAAACAGATATTTCCAGTATAAGTTAGATTTTTACACTAATGACACAACCATAACTCCTGGATTATTGACTCGTTCGGTTGTAGTGAGATATGATCTTGAAACACCTGTAATTCCTAATGTAACTCTTGTAACTCCAGCAAACAATAACAATTCTGTTTCACTAACTTCAAATTTAACTTTTAATTGTTCTGCAGCTGATTCAAATGAAAATCTTAAGAATATTACTTTATATACAAATGTGAGTGGAGTTTGGCAAGCTGAAGAAACAAAAGATTTGACAGGAAGTTATAATTCTACAACATTTGAAATAAATCTAACTTCATTAATTGGGAATTATGTGTTTAAAGATTCGCAATTTGATTGGAATTGTCTGGTTTATGATGAACTTTCATTAAGTAATTGGAGTGATAACAATCACTCATTTAGTGGATGGGATTTTGGTAATTATACAAATGTTACATTTAATTTCACAAATAATAATATTAGTTTAATTGCGAACTCAACAGGAAAATTCCAAAATACAACTGGAAATTATCAGTCAAAAATATTTGACGGATTAACTACGAGATCGTGGGAGAATCTTACTTGGGAGGAAGCATTGCCTTATGAAGAAGAACTTCCAGATAATCAAGATACTGAAAGTGTTTCTGGAGGAATGAATATGACAGGAAATGTATTGTTGATGCATCTTAATAATGATTCTGCAATAGGTGAAAATGATACATATGTTTATGATTTTAGTGGAAGCGGGAATAATGGAACATGTTCTGGAGGAGCCTCATATACTGCGACAAAAATTCTTGGACAATATGGGCTTTATTTTGTAGGAGATAATGATTATATTAATCCAGCAAATTATAGGCCAACATATACTCTTTCTGATAGTTTTACGTGGTCTGGATGGATAAAAACATCAAATACTGCTGGTAGTTGGTTGTGTCTTTTTTGTGGTAGACAGAGCACAAGTTCTGCAACAGATATGATGGAATTATATATTGGAACTGGATATTTAAGAACATGGAATAGAGATGCTAGTAATAATGAACCAAAATATACTGGAAGCGTAATTTTTGTTTCAGATAATAATTGGCATCATATAGCGATGGTTAGAGATGTTGCTACAGATAAATTTTATTTATATAAAGATGGTGTGCAAGAAATAAATTTTCAAGATACTTCAACAAATAGTTTTAGAATAACTGCGGATTTTAGAATAGCTGGAGAAGGATATGGGGGAGGCAGATATTATTTTCCAGGATATATGGACGAAATTGCATTTTGGAATCGTTCATTAAGTGCAGAAGAAATTTCAGACACTTACAAAAGAGGAATATTAAGATTAAATGTTTCTGCAAGAAGTTGCAATGATATCTTATGTGATACAGAACAATATGCTAATTTTGGTAGTAACGCAACTTTAACTGATATTTCTAGTTTAAATGAAAATAGATACTTTCAATATAAATTAAACTTTGAAACAGATAATTACAATTACACTCCTGAATTATTGACTCATTCTGTTGTTGTAGGGTATGGCGAATCAAGTGGAAATAATCCCCCAAATGAGCCCTCGCCTGATTTGATTAGTCTTGATGGAACAAATCAGACAGCGAGTGATTTGAATTGCACAGATATTATTACTGATAATGATGCAGGAGATAAATTAAATGTGACAGTGATTTGGTATAAAAATGATGTTGAGAATTTGACTGTTGATTATAATAATAGTTATGATAGTGGAACTAATTTTGGAGCGATCTTAAATGCAACAAACACCTCTAAAACAGAAAACTGGACATGTTCAATGAGGTTCTATGATGGAACTGATTATAGTAGTTGGGTTAATTCAACTAATCTCACAATTTTAAATACTCTCCCAGTGGTTACCTTAACTTTTCCTGATAATAATAATATAACAACAAATAGAACACAGAGATTTAATTGGACTGCTAGTGATGCTGATGGTGATAGTTTAACTTATCAGATGAATATCACGCTTCATGCTTTGAGTTTGTGTACAGATCCTACGAGAGAGGATACTGGAATTTCTGTACAGACATATATCCCTTCTCCTTATTTGAATTGTTTGAAAGATAATAATGATTATTATAACTGGACTGTCAGGGCGAGTGATGATGGAGATGCGACTTATGGAGATTGGGCCACTCCTAGAAAAATAGAAATTCAATCAGAAATACAAGTGAGTTTGCCAGTAGATGTAGTTAATTTTGGTTCAATTATCCCTGGTGAAACTAATGATACTACTGACAATAGCCCTCTTCCTTTTGAAATTCAGAATGATGGTAATTGTATGCTAAATATAACTTTAAATGCAACAAATTTATTAGATTCTGTTTCAAATCCTTCTGCTAATTTTAGATATAAAATAGACAATAAGTCAGGAGAAAATGGAAGTTTTAGTTTTCAGAGCAATGTTGAATGGACTCAAATGCCATTGATTGCTGGATTAGCTATTATAGAATTAAATTGGAGCGATGATACAGATATGGCTGAAGTTGATTTAGAAATCACGGTTCCAACTAATGAACCATCTGGAAATAAATCTTCTATAATTTATTTTATATCAAGTTTAGGAGAATAAAAATGAAAAATGAAAAATTAACTAAAACAGCAAAAATACTAATTGTTGAATCTATTTTTGTAATTGGAATTTTAATTTATCTATCTTTTTTGACTGCTCCTGCACAAATTTATCCTTTAAGCGGAATGACTATTATAACACCTGATTTTGTTTTTGAAATTCAAAACGGAGAAGAGATTTTAGTATCTATTGATGAAATGTTTACAAACCCTATTATACTAAAAAAAGAGTCAGACATAATTTTGCCTCCTGGATTATATTATTGGAAAGTTAGAAATGGGTTTAGAGAGAGTGGAGTTCAAAATTTCACAATTCAAAGCCATGTAGGATTAAATATAGAAGAAAGAGAGGAAAATTATGAATTGCAAAATTCAGGGAATGTTGAATTAAATGTAACTAAAGAAAAGAGTGGAATTGTATCTGAAATTGTGCTTGATATAGGAGAATTCACTGAAGTTGAAAAAGATGATTCAATCTACGAAGGAGTTCAAAAATGAAAAATAAAAAGATTTTATTTATATTAGTCATTTTGTCTTTGATTTTCCTTTTTCAAAATATTTCTGCTATTGGTATAACTCCTGGTAGAACAACAATAGATTTTTCACCAAATTTACAGGAAAATGTTCCTTTTTCTGTTATTAATTCTGAGCACAAAAATATGTCTGCTTTATTATATGTCAAGGGAGAGTTACAGAAATACGTAACATTAAATCAAGAATTGGTTTCACTTTCTCAAATAGAAGAGTCTAAGAATCTTAGTTATAAGATAGATATGCCTAAAATTCTTGAGCCGGGTTTGCATATAGCAGAAATAGTTGCTTTAGAAATTCCTGAGGGCGCAGAATCAGAAGGGTCTATCATAGGGGCGACAGTGGCAGTTGCCACCCAACTTTATGTTTATGTTCCATATCCTGGAAAATATTTAGAAGCAGACGTGAATCTTATTGAATCAAATCCTGGAGAACCTACGACATTTATCATGCCCCTTATCAACAGGGGAAAACAAGATATTAAACAAGTTAAGGCAGTTATAGAAATTTATTATAAAAATGAATTAGTAGAAAAGATAGAGTTAGAGGAGTTTAGTATGTTGGCAGGAGAAAGAAAAGAGCTTGTTGAAAAATGGGGGGTAAATGCTGATTCTGGAAAATATCAAGCTAAAATAATTTTAGACTATGATGGTGAAGAAAAAATTATTCAAAAAGAATTTAACCTAGGAGAAGTTAAAGTCCAAATAGAGTTAATAACTGTGAATGATTTTACTCTTGGAGAAATTGCTAAATTTAATATTTTAGTTAATAATAAATGGGGAGAAGAAATTGATAATGTTTATGTGACCATGATTGTTTATGGATTAGAAAGAGATATTCTTGCTGAGATTAAATCTCAAAGTTATGTTATTCCTTCTTTAACTAGAACAGAGATGATTTCTTATTGGGATACAGATGGGATTAAAAAAGGAATTTATGAAGGAAAATTAATCTTGAATTATGGAGAAGAAAAAAGTGAAAGAAATGTTAATGTAAAAGTAAGTAATAATAATATCGAAGTTACTGGAATAACTGGACATGTTATAACAAAACAACAAGGAAGATTTAATCTTACCAATCTTTTAATAATCTTGGTTGTTGTTTTAATTATGGGAAATATTATCTGGTTTTTTGTAGTTAAAAGACTATTAAAGAGAAAAAATGCTAACAAATAATCTATATATTCAACTGGCAAAAGTTTTATAAAATGGAATTCATATTTAAATACATTAAAAGAGGTCAAATAAAGGGTTTTAGATGAATAAAGAAAAAATCATAATAATGTTATTATTAATTACAATTGTGTTGTCAGTTGGTTCTATTATTTTTACTATGAATTTAAGTATGGATAAAGATGAAGAATCTACTGTTTCACCTTTTAATTCAAATGCAGGATTGATCCAACTTAAAATAGAAAAAACTCCTGTAAAGTCTGGAGGAGCAGGATGAAATTCATGAATGTTCTTATTGTTGTAGCAATTATTTCTGTTAGTTTAGCTGGGATTAATTTGATTTTGACCATAGATAAAATTCAGAATGCGAAATCTATTACTGGTTTTGCAACAGGTACTGGAACAGCTAATTTAAGTGTTTCTGCTGCTGCTAGCATATCATTTAATCATTCTCTTATTAATTGGGGGGGTGGTTCTGTGGATGAGACACCCTCTTTTGCAACATTAGATACAGAAGGAAATGTTGTTGGAGGAACATGGAGCGCACTTACAGGAGGACTTACTGTGCAAAATGATGGAAATACTAATGTTACGTTAAATATTTCTTCTTCAAATGATGCTACTGATTTTATTGGGGGTAGTGCAGGAGAGGGTCCTGTATATAGAATAAGAGTTGTAGAAAATAAAACAGGCACGTGTAGTGCAGGAACTGTTTATCCCAGTACTTATACTACATTTAATACAACCCCAATAATTATTTGTAATAATATGAGTTCTGATAGTTCAATGAATTTGTTAACAATTCATATAAACATCACTGTTCCAGAAGATGCTTTAGGTACAAAGGGAAGTATAATAACTGCAACTGCAACTGCAATTTAATTTTTGTTAGTAAGGTATAAAAACATATCTTTATTTTAATCATTATGAAAAAAAGAGTGAAATTTTTTTTAATGATTACAATTTTCTTGATTTTAATTCAGACTTGTTCTGCGTTGAGAGTAACTCCTGCCAAAATAGAGACTAATTTTTATCCAGGTCTTGAAACAAGTATTGATTATGAAGTCTCTAAGACAGATAAGAACTTAGAACTTTATGTTGCAGGAGATTTAGCAGAATATGTTCAATTTGATAAAAAATTCCTTCCTGTTGGAGGAGGAGTTTTTACCGTTACCTTAAAATTACCAGAATTTATAGAAAAACCAGGAGCTCATACTATTTATATTGGTGTTAAAGAGGTATTTGATGAAGAACTTGCGGGTTCACAGATTGGAACTTCAGTAACTATTGAGACGATAATAACTATCTATGTTCCATATCCTGGAAAATATCTCGAGATTGTTCTTAGATCACAAGATGTAAATATTGGAGAACCTGTTGATATTGAATTGGATATTATAAGTAAAGGAGAAGATAATGTTAATGTTACACCTGTAATAGATATTCTTTCTGAAAATAAAACAATAGAAACTCTTTCTTTTAAAAATAGAGAGATAAAAAGTCAGGAAGAGGTTAAATT
>JAHJSW010000010.1 GCA_018830245.1 Nanobdellota archaeon | reverse complement strand
GATAGTCCGAATTGACGGGGCGGTTTGGTACATCGCTGTCGGCTCTTCCTATCCTGCGCGTGCAGAAGCGTGCAAGGGTGCCGGAGTTCACGTATTAAAAGGGATCGTTAGCTGGGTTAAGAACGTCGCGAGGCAGTTTGTATGATATCTACTAGGCGTGTTATTGTCTGAGTGAAACAAGTTTCTAGTACGAGAGGAACGGGACTTGGATGCCTCTGGTGAGCAGTTGTTATATGGCAGGCTGCATAGCTACGCATTAGATGGATAAGAGCTGAATGCATCTAAGCTCGAAGCCATTCGCAAAACGAGACAATTAAGGCCGTCATAGAAGATGACGTTGATAGAGTTGGTGTGTAAGATTCAAGGTTTCCGAGAATTTCAGCATACAACTACTAATAGCCTCACTTGTAGTATTAAGAAGGATTTTTCCCAGTGCTTATTGAATTTTTTGATATATATTTCTTAGGACAATAATTAATTTAAATAAAAAGAGCTAGCTGAACTATGATAGAAGAAATGGAAAAGATAGTAGTACTTCAAAGAACAGGTATTTTAAAGATAGGTAATGATGGAAGTTTTTGGATGGATGCCCCAACTTGTATAGAAGGAAATGAAAGAGACATTGCTATAAAAGCTCTACAAGCAGGGTACAATAGTGGTGACTACGTTACATACCAAGTGAGGATTCCTATTAAAAGAAAATAAAGCTATATTCTCCATTAACATAATTCTTAAATAGCATATGGTAGAGTAAATATTTATGACAACAATTGCATTAAGATTTCCAGGGAGGGGATCTATACTTGAAGTAAATTTAGTAGAAGGGAAAAAATTCACTATTGGAAGAAGTTCTGAAGCAGATCTTAAACTTTCTTCAGCACCAGGCTATGTTTCAAGAAAGCATGGAGAATTAAAAATGGTTGATGGAGAATTATATTATGAAGATGTTTCTAAAAATGGTTCAATAATAAGAAGAGATTTTAATAGTGCAGAAAGAACTATTGGGATATTTAAAGGGGAGATCACTCCTTTTGAGATAGAAGATCTTGCAAGATTTATTCTTGGAGCAAATAATTCTGTGTGTTTAGAAAGAAATGACCAAATCTTTTTAGGAGGCCATTCCGAAGCACAATTCTCTGGGGCATACGGCCCAATAATCGTTGAGGCAATATATTAATTATAATTAAAAAACTTTATTAACTCTTTTTTCTTTTGATTGTCTATTATGAAAAGAGTGTGTACCTTCTTAATTTTAATTCTTTTTCTATTGCCATTTATGCCAGCTAGTTCTATTGATACTAATATGCAAAAAGTAACTTATTATGCAGAAGAGTATGAAATAGGGAATATCAATTATGTTCAACTAATAGTTTATCTTAGTTCTATTAGAGAGAATCTAAATGAAATAATGGGAGTAGTTGAAAAATCAGAAGGAGGTTTATTAAAACAAGAGCAGATAAGAAATGTTTTAGGAGAGCCTGAAGAAGAAACAAAATGGGTGTGGGTTGAAAAAGAAGAACAGGAAATAAAATTAGAGCACTATGTTCCTATCTGGAAAAGAATTGTATTTGATGGGAAAAAAATAAGAATAAGTTTAAGTGCTCATCCATCACTTTTTAAAAAATGCTTGGAAGAAGATAAAAATGAATGTGAAAAATTTATCATTTACAGACTTCATTTTGAAATAGAATTTAAACGACCTGAAGAGCAGATAGATATCACTGGAAAGATAAATAAAATTAAAAATCTCGCAGAAAATTTTAATAATGACCCTTCAAAATCAAATGCAGAAATTCTTGCTAAAGAGAGTGTGAATGCAGAGAAAATTTTTGAATCTTATCTTAGAAAAAGTTCTGACAAATGTGAAGATATAATGAAAGCGGTTTTTGGGACAGAAAATCAGAGACAGCTGCAAAAAATGATTGTCAATGAAATAAGTTTTTATGAAGGAGATAATTTTGAAGCGATTATAAGGTTAGAAATGTGTGATGATTGTGAATGGAATTGGATTGGGTTAAATATGCACCTAGAAGGAAGAGGGAGAGGATTCAGAATGCCAAAGGAGATAAAAGAGCAAGATGAATCTGAATCCAAGCAAAAATTTAAAGGAATGAGTTCAGAAGATTTTAAAACTGAAACCGCAAAATTAATAGAAGAAATTAAAGAATTTCTAGAACAGGGAAATTATAATTCTGCGATATCTTCTTCTAACAAATTGAATATGATTACTAACGTGTGGAACGAAGAAGCAAACAATGTTTGGGAAGAAACTGATAAAAGCTTCGTATCTCAGCAAGAAATCTTAACTGGAGAAGCGTTAGATAATTTTTATAGAAATTACGGGTGGATTAAAGAAGAACAAGAAAAAAGAAGAATTGAAAAAGAACTAAGAGAAAAAAACTATGAAGATAGAAAAAAATTCTATGAGAGTTTATTCGCCTCTTATGATAAGAAAGAATTTTATTTTGAGCAGATAGAATTTGAAAAAAGACTTGTTGAAACGTTTAAAGAGCACGGCAAAGAAATATGTGATAATTTTGAAGATGATAATGATAACGGAGTTTCTGATTGCGGGGATGAACAGTGTAGTGGGAAAATTTGCGGAGAGATAGAAGTAGACATAAATGATGGAAATAGTACTAGAACAGAAATGAAAAAACTATACTGTATTTCTGGAAGCTGCCAGTTAAAAGAAGAGAGTGAAGAAGTTAATGAAACTATTTGCGGGAATCATATTTGTGAAGGAGGAGAAACACTAGAAAATTGCGCAGAAGATTGCACTCTTTGCCCTGAATACTCTCCAATAGAATGTTCTGGAAAAGTTATATTTAGTGGACAGGATAAAAATGGATGTTATCTCGAGCCGGTTTGTATTGAGGAAGATAAATTTTGTGAATCAAATGAAGACTGCTCTCAACCCTTATGTGGAGAGACTGAATGTATTAGACTTGAACCAAAAGATGACTTAGGAAAATGCCAAATAACAGAATTAAAAGAATGCCAAGAGGCCATCTGTACAGAAGGAGAAGAAAAATATAAGACTTGTTCTTCAGGAGAACAGATAATAGAAAGTATATGCCTCAATGGGTTATGGGAAAATTTAGATGTTAAATGCTCAACAGAACCAGAGAATATTACTTCTCCTGAACCAGTTCCTATGCCCATAATTCCTCTTCCCGAACCAATAATTGGAGAAGAATGCACTGTCAGAGAAGATTGTGGTGGGGGAAATGATGTCTGTAGTAATGGTAAATGCGTAACTCTTCCAGAAAAAAAAGAGAGTGAAGAAGAAATAGTTATTGAAGAAGAATCTAAAGAAGAAATTCCTGAAGAGATACCTGAAGAAGAACCTTTTGAAGAAGAACAAGAAATAGAATCTGCCCCTGAAATTACTGGGGAAGTTATATTTAACTTGTTTATGAGAATGAGCGGAAAAATTACAGGGTTTTTTACTGGTTCTACTATTGATGAATCAACAAATACTGAAGAAGTAATTGAAAAAATCCCAGAGCAAGTCAATGGTGAAGAAACCGCTGAAATTTTTGAGGAATCTTCAACACCATTAGAGGAAGAGAAAGAAGATACAGAAGAATATCATGAAGACGACTATGAAAGAAAAGACGAAGATAAAGAAAGAAGAAAACAAGAATGTAGTGAAAGATGTGAAAGAGAGTGCCATGATAGATTAATTTCTCCTTGCGTTGAAAAATGTGTTTTTGATAATTGCGGAAACCAATTAGAGTGCAATATAGATAAAATCACAGGGAATTGTGAAGACAGTTGTAGTAAAGAAAAATCTCTTTCTAATTGCAAGGATGAGTGCCATGAAAAATGTCTCAAAGGAGAAGACACTTGGGAAGAACCAGAATGGGAAGAACATAAAGAAGAGATGGGTGTTTTCTCAGCAGGAGGAAATTGTAGAAAAGAACCAGGAGGAGAGACAGGAGGGTATATTTGGTTAAATGGCTGGGGTGATCCTTTTGAAAAGATCCAACCATTAAAAAATAAGTATTATCAGGGAGGAGAAGCAGAATGGTGCAAATGGGATTTAGAAAATTTGAAAAAAGAGAGAAAAGAAATTGAAAAAGGATTTAACCAGGAATTTGCAGATTGGTTTTTTGAAAAATACATGGTGAATAATGCAGAAGGATGGGAACAGCACATGTCAGGAATTTTTGAAATGTATTGGAGAGTTGTAGATAATCAGATGCAAATAATGCACAGGATGGCCTGCCTAGAAATTGAAGAAATTTCAGATTATAAATTAATAAATTTCAGTTATGAAACAGAGTATGGAAGTGTTGAATATTGGGAAGAATTAAAAGAAATTACTCCAGAGGAATTTATCGGCAATCCTGATGGATCCACAAAAGGAGGAAAAATTACAATTATCTCTCCATATATGAAAATATGGATTTTCCCGCCAAAAGAATTTATTATTTATGAAATGAAAAAATCCATGATTAATCATGAGTTCCCAGGATCTCCAGAAGAGAAAATAGAAAGAAGAAATGAAGAAGGGCCAACAGCTGAAGAAAGAGAAAGAATAAAACAAAATGAAAGATTTATGAGAAAAATAAGAGACCTTTCTGAGAAATACGATGGAAATATTGATGTAGCTGTTGAGTTTAGAGATTATGAGAAAAATGAAGTTGTATTTAATTTATATGGACAGGTAAATGAAGAAGATATTCTAAAAATAAAACCAATGCTTCCTGAAGAAATCACAGAAAAAGATATACAAATAGAACTGGATTTTGAAGATCTTTATGATTTAATTTATACAAGTGAAAAAGAAATGAGGGGAGCTGAGATAGAATCTCCCCCATGGGATAAAAAATCTCGAAAGGGAGGAGTAAAAAACATGGTTGATGGAATAAAAATGTATTTCAAGGTAAGGAAAATGATGAATTCTGCAAAAATTTACCCTGAATCTGCAGAGAAAGATGCAAAAGAGTTGTTTGATCTATTCTTTAAAATAATGAAAGAAAAAGATGGTGGAGAGGAAGATTCAAATAAAAAGAATAGTGAAGAACTTGAACCTGAATCCGAAATGTTGAATTCTAAAGAAAAATTAACTGGAGAAATTGTTAGATAATTTATTCTACATTATCAACATTTTTTGTTGAAGATACTCTATCAACAAGTGATAAAACTTTTGTTTTTGGAACAGATGGTTTGTTCAGATTAGAACAATTTCTAAAAAGTTTGCAGTCTTCTGGAGAAATAGGTGTTTTAATTTTAAATACTCCATTATTTGCCATGCAGTCTAGGATATGCAATAAAATATCCTTTGGATTCTCTCCTAGAAGGCTTCTCATTTTTATCATAAAACTCACAACCCAGTAATAAATGTTCTTGAATCATTTCATATAATTCTCTAACTGTTGGTTTTCTTTCATTAAATTTCTCTATGCGATAAGTTTCTAAATCAATTGGTAGGCTCATAAAAAATATGGATGCGTTTTTATTTAAACCACTCTTCTTCTTTAAAATATATTTTCAAATAACACCTTTATCTACAAGTAAAAACATAACAAAACCTGCGAGAAGCAATATTGCGAGGACAATCATTGTAATAATCATTAATTTTCTCTCTGCAGGACCCATCTTACTCCATTTTTTTCTATTTTTTTCCCACTTGTTTTTATTTGCAAGACCAATTGTTAAAAAAACTACTCCCATTATCCACAATGGACTGTTTCCTGTTGCAAGACCAATTGGAAACCAGATTAATCCCATAATGAAAAAAACATAATAATCAGGGGGAGATTTTTCTTTTCTCTTTACAAAAATTACTGCAATTAAAAGCCCGATAACAATTAGTGCAATTGCTATAGAGAGAATCAGCCACAAATTACTTGCTTCCATAAATAATTATAATTAAAACCTTTTTTAAATATTACTCAAAACATTTTTATAATCTCATTTATTAAATGAAATAAAGAAGAAAAATGGATGGAATCTTTTTTGCAGGATTATTAGGAGGAATTGGAGGATTAACAAGAGGAATTGTTGGACTTCTAAAAGCATTATCATTAAGGAGAAAAATCTTATGGGGATATTATGGGATAACAGTGCTAATCGCAATAATTATTGGAGTTTTTGTAGGAATAATTTTTGATTTTGACCCAAGATTATCTCTACTTGCAGGATATGCTGGAACAGATATTCTAGAAGGAATCTACAAAAGTTTTAAGGTCCAAAAAGTTTATGTAAAAAAGAAATAATATGCCAAAAATAACAATTAACATTGATGAAGAAGTAGAAAGTATTTTGGAAAAAAGAGCTGAAAAAAATTTGTTTACACTAAAAGAACAAATTGAAGATATCTTAAGAAAAAGCGCAGTAAGAACAAAAAGTTTAGAAGGATACAAAAAAATAAAAATTGATGACAGACTTGTTGCTATTTTTTCTAGAGAAAAAAGAGGAAGGAAAAAGAAAAAATCACCTCTTATCTGACCAAGCAACAAATCCTATTGCAACCAAGTAAAGAATTACTCCCACTTCTGGAATAACCATTGAAAGACTAAACCATCCAGGATATTTTCTTCTCTCAAAAATTCTCCAAGTAGCAATAATCACTAATACAAAAAGCGCAATCCAACCTAGAATAGGAATAAGGATTAAAAAAACCCACGCCCAATGAAACTTCCCAAGTTGCAACATCATTGAAATATTGGCAACAGGTATCCATGCAAGCCATGCTTTCTTATACCTAAGTTTTTTTCCCAATAGTCATCCAGGCCATAGAAACATAAATGTATATTGCAGCAATAAGAAGAACAGCTAAAAAGATTCCAATTACAAAAAGAGAGCCTATAATCCCTCCCGCAAATGCATGAGCCATAAGTTCACTCATATTTTCAAAATCCATTAAAAACACCTCCTTTCATTAAGAGTATTACTCTATAAGTCTTTATAAAACTTTTACGAAAAGTTTTATTTTCCTCGTTAAGGGATAATTAAAAAAGAAATTATTTAAAAATAGTAACAAATAAAAAGATTTAAATATAATAATTACGATTAAAAAAGGATGTTTCCAGGTTTTAATTCCGAATTACGATTCTTCCAAATAGAAGATGCAACTCAAGAATATAAAGAAAAATTCATGCTAAAAGGGATAGACTATACTAAGAAAGTTCTTGATGCTTATAATGGGTGGAGGGGAGTTCTTGCGAGAATTTTATGTGACCCAGAACTTAAAGGCGCAGAAAAGGCACTTGAAAAATTGACTCAAGAATAATTTTACAACTCAAACTTTCTATAAAATTAATTATTGTTTTGTATCTCTATGAATCTAAAACTTTTACAACAAAGCTTAAAAAGGAACTATTATACCTTTAGTTATGAATACGGCTGAATTAAATTTTGAGATTAAAAGGATTAATTAATTCTAAAAATACAAAAGTGTAAGGAGGAACGAAAGATGAAAGTTTATGTAGGTAATTTGCCTTTTAACATTGAAGATGAAGCATTAAAAAAGCTTTTCTCATCTTATGGTGAAATAGAAGAAGCAATTGTTATTAAGGACAAATTTTCAGGAAGATCAAAAGGATTTGGATTTGTAACCTTCAAAAATGACGAAAGTGCAAAGAAAGCTATTTCTGAAATGAATGAAAAAGAAATAGAAGGAAGGAAGTTAAGCGTTAATGAAGCAAAACCAGTAGATCCAGATAGGCCTAGAAAAAGATTTGGTGGCGGCGGAAATCAAAGATTTGGCGGCGGACAACGAAGAAGATTCTAAGGATAACTATTCAACTGTTTTTTTTATTTTTTTATTATTCTGATATTTATTAAATAAAAAATTGAATTGCAACAAAAAATGCATAAAACAAAATTAGAGATAACCCTTCTAAAAAATCTAATTTTCTTCCACTTCTTATGAAAATTACAAATAAGGAAGCTGCTAAAGACATGCTAATTACAGAGATAACAAGAGGTAAAAGGGCCGCGCTTATCGGATGAATTACAGAGACAAGTCCTATTATTAAAGTAGTATGAGTAAATACTGCACCTGTTTGATCTCCTAATGCCATTTCAGAACGCCCTGAAAGAACAGCACCAATTCCAAAAACCAGTTCAGGGAGGGTTGTAGCAAAAGAAATTAAAAATAAACCAATAATTAATTGAGGCACTCCTAATTCTTCAGCAATTATAGAAGAATATTTTACTAAATATTGAGCAGAAAAAAAGAGTACAATCAAAGAACTTATGAATAAAAATGCATAAAATATTTTGTTGTCTTTTGTTGTTTGTTTTGATAATTCTTTATTATATTTTTCTTTTTTCCTGAACATCCTATAAGAATTCGCCCCAAAGAAAATTAAAAGAATAGCTCCATCAATTCTAGACAAAGAATTTCCTATGATATAAAGGAGTATTATTAGAAATATAGAACCAAACATTGGATAAACTCCGACTCCAATTTTTTTTGTTTTTAATTCTTTTCCTTTAGACAAAAGAACAAAAATTCCTGTTATTAAAGTTAAATCTATTATATTTGCCCCAATTATATTTCCCAAACTTAAAGCAGGATTGCCTTGGATTGCAGAAGAAATTCCTACTAAAAGCTCAGGGATAGATGTAGCAAAAGCCATCAGAATAAATGCTGCAGTAAATTGAGAGATTCTAAAAAATTTTGCTATTTTTTCCAAAGATTTTATCAAAAAAATTCCACTCAGAATTAATAAAAAAGAAAAAATCATAAAATAAAATAAATTATTTAACAACATTTTTTCCCTCCAAAAAATACTTTCCAAGTTCAAAAACTATTAAACCAGAAAATGCCAAAGGAAGAAGAAAAATCCAGTCACTGAAAGATAAAGGAACTACTCCAAATAAGGAAGACAATGGTGTATATAGTAAAATCAAGTGTAAACTTAACGAGATTGCTACTGCCAAATTCATCCATTTATTAGAGAAAATTCCAATTTTAGTTAGAGGCTTATTTGAACGACAAGCATAAACAAACAATAATTCAAATAAAATCACAATAGTTAAAACAAGAGTTTGTGTTTTTGCTTCTGAAAAATTCGCTCGCCCGTATAAATAAACTATTAAAGAAACTGCAAATGCGAATAATCCTGCGACGAGGATAAATTTCCAAATATTATCTAAAATACTTTTCTCTTCTCTTGGTTTGCTTTTCATAACAGATTCTTGTTTCTCAAAGATTAAAGAGAGGGCTGGGAGTGAATCAGTGATAAGATTTATCCACAAAATTTGTAAAGGAAGTAAAGGAAGAAACCAGTGATTAGAAGAATAAATTGCACCCATAACTAGTGCAAAAAGAACTAAAAGAATCTCATCAAAATTTACTGCTAAAAAATATTTTGTGAATTTTTTAACATTATCATAAGTTCTTCTTCCTTGCTTTACTCCTTCTACTATCGAAGCAAAATTATCATCTACAAGAATAATATCTGAAACATCTCTTGCAACATCTGTTCCTCTCTGTCCCATTGAAACACCTACATCTGCAGATTTTAACGCGAGAACATCATTTATCCCGTCTCCTGTTATTGCAACAACTTCATTTTTTTGCTGAAGGATTTTTGTTATTCTTAATTTTTGAGAAGGGGTGGTTCTTGCAAAAATAGAGATTTCATCTATAGAATTCATCAGAGTCGCATCACTCATCTTCTGAAGTTCTTCTTCAGTCACAGCTCTTCCACTAATTCCAATTTGTTTGGCAATTGCAACTGCAGTTGTAATTGAATCTCCGGTAATTATTTTTATTTTTATGCCTGCATCTTTGCACTGCTTAATTGCCTCTTTTACTTCTTTTCTTGGAGGGTCTATCATTCCAATAAATCCGAGAAAAATCAGCCCTTTTTCCTCTACCTTTTCTTTAAAATTAAAATTTTTAAAAGCAAATCCTAACACTCTTAAAGCTTCTTGCTCCATTTTTTGAGAATGCTGCATAAGTTCTTTTTTTCTTTTTTCAGTTAATTTTTGTATTTTTCCTCCAATAAGTTCAGAACCGCAAATTTTAATTATTTTTTCAGGAGCCCCTTTAGAGTATACAATCTTATGCCTTCCACTATTTCTCACAATAGACATCATTTTTCTATCAGAACTAAACTCAAATTTTTCTATGCTTGGCTCTTTTTCAATCATTGATTTTTTATTAATTCCTAGATCAAGAGCAGCAGAAAGAAGAGATTCTTCAGTTGGATCTCCAAGAAAGTGATACTCTCCGTCTACTAATTCAAAACGAGCATTGTTGCACAAAACACTTGTTTTTAATAACTGATAAAGTTCTTTATTAGATTTTAAATCTATTTTTTTATTTTTTAATAAAATATTTTTATTTTCTTTTAGATAAAACCTATTATCTGAAAAAATCTTCTGGACATGCATTTTTTCTTCTGTGATTGTTCCTGTTTTATCAGAACAAATTACAGTCACACTCCCCAAACTTTCTACTGCTGGGAGCCTTCTAATTATCACGTTTTGTTTTGACATGATTAAAGAACTTATTGCAAAGGAGATTGTAAGCACGGCTGGTAATCCTTCTGGAATTGCAGAAACTGCCAGAGCAATTGCAATTAAAAACATCTCAAAAAGATCAAAATATGCAGTAAATCCTAATAAAAGGATGATTCCTACAAAAATTAAAACAAATACACCAATTTGTTTTGAAAATTTATCTAATCTATTTTGCATAGGTGTTTTTTGAATTTCTATTGATTGTAATTTTTCTGCAATTTTTCCAAAAACAGTATTCATTCCTGTAGAAACTACCACTGCCTTAGAAGTTCCCCTCACTACTTGAGTTCCGGTAAAAAGCATATTTTCTTGTTCTGCAAGAATTGTTTCTTGTGAAAGTTTCTTTTTTGATTTATCGATTGGGAGACTTTCTCCAGTAAGAATTGCTTCATTTGCCTGCAAATTTTCTGCTTCGATTATTCTGCAGTCTGCATTTATTTTATCTCCAGAATTTAAAAGAATAATGTCTCCTGGAACTAATTCTAAAGAAGAAATTTCTATCATTCTTGAATTTCTTATCACTTTTGATTTAGGAACAATTAATTTTCGCAGATTGATTATTGCTTTCTCTGCTTTATATTGTTGAAAAAATCCAATTGCAGTATTTAAAACTAGAATAACTGAGATTGCAATCCCGTCTAAAATATGATTAATTAAAAAAGATATTAGTGCTGCAACAATTAAAATATAGATTAAAAAAGAATTTATTTGCCCAAAGAGTATTTTTATCGGTCTTAATCTATGAGTTTTTTTAAGAATATTTTTCCCGTGAATTTGTATTCTTTTTTGGACTTGTTCATCTGTAAGTCCTTTTTCAGAGGTGTTTAATTTTTGAAACACCTCTTCTATTGATATGGAATGCACTTTTTCCATTAAAAATATAGGGAAGGCAAACCTTAAAAACTCTATTATCGCTCTAATTTTATAAGTTGGGTAGTTAACTTTCGGGATTCAGTCTTTAAATAGGCGAATATTGATAAGAAACAATATTGAATTCTGAGGAAGGTCCGCCCACCATTAAAAGTCATCCTTTGAAAAGAGGATTGCTGTGAAGCAAAGCTCTGTTAAAGAAACGACACAGCTCTTGTTGAACTATGAACCTGAAGGGAGTTTTGAAACAAGAGAATTGATGAAACGAACATCTTGACTGGTGCAAGTCCATTGAGACGCTTAGTGGAATGTTAACACGAACTGTTCGATATCGAAGTTCGACAGAAGGTGGCCTATTCCCAACTTATATTTCTTCATCAAATTCGCCCAGGCGTGGTCAAATTAATGGCCTATTCCCAACTTATATTATTTTAAAACTAAAGTCGTTCACACTTCTTCTTTAACAACATTTAAAAAATATGTCATTCTCTTCTTTTTTATTAGGGGATGTAGCTCAGCGGGAGAGCACATGACTGAAGATCATGGTGTCCCGGGTTCAACTCCCGGCATCCCCACTCAAAACTTTTATAAAGGAGTTTTAATATATTTGAATATAAAAGAGGAAAATGATGGCAAAACAATCAAAAAAAATTAAATCTGCTGAAGGGCTTGGAATCTCTGGATTTACTCTTGGTATATTAAGCATTATTTTAGCAGGATGGATTGGAATAATGGTTTCTATTATTGGATTTATATTTTGCTTTATACAACAAAGAAAATATCCTACTAAACTTGGAAAAGCCGGCCTTATTTTAAATGTAATCGGATTCATAGTTAGTGTAATATTAATTATTATTTTTATAAAGAATATTTACCCTGCATTACAAGGGTTAAGTTAAAATGATTCTTAAAAACAAAAAGCACAAGAATAGAAGTTGTACTTACAACTTTTTTCCAAAAAACCGTAAAGCAGCTATGGAAATGAGCGTTGGAACAATTGTTACAATTGTCTTGCTTATGAGTGTCCTAATTCTCGGATTGGTTTTAGTAAGGACTATTTTTAGTGGAGCAGTTAAAAATATTGAAGGAATTGATGCGGCAGTAGAGTCAGAAATCCAGAAACTTTTTGCAGAGAGTGATACAAAAAAAATTGTAATAATCCCTTCAACAAGAGAGATCGAGATAAAAAAAGGAGAGGATACAAGAGGGTTTGGATTTTCTATACGTAATATAGGTGGAGAAGCAGATAAATTCTCATATACTATTTCTGCAGAAGAAGTAAGTTGTAGTATGAGGCTTTCTGAAGCAGAAGATTTAATTGCGCTTGGAAGAGAAAAAAATAATATCCAAATTTCTGCAGGAGACATAATGGAATATCCTATGTTTGTTAAATTCTCTATTCCAGAAACAGCCCCTCCTTGCAAAATAACATATGCTATAAATATGGAAAAAGGGAATCAGATATATGGTTCATCTGTAGAGGTTTATTTAGAAATTACATCTAAATAACTTAAATTTTTAAATTCGGTTTTCTTAAAATAGTTATGAGTTTGAAATTATACAATACTTTAACAAGAAAAAAAGAGATTTTTAAGCCAATTAAAAAAGGACATGTCGGAATTTATGGTTGCGGACCTACTGTTTATTGGCATCAACATATAGGAAATTTATTCAGATATATTTTTGAAGATCTTCTTGTAAAAACTTTTGAATATAATAATTACAAAGTTAAACATGTTCTGAATGTTACAG
The DNA here is from genome assembly GCA_018830245.1 of Nanobdellota archaeon. Taxonomy (GTDB): domain Archaea; phylum Nanobdellota; class Nanobdellia; order Pacearchaeales; family GW2011-AR1; genus JAHJSW01. Next base: position 3,087 of record JAHJSW010000010.1, on the reverse strand, counting down.
ATGTTGGACATCTAACTTCTGATGCAGATACAGGAGAAGATAAGATAGAAAAAGCTGCGAAGAGAGAAGGGAAGAGTGCTCAAGAAATTGCAAATTATTATTTGAAACTTTTCATCAATGATTTTAAAAAATTAAACATAAAAGAGCCAGATATTTGGTGTAGAGCAACAAAACATATTGAAGAACAAATTTCATTAATAAAAAAACTAGAGAAAAAAGGTTATACTTACAGAACTTCTGATGGAATTTATTTTGATACTTCTAAATTTAAAGATTATGGCAAACTTGCAAAATTAAATATTAAAGGTCTTCAAGCAGGAAAAAGAATTAATATCAAAGAGAAGAAAAATAAAACTGATTTTGCTTTATGGAAATTTTCAGAAGAACCTGGAGTTCGCCAGCAAGAATGGAAATCGCCTTGGGGAGTTGGTTTTCCTGGGTGGCATATTGAGTGTTCTGCAATGTCAATAAAATATCTCGGAGAAACATTTGATATTCACACTGGAGGAGAAGACCATATTCCAATTCATCACACAAATGAAATTGCTCAGAGTGAAGCTGCAACTGGGAAAAAATTTGTAAACTATTGGATGCATTCTAGATGGCTTTTATTTAAGGGAGAAAAAATGTCAAAAAGCAAAGGAGGAATTTTTACTTTGTCGGAATTGGAGGAAAAAGGTTTTGAATCTCTTAGCTACAGGTATATGGCATTAACAACACATTATAGGAAACAACTTAATTTTTCTTTAGAACTATTGGAAGCTTCAAAAATTGCCTTTCAAAGATTAAAAAACATAATTTCAGAATTAAAAGACGATAAAAAAACTAACAAAAAATACCTCGAGGAATTCAGGGAAGCGCTTAATGATGATCTAAACACTCCTAAAGCATTACAAATTTTATGGAAGCTTGTTCGCGATGAAAATGCAAAAGGAAAATTTAGAACAATCAAAGAAATGGATAAAATTTTCGGGCTTGATTTATTAAAAAAAGAAAAAGTAAAAATTTCTTCTGAAATAAAAAAACTTGTTGATGAAAGAGAAAAAGCGCGAAGTAAAAAAGAGTGGGAAAAAGCAGATGAATTAAGACGTAAAATTAATAAACTAGGGTATTTTATTGAAGATACAAACAAAGGGGTAATTACAAGAAAAAATTAAGATGGTGATAAAAAATAAGGAAAAGATAAATAACTTATTATATATTTTTATTTTTATAATTGTAAATCTTTCAATTGTAATTCTTTTTTATCGAAATATCTTGTTAACAACGGGGTTGTTACTCATAATTGCAATATATAGTTTAATTAGATGGAAATCAAGAAGAACGTTAATTACATTTATTTATTGTGCTCTTGTAGGAACAATTGCAGAGATAATTTGTGGTTATGCAGGTGTTTGGGAATATTCTGTAACAAATTTTCTAAATATTCCTATCTGGCTTTTTATTTTGTGGGGAAATGCAGGAGCAGTAATTTATCAAGTAGCGAGATATATCAGAAAAAAGAGAAGGGGATAATTATGAGAAAATTAAATTTTATTAATTTCAAATATCATCCTAAAAAAGATTTAATTTGTTTATTTAAAATAGTTCCAAATAGAATTTCTATTAAAGAGGCTGCAAATACTGTTGCACTAGAGAGCAGTGTTGGAACATGGACAGATGTTGCAAAAGGGAAATCTGATTATGTTGAGAAAATTAAGGCAAAAGTTTTTTCAATTAGAAGGAACAGAGTGAAGATTGCATATCCCCAAGAGTTATTTGAATATGACAATGTTCCGAATATTCTTTCAAGTATTGCAGGGAACATTATGGGGATGAAAGCAGTTAAATCAATTAGGTTAGAGGATGTAAGCTTTCCTAAATCAATTATAAAAAGTTTTTCTGGGCCAAAGTATGGGATCAAGGGGATTAGAGAGATGATGAAAATAAAAAAGAGACCGTTAGTAGGAACAATAATAAAACCAAAATTAGGATTAAATACTCAGCATCACGCTCAATCAGCATATGAATCATGGATTGGAGGGTGCGACATTGTGAAAGATGATGAAAATCTTTCTTCACAAAAATTTAACACTTTTGAAAAAAGACTTGCAAAGACATTAGAGATGGCAGATAAGGCTGAAAAAGAGACTGGCGAGAAAAAAGCATATCTTGTGAATGTTACTGCAGAAACAAAAGAAATGCTTAAAAGAGCGCAGCTTGCAGAAAAAATGGGAAGTAAATATATAATGATAGATATTCTTACTGCAGGATGGGCTGCACTACAAACATTAAGAGAAGCTAATTTTAAACTTGCTATCCATGCGCATAGAGCAATGCATGCGGCTTTTGATAGAAATCCCAAGCATGGGATAAGCATGATGGTAATTGCGGATTTTGCAAGATTGATTGGCGTTGACCAAATCCATATTGGAACAGGTATTGGAAAATTAGAAGGAAAAATAAAAAACATAAAAGAGATTAAGGAAGATATTGAAAAAAATCAGGTTAAAAAAGGACATGATAGATTAAAACAAAATTGGTATAATTTAAACTCAACTCTTGGAGTTTCTTCAGGGGGATTACACCCAGGACATATTCCTTTTTTAATAAAAAATCTTGGAAAAGATTTGGTGATTCAAGCAGGAGGAGGGGTTCACGGACATCCATTTGGAACAGAAGCAGGAGCAAAAGCCATGAGGCAGGCAGTAGATGCTGTGATGAAAAAAACCAGTTTAAATGAATATGCTAAGACTCACGTCGAGCTTGAACAAGCTATTAGTCAATGGGGTTTGCCAAAAAATAAATAAATTCATTGGAAATTTTCGCAGGATTATACGCTTCCCACAAATGAACTTTCATATAAATCCACATTCAGATAGGTATTTAACATTTATGGACAACTTTAAAGTAAAACTGAACTTTTAAAAAGATTTGGCAATTAATTTGATAATGAAAGAACATGCTAAAACTCATGTTGAATTAGAAGAAGCCTTGAAGAAGTGGTGTTAAGATGCGATATAGAAAATCTGTTTTTATAATTGTTCACTCTAAGACTAAAAAAAATACTGAATATCTAATTCTAAAAAGAAAACTTCACTGGAAAGG
>JAHJSW010000009.1 GCA_018830245.1 Nanobdellota archaeon | reverse complement strand
CCTGTAAAATTTGAAAGGGTCTTTAGCATATTTAATTTTCCAGACAAAGTGGAAGGCATTTTGCCCGAAACTGTGCTTCCGCGAGTTCAAATCCATTTTTTATCTCCCGAAACATTAATAAGAAACAAAGTTCTCACTATGTTTAACGTTTATTTCGAAGAGCCGAGTATCTCGGCTCCTAATATTAATTTTTCTCAAGAAATAAATTTTGAGGACGGCGATTCCTCCCTGCTTTAAAGCAGTGGTATCCTCGCCGTGGATGTAATGAAGAGAAAAATATGTGTAGTTACAGGAACAAGGGCAGAATATGGCATATTAAAGCCAATAATGAAAGCTATTCTTGAAAAAGATAATTTAGAACTAATGACTGTAGTCACAGGAATGCATCTTTTGAAAAAATTTGGTTATACTGTAAAAGAAGTAGAAAAAGATTTTGAAATTGATGGAAAAGTCAAAATGATCTTTGGAGATGATAGTAGTGAAAGTACGGCAATTTATTTAGCTTCTGGGATAAAAGGATTTGCTAAAGAATTTAAAAGATTAAAACCAGATATGGTTTTTGTACTTGGAGATAGAAGTGAAGCTCTTGCTGCAGCTATTACTGCTGCGTATATGAATATCACTTTAGTTCATGCAAGTGGAGGAGATAGTGCAAGAGCAGGAATGGATGAATCTAATAGGCATGCAATTACTAAGTTTGCACACATACATTTTCCTACTACAAAAAAAAGTTTGGAAAGGATAATTAAACTTGGGGAAAATCCGGAACATGTGTTTAACGTAGGAAGTTCTTCTTTAGATACAATAATGAATCGTGAATTAATTCCAAAAAAAGAAATCTGCCAAAAATATGGAATTGATGAAAATGAAGAGATTATTTTATTGGTTCAGCATCCGGTGAGTACTCAAGCAGAACAATCTTTTTCTCAGATGATAGAAACACTAGAAGCTATTAAAGAATTAAACAAACCAACTGTGTTGATTTATCCTAACTCAGATGCGGGATGGGAATCTACATTCAGGGCCATAAAAAAATATGAAAAATTGCCTTTTATTAAAACTTTTAAAAGTTTGCCACATATTGATTATTTAAGTATAATGGCGGCAGCAAATGTTATGGTGGGGAATTCTAGTAGTGGTATTGTGGAAGCATTTCCATTTTATTTGCCAGTAGTCAATATTGGAATTAGACAAGAAGGTAGAGAAAGAGCAGGGAATATAATTGATGCGCCACATGATAAAAAAAAGATAAAAAAAGCTATCGAAAAAGCCTTATACGATAAGGGGTTTAAAAGAGCTATGGAAAAGTCTACAAATCCGTATGGAGATGGCAAAACAGGTGTAAAAATTGCAGAAATCCTCAGTAAAATAAATGTTTCTCCAGAAATTTTAAAAAAGAAGATTTCTTATTAATCCTATTATGGTGATTCAATTATCTAAACCTTTTATTGATAAAACAGAAATAGACGCAGTTCTCAAAGTCTTAAAATCAGGTAACCTCAGTTTAGGACAGAAGCTCCCTGAATTTGAAAAAAAGTTTGCAGAATACATTGGAACGAAATATGCTGCAGCAGTAAATTCTGGGACAGCTGGATTGCATGCTTGTGTAAAAGCAATTGGAACAAAAGAAGGTGATGAGATTATCACCTCTCCCTATAGTTTTATTGCTTCTTCTAATTGTGCTTTATATGAAAAAGCAAAACCAGTATTTGTAGATATAAATAAAAAAAGCTTCAATATTGATGCAAGAAAAATTGAAAAAGCAATAACTGATAAAACCAAAGCGATTATTCCTATTCATATTTTTGGACAACCTTGTGGAATGGATTTAATAGAAAAAATTGCGCAAAAATATAATCTAAGAATAATCGAGGATGCTTGTGAGGCTATCGGAGCAGAATACCATGGTAAAAAAATTGGAGCGAGGAATCATCTAAGCGTCTTTAGTTTTTACCCAAATAAACAAATTACTACTGCAGAAGGAGGGGTTGTAGTAACTAATAATGAAAAAGAGTATAATTTTATTAAAAAACTATCTAATCAAGGGAGGCCTCTTAACACCTCGGAGATGATTCATGAAATAATAGGATATAATTATAGATTAAATGAATTAAGTTGTGTTTTAGGGATAGAGCAATTAAAAAAAGTGGATTTTATTCTAAAAAAAAGGGAAAAAGTGGCTTTAGAATATACAAAAAGATTAAAAAATTTCAAAGAGATCACAACTCCTTATGCAGATGAAAATAAAAAAAGTTGGTTTGTGTATGTTATAAAACTTAAGAAAGGACTTAACAGAGAGAAGATTATCCAATTTCTTAAAAAGAATGGAATACAGTCTAGAGCTTACTTCCCTTCTATCCACTTACAGCCGATATACAAAAAACTATTCAACTACAAACAAGGAGATTTCCCAATTTGTGAAGAAGTTAGTTCGTCTACACTGGCACTACCTTTTTTTACACAGATGAATTCTAAAGAGATTGATGAAGTCTGTCGAGTTTTAGAAGAAGCAATAAAACAAAACTAATCTCCTACATAAGAAATCTCTTGCATAATAATTTTTATAAACAAGAAAAGAAGAGACAAATAATGAGCAAGAATAAAATAGTCCTATTTTTAATAACATTAGCGATATTAATACGAATCCCATTACTTTTTTTAAATCCAGTGTCGATGTGGGCTGATCCAGTTGTGAGATTTATTCCAAATACTTATAACGTGATTGAAGGTGATTTAAGTTTTTACACTCCCCCTCTTTTGATGATTATGAATGCCTTGCCAGCAATTTTTTTAGATGGATTTGTTTTAGAACTAATCTTGAAATTTACCCCTTTTTTATTTTTTATTCTCTCTTGCTTTGTTTTTCTTAAAATATTGAAGATAATTGATTTGAAAAAATTTGAAAAAATATTGTTATTATGCTTATTTTTATTTTCTATTTATTCTATTTTAATGTCTACAACAATTATGTTAGAAATGCTTGTTTTATTTTTTACTCTTTGCTTATTTTATATTCTTGAGAAAAATGAAAAAATAGGAGTTGAATTATTCATCATCCTCTCTTTACTTTCGACCCTATTAGTTTATAGTAAACAAACAGGTTATTTTATTCTCACTGGTTTTTTTCTTTATATAATTTTTAAAAAAATTGATAAAAAACAGAAAAAATTTATATTGCTGGCATTACTTACCGGCCTTTTATTGAACAGCCCTTGGATAATAAAAAATAAAATTATTCATGGTACTTTTTTTGGAAGTGAAATTGTGGAGATGGAGGGAAAAAGTTTAGTAGATTTTAACACAAATTACTTCCAACTAATAAGTTTTTCTTTTCACTATTTTTATAGAATCCCCCTCTTATCAAAATTAGATTATGGAGGGATTTTTTTTATTCTTTCGCGGACATACTATTTTTCATTCTTAACAATCAGTTTTTTATTGAGTGCGACGATTCTAGTAGGAATTTTTAAATTTGGGTTAAAATATAAAAAATATTTATTAATGATTACTCCAATTTTTTTACTTTCTTTTTGGTGGACTTTCTTTTCTCCAATTCACTCTTATAATGATTTTGGAAGATTTATGTTTTCGTTTTATTTTTTATTCTTTTTCTTTGGATTAAAATTTATCGAAAGTGTAAAGAAGATAAACCTTAAAAGATTTTTTTATGCGATAATCATCCTATTCTGTATTTTTTCTCTTATAACGAGTTTTGCTGCAAGTTTTGAATTTAATAAAAAAGATAAAGAAATTAAAAAATTAGCAGAAGTAATAAAAGAAAAAGAAGGGAGTTTTGCGTCTAATGACATGTTTACCAGTACTGTTCTTACATATTATTCAAAAAAGAACGTGCAATTTTTACTTTCAGAAAATAAAATAGATGAAAATATTAAATGTTCCAGAGGATTAATTTATTCTTCTGAGAAATACAAAATTTCTGAAAATAATTTTGAATATGAAATATGTAAAACTTAATCGCAGATTAGTTTTAGTTTTTTATGGATTATAAAATCATAAATTATAGAGAATCTTTCTACTCTCCTCCTCAAAACGATACAATAAGATATATCTAAAACCAGATGAAAGGCAAATCCAATAAGAACATATAGAAAATATGTTGAAATTCTTGAAAGGAAAAACAAAATAATTAATATTTCTATGCCATGCAAAAAATAGAATCCAGTATAAAAATTTTTTCTTTGATTTTTTGGTAAATCGTTAATCTTTTTCCCTTTAATTACAAAGTAATTATGGGCATTTTTTAAACTCAAATCTCTTTTCTTATAAGCATAGTACAAATAATGATCAACATCAATCAATACACTTAATAAACAGATAATAACAGCCCCGATTAAATTTATTTTAGGTAATAAAACTAATAAAACAAGTGCAAAAAATGTGCCTAAAATGAAGTGAGTTAAAGGACGCATTTTAATCTTCTATCCTCTTTATCATATCTGCGAAAGCAGGACGTGTTATTAAAACTCCTGCAGTGATTCCGATAATTGTTGTTATTGCAAATCCTTTTAGCAATCCTGCTCCAGCCCATAAGAGAGGAAGCAAAGCTACTAATGCTGTAAAATAAGCTCCAAGAATAATTGCAAATGCTCGTTTAAGACGCTGCTTTATACTTAAAGATCTATCTTGTTTTGCCTCATCCAAAATAATAATCTGTTGATCAATTCCAGTACCAATAGTTGCTAAAATCCCTGCAATACTTGGAAGGTCAAGATTCCATTCTATTAAAGATGCAATCCCAAGAATAATAACTATCTCTGACAAACTTGTAATTAATAACGCCATTGAAGATTTTATTTTTTTATATCTAAAAAAGATGATTATGGAAACTGCTAACAATGCTGCAAGTCCTGCTAAAAGAATTGATCTTAAAAATTCCTTTCCGAGTATCGGAGAAATTGTATCTAATTTTACTATCTCTAACTTGTAAGGCAGACTTCCGGTGATTAAAATTGTCTGAAGTTTATGCATAGATTCTTCTGCAGATTTATATGCATCTTCTTGAGTAGCTCCTGTTCCAGAACCAGAGACAGAAATTTGAGAAGTTACTACTCCTTTTAATCCTTCACTTATCAAAAGACTATCCACAAGAGCATCATCTAAATAAAGATCTAGCTTTTCTGAAAGATATTTCCCTTGAGAAGTCACATTTAGTTCTAGCCTAGAAGTAATCTCTGCGTGTTTTTTTGCAGCTTCTTCACTTAAATAAACAGTAAATCTAAAATTACAAAAAAAGCCTTCTCCTGTCTGTTGACAACTTTCTATTCCTGCACAAGTTGCATCATTTCTACATATAGACGTAATGTCTTTGTCTCGTCCTCCAATAAAAACAGTTTCATTTCCGATTTTTGCCTCAAATTTTCCTTGTTTAGAAAGTAATTCGTGAAGATCTTTTGGAGTTGTTCCTGCAACTTCTACCAACATATAGTGATTTCCAGTTAAATCAGAAACAGGAACTACATTTATATCTGAGATTCCAAACTCATTAAGTCTATTGCTTGTTATCTCCACTAGTTCATTAACTTCTTCTTGTGAAAGCTCTTTTTCTTGTGCTTGAATTAAAGCTCTTGAGCCTCCTGCTAAATCTAATCCTAATTTAATATTTGTTTTGGGAATTTCTAAAACAGTAACATTCGGAGGAAATTTAGAAAAGAAAATAACTTCTGAATCTTGAGTATAAAAAATAGTTTTTACGCTGGAATTAGAGGGAAATTTATCTTGAAGGATTCTTGAAAAATCATCTAAATTTTCTATTTCTTCATTATCAACTCTGATAATTATTTGTCCCTGCCTTAATCCTTGTTCAAAAGCTGTTGAATTTGAGTCTACACTTGTTATTAAAACTCCTTTTTGAAAGAAAGTTGGAGGCATACCAAAAATAGAAAGGAAACATAAGGCCAACACAATAATAAGCATCCATATTCTCCATGTTAATTTAAGCTTCATTATTTATCCTCCCAGACTATTCCATCTTCATCAATAGGGAGAATATCTCTAGCCAGATATTTTAATTTTTTATTGGAATTATTTTCTATCCAAAATTTTTCCTTTGGTTTTATTTTGATAAAATCTCCTTTTTTCAAACCACCTTTAGAGGATTTGCCTTTGCCTTCAAGTATAATTAAATAGCCCTTACTTTTTTTTAAATAACAAACAGGAAGTTTCTTTTTTGGTAAAATTGTTTCTACATTAAATGATGCTTCACTCGTTTCAAAAAATCGAATGTTGCCAAAGTTAGTCTTTACTTTATTAATTTTCATTTTTTCTTTTCCACATACCATTTAAGAATTGATGTATTAGTCACCCAAGTGTTTAAAATATCAAATCCTAATCCAATAGCTAAAATTGCGAAAATTTGCGTTAAAATCAGTGAAAAAGAGCGTACAATAATTAATGCGCATAGTACTGCTACAAGAGAAGTTAAGGTCATTGTTATTCCTGTTTTAAATGCTCCTAGAATTCTCTTATTCAAAGATCCTTCGCGTCTTTTTAAGATTCTTGTTGTGAGTAAAACATCTGTATCAACAGAATAACCAATTAACATTAAAAATGCGATAATTCCTGCACTTGATAATTTCATTCCCAAAATATTCACTAGAGTAAGGGTCATTAAAATATCAGCAAAAGCAGAGATAATTACTGCAAGAGAGGGTACAAAAGTTCTGAAAATGATAAAAACCACGATTGCCATAAAAACAAAAGCAATTAAAATTGCTATTAATAATTGTTTATAAAAATTTTCACTTAAAGCAGATCCGGTAAATTCAAAACTGCTATTTTCTTCTGTAAGTGCGTAACCAAGATAATCCTCAAGAACCTCTCTTGTTTTTTCTCCATCTGATTTAGTTTCAATAATTACTGCTTTTTGTTCTTTTGTGATTAAATCATATATCTGTCTTGTGCTAATTTCATCTAACTGCTCTGAAAGAGCTAATTCTATTTCTAAAGGGCTTATTTTTTCATAAATTGTTACAGATGTCCCTCCTGTCAAAGAAATATCCTTGTAAATAAAATCATTATTTTGAGAGTAAAAATTGATCATATAAATAAAAGAAAAAACTAATAACGCAATTGGAATTAACAAAAGCAATTTGTAGTACTTATCATGCCAGTTTTTTTTATTGTTTTCCATTTTTAATTTTAAAACATGCGCGGACCGGGATTCGAACCCGGGTCAATTGGTTGGAAGCCAATGATACTAACCACTATACTATCCACGCTTAACCTGAATAAATCAGCATGTTTTTAAAAGTTATTGATTATTATTAATTATGAGCAAATTAGAAGTTAAAACAAGTTTTGTAGAGTATGAAGGAAGAATCTATAATGTGGAAACATGGGGGAATTGCATTGCAGTAGACCAGCAGAGAAGACAGAGATAGTGAAAGTATATGAAAGAGGAAAAACAGTTGTATTGCGAAAAAGGGACTATTCAAAATAATCTTACTTTGTCTTCATCTCAAAAGCACCATCCCAGTCTTTTTCAGGAGGATTTTTAATATACTCTTTACAACGTTCTATAAACAATCCACAAGAAATATCTTGTTCTTTTATGTTACGCGCTTTTTTAAATTCACTAAGAGCTTGTTTAAATTTAGATTTAAAATATAATTCTAGTGCTTTTTCATATTGATTAATAAATTCTTTATTTTCATCTAAACACAACTCATAAATTAGAAGAGGTTTTTTCTTTCCTTTTAATTTTACTGCATCAAGTTTTCTACAAGCCATGGAATCCTTAACTAGAGCGTATGTTGTCTCAGAAATAGCGATATCAATCCCGTAAAATTTAGTTAATCCTTCTAATCTAGACGCAGCATTTATTGTGTCGCCAAAAGCAGTGTAATCAAATCTATCTTTACTTCCGAAGTTTCCTACAACTGCTTCTCCGGTATTAATTCCGCAACCAATTTTAATTGGATGAGAATCTTTCTTTTTGAGCTCTTTGTTTAATTCTTCTAATGCTCTTATCTGAGCAATACTACTTTTGCAAGCTAAAAGAGCGTGATCTTTTTCTAATAAAGGCGCATTCCAAAAAGCCATAACAGCATCTCCTATAAATTTGTCAATAGTCCCGTGATACTCTAAAATAACTTCTGTCATTTTTGTCAGGTAAGTATTAATGAGAAATCCCAATTCTTCAGGAGCTAATTTTTCACTAATAGTTGTAAACCCTCTGATATCGCTAAAGAAAATTGTGATCTCTCTTTTTTCTCCTCCGAGGTTTAATTGATTCTTTTTTTCAATTATTTCCTTGAGAAGATCTTTATCAACATATTTTCCAAAAGCCTCTGTAATATAAGCATTATTTTTCTTTTCCTCTAGATAATTCATTCCTATCCCTGTTCCAGTAAAAACAATAAGTGCTAAAGGAAAGAAAAAGAAATCAGTTATATAGTCAAATCTTTTGAACAGCAAAATTCCAATTAAAGCATAGGAGATGATTGTTAAAAGAATTAACGGAATGGTAAAATGCATTTTTAATTTAGAAAAAATAAAAAAACCTACAAAACTGATAAGAGATACTAAAAAAAGCGTGAAGAATATATTTTGTTTTTTTATAAAATTTCCTAAAACAAAGTTTTGAAATATATGCGCCTGTATTTCTACACCACTCATTGAAACTCCTTCAGAAGTAGGCACCATATGAACATCATGTAAATCTGTAGCTGTTGCTCCCACAAACACATACTTATTTTTAAAATCAAATGAATTATTTAAAAGATCTATTACTTTAATTGACTGAAACCCTCCAGGAGGTGTTTGAAAGTTAATTGTTTTTATTGACTCTTTTGAGTTTGATTCTCCCCATGCTTTTTTATAAATTGCTAAAGAAAACGGGCCTGCATCATCTCGGGCGTCAATTCTCAAAGAACGGACAACTCCATCACTATCAGAAATCAAGTTCACATATCCAAAATCATTATCAAAAATTGGCTTATATAAAGTATCTCCGCTAATTTCTGCTGCAAGAACAATATTATCAATCTCCTGCAGAGTAGTATTTAAAAAAAGATCATTATTGCTCGTTTCAAAAAAAGACAAATCTGCTCCGATTATTTTTGCTCCTTTTAACTTTAAAAAAATTTCTGCAAAAACATCTCTTTCCCAAGGCCATCTTCCAATTTTATTTATACTTTCATCATCTATCTCTATTATAATAATGTTATCTAAAGCCTTCCCACTTCCGTGCAATTTATCAGTCATCACTACTTGAATATTTGAAAAAGCAGTTGTACTGATAAGAAAAAAGAATAAAGTTAAAAGAGCAAAAAATACGCCGATCTTATGAAGAAAGTGTTTGTCCATTTAATCCCACAATTTCTCTTTTTATTTTCTGTATTGCTCTTGTGATATTCGCAATTTTATCTATAGAAGCTGTTTGAATCGGAGACTGATTCACTAAATCGTCTAAATCTATTTTTTCATCGTCAATATCACCTAAATAAATTCTTAACTCCTCATCATTTAATCCTGTCTTTAATTTGATTAATTTTACTAATAAAGGATTTCTTTCAAGTTCTTTTTCCCTTACTCTCTTTAATTCTTTTACAGCTCTTTGCATACGTTCTTTTATTTTTTCTATTTCAATTTCTGATGCGTTTCTCTGAAGAATTTCCTCGTTTAATTCCTCTATAACTTTTAATTTATTTACAAGAAATTCTTCTTCTCCAACCTTATAATTTATCTCTCCTTCTCCTCCAAGAATATAACCTTTTTTTAATCCAAAAGAGGTTGAACGAACAGATGCAATAGTATGCCCAGTTTTAAGAGAATATGATTTTACTCCAGAAAGTTTTGTAAAAGTATTCCAAGTCTCTCCAGCTAATTGAGATAGTTTTGGATGATCTTTTGTTAATTCATCTACATTTATTGAGGTGCTAGGTTCTAAATTTACAATCACGCTCTCGTATAAAATTATTGTTGCCAAACTATTTTCTTTTGTTTCAATTAAATCTCCTTTTTTTAATTTTAAATCGTTTTCTGCAATCTTACTGTTTACTAAAACATCCCCAGATTCGATATGAAGTTGAGCAGGAATCGTTGAAGAGCCAAATAAAATATAACCAAAAAAAACTAAAAGAACCCCAATCACTAGAAAAGAAGGGATAATAATTTTTCTTAATTTCCTTTTTTCCATTAAAAATAATTAGAATATTTAGTTTATATAACTTTACGCCTGAGGAAGGATTTGAACCTTCGACTTCCATCTTAGGAGGATGGCACTCTATCCAGCTGAGTTACTCAGGCATATTTTTTTAAAGGATCTTTTTATTTAAAAAATATGTTAATTTGGATTTTAGGAAGTATTGATGTGATTGCAGGAATAATTTTAATTTTTGGAGGATTATCTTTTTTTTCTGTAAAGATACTAATGATTTTTGGAGCAATTTTATTAGCTAAGAGTTCCTTAGGATTACTAAAAAATTTTGCAAGTTGGATTGATTTTCTCACAGGATTATTATTTTTAATTTCAATTATCTTGGATGTTCCTGCAATAATTAGTATTATTTTTGGATTATTAATTATCCAGAAAGGAATTTTTAGTTTTCTTTAAGAATTATGCAGAAGAAAATCCTGTAGATTTTAGTTGCACACCCTAATCCTATTTTGAGTATTAAAATGCGGAAGAAAGGATTCGAACCCTCGCAGGCACTAAGCCACTGGAGCCTTAATCCAGCCCGTTTGACCACTCCGGCACTTCCGCATTAATTGGAGGTGCTGGATGAGTATTCCTTTGAATAAACGATTCCGGCACTTCCGCTTAGTTCAATGAGATAATTTGCCTATAAAAAAGTTTATAAGGTGTTAATTTTAGATATAATTGAAGACAGTCATAATAGGTTGGAAACACCTGTTCCCTTTCCGAACACAGAAGTTAAGCTTCCTATGTTGATGACAGTAGTGCCCGACAAGGTGCAAAATCATCAAACTGTCTTTCACTTAATCTTTTATATTATCAAATCATTGTTAATCCATGAAAAAAACTATTTCGAAAACAGAAGTGCAAAAAGAAATTCTCTTGTTTTTTTCTAATCTGAATAATAAAACGCCTAAAGATGTTAAAAAAATTAAAAGACTGGCTATGGCTTATAATTTTCCTTTGAGAGATTTGCGGAAAACTTTTTGTAAAAAATGCCTAAATCCTTATAAAAATCCAAAAATAAGAATAAAGAAGAAAATAAGAAGGATAACTTGTGAAAGATGTGGGAATATAAGCAGATGGAAAATAAAAAAATAATTTTATTTTTAATCGGACTAATCCTTACTTTTTCTATTATAAGAGTTTCTGCAATAATTTTGCATGATTTTGAGAGCTATAGTTCAGAAAACCCGTTTGATTCAAAGGCAAAAACAATCACTGGAGAGCTAAGAAGAATCACTGGTCTTGACTGGCATCATATTCATTTTGGGATTATTTTAATCTCAATAGTTATCCCGCTAATTATTTTGAATTTGCACCCTTTTGTCTGGTTAATATTTGGAAGCGGATTAAGCATGATTTTAGATCAGTTTTTTCCGTTAATTAATCTTGGAAATTATTTTGGTGCTCCCATGTTTTTGATTTCAATTTTGTTACATTTGATAGCAATAGAAACTTCTTTGATTATCTCTCTAGAGAATTAACTTTTCTTAAATTTTCCAACTAACTCTATCAAGTCTGTTTGTCCTAAAAAAACAGATCTACAACAATATCTTTCTACTCCAAGATTGTCTAATGCTTTTTTTGGATTTTCTCCTTCTCCAACTCTTTTTTTAAAATCTTCCCATAAATGGCCAATTGGCTTTCCACACGAGAAACATCTAACTGGAATTATCATAATATAACTCCTTTACATTAATTTATAAAGATTTCCATAAAGGTTAAATTTAAATAAACTCTATTTGATTCATTTTTAATTCAAATGAGTGCAAAAATAATTGAACTAACAAACGTAGAAAAACACTATCAAATGGGAGAGAGCGTAGTCAGAGCTCTGGATGGTGTGAATACTAGTATAGAAAAGGGGGATTTTATCGTGATTGTCGGACCAAGTGGTTCTGGAAAAAGCACTATGATGAATATGGTCGGAGCATTAGACCTTCCATCAAAAGGAGAAATTTATCTTGACGAGAAAAATATTGCTAATCTAGAAGAATCAGAACTAGCGCAGATAAGAGGGAAAAAGATTGGGTTTGTTTTCCAGACATTTAATTTAATTCCAACACTTACAACAGTAGAAAATATCTCTTTGCCAATGATGTTCCAAAAAATAAGCAAAGATGAACAAAAGAAAAGAGCAGAGAAGATTCTTGAAGATGTCAAATTAACTCATAGAAAATATCACTTACCAAATGAGCTTTCAGGAGGAGAGAGGCAGAGAGTGGCTATTGGAAGGGCTCTTGCAAATGATCCAGAAGTGATACTCGCAGATGAACCAACAGGAAATCTAGATTCTAAAACAGGCTTAGAAATTATGGATCTCTTTGTAGAACTAAATAAAAAAGGGAAAACAATAATTTTAGTTACGCATGACCTAAATCTTCTGAAATATGCTAAGAAAATTCTCAAGATAAGAGACGGAAAAATAGAGAAATAGTTTAACTCTGGAGGAGTAACAATGCAAAGATTTATAAATAAACGTTATCAAAGAATATTACTATGAAAAGGAGAAAAAACCAAATGAATAAATCGAAAATCTTGGCACTCACAGGAATTTTAATGTTTGTGCTTAGCTTAGCATGTATTTCTGCAGTTTCAATAAAAGATGTTTCAAGTGTTCCTGGAGAAGTATCTCCTGGGGAGACCATAAGTGTTTCTATTGAAGTAGAAAATATTTTTGAGTATGATGTTGAAAAATTAACTGTAAAATTAGATTTATCAGAAACTATTCCTTTTGCACCTTATCAGTCAAGCTCTGAAAAATTCTTAGATGAATTAAATGAAGGGGATGAAGAAAAATTTACTTTTAAATTGATTGCGCTTCCATCAGCAGAAGCAGGAATTTATAAAATTCCAGTAATAATCACATATGAAAATGGCGCAGGAAATGAGTCAATTAAACAAGAGCTAATTAGTTTAACTGTTAATTCAAAACCAGAATTAAGAGTTTCATTGGAAGATTCAGTAGTTTTAGTTAAAGGAAAAGAGAACACTTTTTCAATTAAAATAATTAATTCAGGTTTATCTGATGTAAAGTTTGTATATCTGAGTGTTAGTGATACTGGCGGAGTAAAGATTTTATCTGAAAAAGAACAATATATTGGAGACATTGATAGTGATGATTTTGATAGTGCTAAATTTAGAGTTTATATAGATGACAATACTCTGGGAGTTGTGAATCTTCCAGTTATAATAAAATTCAAAGATGCAACAAATAAAGGATTCACAGAAACTGAAACAGTTACTCTAAGAACATATTCGTTAAAAGATGCCCAGAATCTTGGACTTGTTAAAAAACCAAATTACACTGTATATCTAATAATTGCAGGAGTTTTAGTGATATACTTAATATATAGATGGCGGAAAAAAAGGAAATTAAAAAAGAGTAGGAGTTAGAGAGATGAAAGACTACTTCTTGCTGGCATTTAATAATCTTAGGCGAAGAAAACTAAGAAGCTGGCTTACTATGATTGGTATCTTTATTGGTATTGCTGCAGTTGTTGCACTTATTTCCTTAGGACAGGGGTTGCAAAATGCAATTGAAGAAGAATTTGAACAGTTAGGGAGTGATAAAATAATTATCATGCCAAGTGTTTTTGCTCCTCCGGGTTCGATAACGACAGAATCTTTAATTTTGACTAAAAATGATTTGGAATTTATTCAAGGGATTCGAGGAGTAAACAATGCAGCAGGATATGTTTCAAAATATGGGCAAATAAAATCAGGAGATGAATCAAAAATAACTTTTGTCGGAGGAATGGATCCAGAAGACAATGAATTCTGGTATGAGATGAATTTTTTTATTATGGAAGAGGGGAGGGCATTTGAAAAAGGAGAGAAATTCAAGGCTGTTGTTGGTTATAATCTTGCTTATGGAGATGTATTTGAAGATAAAACAAAATTAAGAAACACTATTGAAATAGAAGGATACAAATTCAAAGTTGTGGGAGTAATGGAAAAAACAGGAGACCCTGGAAATGATGCTGCTGTTTACATCCCAAAAGATGTTTTTAGAGAGATCTTTAACACGCCAAATGAGGAAAGCACAATTATGGTAAATATTGCAAAAGGGTTTGATCCAGAAGAAGTTGCAAAAGATATAGAAAGAAAATTAAGAAAATTTCGTGATGAGAAAGAAGGGGAAGAAACATTTAGTGTGCAAACTTCTGAACAACTTTTAGAATCTTTTTCAAATATCTTTGGGATTGTCCAAGCAGTTCTTGTAGGAATTGCTGCAATCTCCCTTTTAGTAGGAGGGATTGGAATTATGAACACAATGTATACAGCTGTTTTAGAAAGAACAAAAGAGATAGGAACAATGAAAGCAGTTGGTGCAAGAAATTCAGACATTCTTTTAATTTTCTTATTTGAATCAGGTCTTTTAGGATTAGTAGGAGGAGGAATAGGAATCATGATTGGAGTTGGATTAGGAAAGAGTGCTGAATATATTGCTACTATGGCGCTTGGAACAGACCTGTTACAAGCATATTTCCCGTGGTATTTGATATTGGGCGCATTAATGTTTTCATTTTGCATTGGGGCTTTATCTGGAATTTTCCCTGCAATGCAAGCAGCTAAATTAAAACCTGCTGATGCGCTGAGGTATGAGTAATGGAAAAGAAAGGGTGAAGGGATGGAAAGATATTCCAAAATTCGTAAAAAAAGATGTAAAGTATTATTATGGGCAAGAGAGATATGAATTTCAGCGAGGAATTTACATTGGAGTATATAATAAAGTGGCCATCAATGATCTAAAAAGAAGGGCAATTGAAAGATTAATCTCAGTTGTGGAAAATAAGGATTTATCCTTAGGAGAAAAGATAATTATTAGGGATATTGCCTTAGAAACATTAGAAGACAATTTAGTTGGAGTCTTCGTAGATAGAGAGGAAGAAATAGAAAGGTTAGAACATTGTTGGGATGTTCCCTTAAGAGATTCTGCAAGAGATAAATTAGCACGTTACGGATTTACAATCAAAAGTTTTTTCTCCGGAAGAATTGATGAATGGACTAAAAAACCCCAAAAAGTCGTAGATTTTAGCTTAAGAAGGGACTCTGGTGATTAACTCAAAAATCAATATAAATCTTTAAAAAGCTATTTTTCTTTTTTAAAAACTAATTCAAAAAAGAGGCAAAAATGAAGAAGTGTATGTATTGTGGAAAAGAAATTTCTGAAGAAAGCGTTGTTGATTTTTGTGAAATATGTGGGAAAAAGGTTTGGGGAGAGAAAATGTTTAATACTATTATCCAAAACATGGAAGAAGCCCGTAAAAATGGAGATTTATGCCATACGCCTCCATTAAAAGAAACATTAGACGACTCTAGAGAAATTAGGATTTGACCCCAAAAGATAGTTTTTTAAAGAGATTTTTTCTCGGTAAGTTATGAATAATAAGAAAAAAGTAAGAACTAAAGGGAAATTACAATTAAGCAAATATTTCCAAGAATTTGAGGAAGGAGAAGCAGTTGCAGTGGTAAGAGAACTTTCAATAAGAGCTAATTTTCCTTCAAGATTGCAAGGAAGAACCGGGACTATAGAATGTAAAAGAGGAAAAGCATATATTGTAAATCTCAAGGATCAGGAAAAAAATAAGAAATTTTTAATAGAGCCAATACATTTAAAAAAAATAAAACAGACCAAATAAAATGATAAAGGAAATGACTCCATTAAGCATGTCAGAAGCAACTGAATATATTGATAAAAGTTGCGAAACAGATGTAAAAGGATTTGTAAAAAAGTTTGTAAAAATTAAGCCTAAAGATGCAAAAGAATTAAAAGAAAAATTGGAAAAATTAGAGTTAATGAAAATGAAAGAAGAACAGATTATAAAAATTGTTGATTTAATGCCTGAAAATTCAGAAGACCTAAATAAAATTTTTGTTGATGTGAATTTAAATGAAGAAGAAATCAAAAAAGTACTTGAAACAATCAAGGAGATTAAATAAGGAACATGGGACGGGAAGAGTATGCGATAGTCTTAGAATATCTACCAAATGGATATCCATTGGAAAGGAAAATGATGCCAATAGCTCAAGCTGTTGGAAAAACACATTTAACGCTCTTGGAATTGGTTCCACGAAGAGGCTTTAATCTGGAAATCGGAGAAGAAGTTTATATCGGAGAAGGGAAAAGAGAAAAAATATATTATATTCTTGGAAAAATAAAAAATGAAAAGTTAACAGAAGCTGCAAAAGAAAATTTAAAAGAATTTATTAAAAAAATTGTAAAAGAAAGGGAAGAAAAGTTTATAGAATTTTTCAATAAAGCAGAAGCAGTTAATAAGCGAATTCACCAGATAGAATTACTTCCAGGATTAGGGAAAAAACATATGCAAGAAATCCTTAAAAAAAGGCAGGAAGAAAACTTTAAATCATTTGTAGATATGAAAAATAGAATTCAAAATCTTCCAGATCCGGAAAAAGCAATAGAAAAAAGAATTTTCCAAGAATTGACAACATTCGAGAGGTATAATTTATTCATATAAAATGGAAACAGAAACAAAACAAGAAGTGCAGAGACAAGAAGAAAGAATGGTTAGGATTCTTTCTACAGATATAGAAGGAAAAATGAAAATATATCCTGGACTTGCAAAAATAAAAGGAATTTCTTGGAGTTTATCTAATGCTATTTGCAATATATTAAAAATCGATAAAAATAGAAGAATTGGTTCTTTAAAAGAGGATGAAGTTAAAAAAATTTCTGAATTTGTAAAAAATCCAAAAATTCCTGCCCATATGTATAATAGAAAAAAAGACTTTGAATCTGGAGAAAACAAGCACTTAACTGGGAGTGATTTAGAACTTACAAAAGAATTTGACATTAAAAGATTAAAAAAAATTAAAAGTTACCGAGGATATCGACATATGAGCGGACTTCCACTAAGAGGACAGAGAACAAAGAGCAACTTTAGAAAGAACAGAAGAAAAGGTGCAGGAATTAAAAAGAAAGGAAAGAAAAAATGAAAAGAAAACATAAGACATATTCAAGACCGAAAAGGCCATTTGATAAACAGAGGCTTGAAGAGGAAGCTGTAATAAAAAAAGAGTTTGGATTAAAAAATAAAAAAGAAATTTGGAAAGCAGAAGCTAAAATTAAATTAATGAGAGAGAAGGCAAAAAAATTAATTTCTGCAAATCCAGAAGAACAAAACATTTTATTTGATAAATTAAAAAAAATAGGGTTAAAAGTAAATTCAATCTCTGATATCCTATCTTTAGATAAAAAAGATTACTTAAATAGGAGGCTTCAAACAATAGTAGTAAGAAAAAACTTGGCTACAACTCCAAAAAGTGCTAGGCAATTAATTACTCATAAAAAAATCTTGGTAAATAAAAGAGTAATCGATAGTCCATCATATATTGTTCCTACAGAGTTAGAGAATAAAATCGAATCAAAAATAAATAAAAACAAGAAATTACCAAAAAAAGAAAATGGAAAATAGTGAAAGTGTAAAAAAGAAAGTAAAAGAAATAGAAGGAATTGTAAATATTTACACTTCTTTTAACAACACAATTGTTCATGTAACAGATATGTCTGGAAAAACTCTAGCAAAAGTAACTGGAGGCATGGTTACAAAACATGGTAGACTTAAGGCAAATCCCACTATTGCCATGTTTGTTGCGAAAAAAATTGAAGAAAATCTGAAAGATTTAGGAGTTAAATCATTATATGTAAGAATTAGGGGAAAAACAAGAAATCCTGCACCAGGACCAGGAGCACATGCTATTATTAAAAGTTTATCTAGAGGGGGATTTAAGATATTAAACATTCTTGATGTTACTCGAATTCCTAGGGGAGGGCCAAAAAAGAAAGGAGGAAGGAGAGGTAGAAGACCATAACTTTAAAAATAGAGGAAATTAAAAAATAAAATGAAGCTTATAGAAAAAAAGGAAAATGCAATAATTTTTTCTACAGAAATAGAAGAAAGTTTAGCTAATGCAATAAGAAGATATCTTAATCAGATTCCAGTACTTGCTGTTGAAGAAGTAGAAATCTCTAAAAATGACTCTTCATTGTATGACGAGACTATTGCTCATAGAATCGGGCTTATTCCACTGAAAACAGAGAAATCAATGAAAGATAAAACAAGTATTGAACTAACATTAAATGGAAAAGAGGGGATAATTTTCTCTAAAGAGTTAACTGGAAAAGCCCACATAGTTTATGATCAAATTCCGATAACTATTTTAAACAAAGGGCAAAAACTAGAGTTAACAGCGATAGCAAAATTAGGAAAAGGTGAAAAACACTCAAAATTTTCTCCAGGATTAATGTTTTATCAAAATATTGTAGATATAAAAATAGAAAAAAACTGTCCAGCAGAAATTGTTAATTCTTGCCCAAAACAAATTTTGAAAGTAAAAGATGGAAAAATCATAGTAGAGGGAAGTGAAAATTGCGACATATGTGAATCGTGCTTAAAATCATGTAAAAAACATGGAAAAGACTTCATTCAAATTAACCCTACAAAAGATTTGAAGATTACTTTAGAATCATTTGGACAATTAGAAGTAAAAGATATCTTTAGTAAAGCTATTAATCTTCTTAAAAAAGATCTTTCTGAAATAGCTAAAAAAGTTAAGTAACTAATTTCTAAAACTTTTTATACAGAGAATTAATTATAATTTTAATTGCGGGGATGCTGGAGCGGTCAAACAGGACAGACTCAAAATCTGTTGGCTTAGTGCCTACGTAGGTTCGAACCCTACTCTCCGCATAAAACTTTATAAACCTTAATTTATCTCTATTAATACTCGGTAAGTTAACGAATCTTACCCTGATGAGGTGAAATGAAGCCGAAAGATTACCTGCGAGTTAACGCGTTAGTGGGAGCGAATACTTCTACTAAAATTAAAAATGGTTAAAAAAAATATTAAAATAGAGAAGCAATTAAAAAGAAAAACAAATTCAGATCTAGTTAAAACTATAATTACTGCTAAAAAAAATAAAAAATGGAAAAAAGTAGCTGAAAGATTGTCTAGTCCTAAAAGAAAAAGTTTGAATTTAGAGGAAATAAATAAACAGGCAAAAGAAGGAGAAATCATTGTTATTCCAGGAAAAGTATTATCTCAGGGAGAAATAGATAAAAAAATAAAGATTGTTGCTTTTAATTTTTCTGAGAAAGCAAAAGAAAAGTTATTAAAATCTTCTGTAAAGGTTTTAAGTATACTTGAAGAAATTAAAAAAAATCCAGAAGCAAAAGGAGTTAAATTTTTAGAATAAAATGGTTAAAATAATTGATGGTAAAAATGCAGTTTTAGGGAGATTGGCTAGCTATGCTGCGAAAGAAACACTAAAAGGAGAGGATATTGTGATTTTAAATTGCGAACAAGTAATTATCACTGGGGATAAAAGAAACATAGAGAAAAAATTCCATGAGAGACGGAATAGAATTGGGAGTAGCCAAAAAGGACCAAAACATATAAGAAAAAGTGATAGAATTGTGAAAAGAACTATTCGTGGAATGCTTCCAGATCATCGTTCTGGTAGAGGAAAGATAGCATACAGTAAAATAAAGTGTTATGATAAAATTCCAGAAGAGTTTAAAGATTCAAAAAAGATTATTACTGGGAAGAGTAAAAAAAATAAATTCTCTCTAGTAAAGGAATTTGCAAAATGAGCAAAATAAAAGTATCTGGAAAAAGAAAAAGGGCTATTGCAAGAGCGACAATTGTAGAAGGTTCTGGAAAGATTCTTTTAAATCAAAAAGATTATCAAACACTGCAAATTTTTGATAGGCTTAAAATAGAAGAGCCATTAAGAATCGCTGAGGGAATTCTAGGAAAGAAAAATTTTGATGTGACAATCATGATTAAAGGTGGGGGAGAAAAAGGGCAAATTGACGCTGCAAGAGTGGCCTTAGCAAAGGCGATTGTTGCTTTTTCAAAATCAGAAGAACTAACAAAAGCTTATTTAAGTTATGATAGAAATCTTCTTGTTGCAGATGTTAGAAGAAAAGAAGTATACAAGCCAGGAGATAGCAAAGCAAGAAAAAAAAGACAAAGTTCTAAGAGATAATTAAAAATAATTTTAAAAAAGAGGAATAAATAGAAAATTGGATGGAATAAAGTATAGCACGTTACAATGCAGAGGACCTTTGGGAAAACTTGAAAAAGATGTCGGAGTTCTTTTGACTCATACGCCACAAGGAGGGACGTTAATTTCTTGCCCTTATTATAAAAAAGAAGGACCACAACACTGTAAGGGGGAAGACAACAATAGATCTTATGAAAACTGCGTATTTGGAACCTCTCAAAAATTGTAGTTATCTTATTTTTAATTTTTCTAACTTATTCTGAACATGGTTAAACAATGTTGAAGAAATTATTGGCTGATGAGTTCCATTATGTATTTGGTTGTTAAATTTTATTTTCCCGATATATGTAAAATTTTTTAAGATTTTTTTCAAACCATTAACTGAAAAGTTGTGTTTTTTTGCTAGCTGAGTTAAACTAATTTTTGTTCCTAAAAATTCTTCAAAAAGTTCTTCTACTTCTCGGTAATTCTCTGCAGGAACTAATTGTTTATTCTCAATTTTATAACCAAAAGGTGCACGAGACATTAATTTTCCTTGTGAAGCTTTTTTAATCATGGCTCTTTTTTGCCTTTTTCCGGCAGGATTTTCTTTTCTTCTAAAAGTTTTTAAAAGAGATCCATCTACTTTTTCTTTAAGATATTGCTCTAGTTCATCATTCTCTTCTGGAGCAAAATAAAAACAAACATCGCATAAAATAAAATCATTTTTTTTGTGATTTTTTTCAGAATCATGCCCGCATTTAGTACATTTACTCATTTTAGATGATAGTTATTTTATTTTTTAATAAATTTAAATATTTGTGAAAATCTTCTTTTGTAATTTCCAATGTTTCTGTATTAATGTTTGGGTGGAATCCAACCACAGCTGAATCAAATATTTTTTTGCGAATTAAAACTTCCACCAGATTCTTTTTATCATTAATCAAGCCAAAAGGAGATACAGCGCCAGGGGTTAACCCTAAAACCTCTTTAAGCTGTTCTGGTTTTGCAAAAGAAAGTTTCGTGTTTAATCTTTTTTCAAATTCTTTTATGTTTAGCCTTTCATCAAACGGGAGAATCACTAGATAATATTTCCTTGTTTTTTTATCTCTTAAAAATAAATTTTTTGAGTGAATTTTTGCTAAATTTTTTACAAGTCTTTCAGCTTGCTCACAGGTATATATTGCGGGATGTTTAATTACTTTAAAATTAATTCCTCTTTCTTGAAGGTATTTTTTAATCTCTGCCACCCCTATCAATAACTTTATTAAGTTAAATATTTTCCCATTTTTATGGAAGGCTTTTCAGAAAAAGAAAGAAGAATTTATAATGTGAATATGTTTATTGCAAATAATCTCTGGAAAATTATTGTTTCTGGGAAAGATTCAAAAACAAAACTCAGAGAAATGGTGGAAGAACTTGCTTCTTTTTTTAATGTTGAAAGATGCTCTTTAATGCTAAAAGATAATAAAGAATTTTTTTGTATTTTCGCTTCTAAAGGGCTCCCATCAAAAATAGTAAAAGAAACTAGAATAAAAGAAGGTGAAGGAATTGCTGGGCTTGCTATAAAAGAAAAAAAAGCTATTTTTATGAAAAAAGTTGGTATTTTGGTGAATAAAAAAGATTATGCCTCATATCAATCAGATAATCTTATATCATATCCAATTGAAATAGATAAAGAAATCATAGGGGTATTGAATATAACTGATAAAAGGGATGATTTATCTTTAACTGAAAAAGATGTGGAATCTATTAAGCCAATATTAGATCGAATAAAATTTGTTTTAAAGGATTTAAGAGAAGGGGTTTAAGTTTTGTTAGATAATTTCTGTTGAATTTGTTCAAAAAGCTGTTGAGAAATCAAGGGTTCATGTTGTCCTTCTGATTCTATTTTTGCAAATTTAACTTTCCCTAAATAAGTCGTGTTTTGTAAGAGTTTTATAATCCCGGAAGTAGTCATGTTGTATTTTTTAGCTAGTTGTGTTAAGCTAATATTATTTTCAGCATATTCTCCAAATATTTTTGGGATTATTTCTGCTTCTTTTTCATGAGGAATTAATTTTTTATTGACTAATTTATATCCTTTTGGAGCCTTGGTAATGAATCCTCCTTCTTTTGCTTTTCTTTGCATTCCAAATTTTGTTCTATCTCCAATAATATTTCGCTCAAATTCTGCAAAAGCAGAGATGATATGAAACATTAATTTTCCACTTGCACTTGTTGTTTCTATTTTGTCTTGAAGAGAAACAAAATCAATTCCAATTTCTTTTAAATGATCTATAGTTAAAATTAAATCTTTAAGACTTCTTGAAAAACGATCAAGCTTATAGATGAAAATTGCGGAAAACTTTTTATTTTCTGCGTCCTGAAGCATCTGAACCATTTCTGGCCTTTGTTGTATATTTTTTGCAGATTTTCCTTCATCTCTATAAATTTGAAAAATTTCATATCCAAGTGCTTTTGCATAATTCTCTAAAGCCTCTTGCTGAGCATCTAGTGAAAATCCGTGCTGGGCCTGATCTTGTGTTGAAACACGCACGTAAATTGCTGCAAGAGGTTTTGCGGGAGTCATTTTAAATTTTTTTGGATTATTCTTTCTACCTTTTTTATTAATTCTGTTTGTGTTAAATTTCCTTTAATTATAAAATCAGCATATCTTTTCTGTTTTTTTCCATATTTTTCATACTCTGGAATTATTACCTTCTTAGCATATTCTATTTTAGTCCATTCTTCTCTTTCTTCAGTAAAATTTGCTCTTTTCAGAAATTCTTTTTTAAAAATATCCAAAAATATTTTGATATCTATTAAATCTCTTACTTTTTTATTAATAAACAAATAAAAACCTTCAACAAATATAATTTTGCTTGGTTTAATCTCTCTATAATTCTCTATACACCCTTTCCTAAATCTATAAACAGGATGATTAATTATTTTTCCTTCTTTTAATTTTTTTAGGTCTTTTGCTAGTATTTCTAATCTATAGTTTGAAGGCAATTCCCAATTTCTAAATTTTCCTTTGAAAGGAATTTTATTTTTTGATTTTAAATAATGATCAACCTCTATCCTATCTGTTTTATATTTTTTTGCTAAAAATTCTGCTAAAGTGCTTTTTCCGCTTTTACTTGGGCCACAGATTCCAATGATTAATATTTTTTCCTCCATTTTTCCCTCTTTAAAATGTAAACTTAGGGTATTTACTAGTTAGGTCACGTCTATTTAGGGTGCCCTAAGTATATAAATATTACTTTTTAATAGATAAAAATCCCTTTGAGATAGTTCGCCCAATATAGGTTGTACGAAGTTTTTACGTGTAAAACTCTTTTTATAGAAGATTTTGGAGGTTTTGTTCACTTAGGTAAGGTTAGTGAAAAGTCCCTGTGATTTCCTTCTCCCAACGAAAGTCGCCCAACATAGAAAAGAAACACCACAAATCAGGATTATTCTTTTCCCTATCCTCTGTTTTAATTTTTAAGTATATCTCTTTTTTATCACCTGACTTTTTTATATCTATTATCTGATAAACTCCTGTCTCTGGATTAAAATACCAGTTATCCCTAACACCTTGTAGAAGATCATTCTTAAGTGAAAGCCCACTAGCGTTATCTTCCCTCCCCACAAATTGTTCCCCATTTAATAAACAATCATCTAAATGATCAATTAGTTTTCCTTTTGTTCTTTTAGGTAAATTCCCTCCTGGGGTAATCATCCAAACAGAAATAAAAACAGGTCCTGTAGGGAAAGCCCCAATATTCTCAATTCCATAAACTACATGCTTTCCATTATATCTCCTTCCCTTGACACTTTCTAAAAGATCACTTTTCAAGGTATTTTTCATCTTAAATGTTGCTTGATTCATAAAACCTCTTTAATTTCAGCATTTTTAAGTATTTTTATATTAAAAGGAGAATGTTAGTTCACTAAGCTAACCTTTGTGCATTTAGTAGTTTTCAGGATTATCTTTAAGAATATATGCAACAGAGCAAATAAGAACAATGCAAAGAAAAGTTATGAAAATTGATGTGTAAATTGAGAGAGAATTTGAATTTTCAACTTTTGTTATAAATTGTATCATTGATTGGGAAAGATCGAAAATAGTTTGTCTCCAGGTAAAAGCAATAGTAAATCCCAATGCGATTATTATCAACGAACGCATCTGTCTTCGAAACTCTCTTTTAAACCTCTTTCCAAGAGTAAAAAAGTTTGATAATTTTTTTCTCATTTTAATTTCAATTAAAATCTATTTATTAATATTTCTAGGTAAATTTGTAATTCATCTTTATTTTATCAGATTTCGTGCACTTAGGTAATGTTAGTGCTTGTTTATCTGTTTAGGGCTGTTTAAAGCTGTTCAAACAGCCTGTTTAAGAGTAATTTTTGTGTATAAACAGCATATTTTAAAGGTAATTTCGGGGAAATTTATCATCTCTGGGGAAAAATTTTATTTTTTTAAATTAAATTTGCCGTCGTAAACAAAAAGTTTTTAAAGCTGCTTTGCGAGATAATGACATGTTTGGGTGGTTTTTTAAGAATAAAGAGGTAGAAGAGCTAAAAGACAGCACAAAAAAAAGTTTCGAATCTGTGAAAAAAGATGTTGTGTCTATAAGTGGTTGGATTAAACACCTTGATTCTGAGAAGAACTATCAGAAAAAAGAGATTGAAGAGATAAAAGAAATTTTATCGACGATTCAAGAAGAAATAGAAGGGGTGAAAAACATTATTTCTATAATGAATGACTTAAAAACAAACAGGGTGTTTAAAACACCTAAACAGCTGTCTAATAAACAAACAGCTGTTTATGCTGTCCAAACAGCTGTCCAAACAGCTGTCCAAACACCAAAATTAGATCAATTTTCATTAAGTGAAAGAGCAATCATTTGGGTCTTATTAAATACTGATTTAAATTTAAGCTATGATGATCTCGCTGCTATGCTTGGCAAAGAAAGATCTACTATCAGAGGTCAAATAAACACGATAAAACAAAAAAGTGAGGGTTTAATACAAGAAAATGTTGGGAAAAACGGCAAAAAAAGGGTATTTATCCCTGAAAATATAAGAGAAAAACTATTAAAAAAATCAAAAGTGAGAGTTAATCCTCAAAAAAAAGCAGGAAAAAATAAGGAAAAATAGAATAAAACTAAAAAAGTGTGAAAAACAAAGAAAAAATAAGTTAAATTAGCGATAGTGAGAATTAGTTATTCGGTAAAGAGGATAAGTATTTATTTGACTAGTTATAGATCTCTAAGCTGAAATATTGTCCTTAAAGTGGCTATTTTCTTTAGATTATTTGAAACTGAGAGATAAATCTGTTTATTATTTATCTTTTTTTTATCGACGGGGATTCCCTTTTTTATAATACGCCCCACATAATCTCTAACAGAACTTTCACTTAAATTAAGCTGTTGAGAGAGGGTTTTGTAATCTGAATGCCCAACTTCTTCATCTAACTGGTAGATCGCAGAAAACACTAGGAATTCTTGATCTGTAAGCCTTTTGAACTTTAATCTTACTTCTTTTCTAATAGCATCAAGTGAATTAAGAATCTCAACAGCACTTTCTATATCATTTTTCTTAAATTCACTCAGATTATTGGTCTGTCTGTCTGTCTGTTTGTCTGTCTGTCTGTCTGTTGGAACCCCTTCATTTCCAGTGGAAATCATTAAATTTTGGGGTTTTAAGCCTTCTAAAGGAGAAGGATGTGTCGAAGGATGTGTCGAAAGGACAAAATTTTGAGGGTTTTGTGTCGAAAAGTTTTTTTGTGAATTTTTAATAAAATCTTCTGTTTTTTTATCAATTTCTTTTAGAATTTCACACATTTCTATCAGCCCCTTTCTTGTTTTAGACAAATTTTCTTCTAAAGAGGTTACCCTTTCTTTTAAAGAGGTCATGTCTTTTTTTACTCTTAAAAAAGAATTTTTGATATTGTCCATAAAAATCTAGAACATGCTAGTATAAAAACTTTAAGATAGTCTACTAAAAAGATTGCTTATTATGATAAACACTATAGGCTATTTCACTTAATTTCCACCTAGATCTCCTCAGATAATTTTTTCCTTTTGGGTTTTTCTTAACTTCAACAACTAATCTTTTTTTATTTAGCTCAAATAATAATTTCTTAACAAATTCTTCATCTCTTGCTATTTCCTGAGCTATATGAGAGGTAAAAGAAGGTTTTGGGTTAATAGTGTATAAAAATGCTAATATTTGTTCATAGATCTTCTCTTTTTTCTTTTCAGAAATCTTCATATAACAGAATTAGAACCAATTATTTTAAACTTTGCTAAAACTACTCTTTTTTTAAAGAAGGGAAAGATATATGAAAGGGTAAATTTAACTCTTCCTCTAATTGCAAGGCCTTTAAATTAGACTTTCTTAAAATAATGTTAAAAAGGGTTATTTTAATATCCTCTGGTATTTTTTTATTTTTCCACTGTTTTATTATATCTTTTACTTTTTTAGACTCAAAAGCCAATAAAACATTTCCTTTTATATTTATTTTAGCAAAATCAGGATCATAATTTATCTTAAAATCAAAATTTACTTCAATGATTTCTTCTTTTGTCTTAAAAAGATCAGACTTAAACTCATTTATTTCAGAAATATCCAAATTAGTATTTATTTTTAAATTCTTTAAATTATCTGAAAATTTCTCTACGCTTATTTTAGTAAAATTAAATCCTGCTATTTTCATTTGATACTCTAGAAATTATAATTAAATTAAATCCTCTTCAGAAACAATAACAAAATCACTTATAGCAATTATCGCTGAATAAGGGATAAGTAACTCTTTTGAAGAAGTTCTTTCTAAATTTAAATTTTTTGTATAAGGTGTTGAGTCTTTTACTACAATATTAATAAGTTCCCCGGATTTGGTTTCAAAAGTGATGTCTTTAACAAATCCCAACCTTTTACCCTCTTTAGTTACTATCATTTTATTTAATATTAAGTTAAAGGGATTCTTGTTACTTTGCATTCTAAAATTAGAGGAAAATTGTTTATAAACTTTTCTGTAAAATTATATAGTTTTTGAGAATATATATTTAAAAAACACACCCACCCCTTAATTTCCTATAGAAGAATTTAAAAAGGAATTTTTGATTTTATTTTTTAAATTATTATTTATAAATATTTATATTATATATTATATTTTAATTTGTATATATAGAATTATTATATTACTATTTATTTAATTAAAAAAATTTTAAGAATCTATAGAAGTATATTAAGAATGCATTTAGACTAATTTAATCATGAACAAATCTTTAAGAAATTTGTCAAATATTAATTTTATTGAATGTTAAATTATTTCCATAGGAAATATAGGTGTATTTCTTTTTTAGTAGTTATAATCTTTTAT
>JAHJSW010000008.1 GCA_018830245.1 Nanobdellota archaeon | reverse complement strand
TTCTTCATGGTTACAAAAAAGAAAAATAGTTAATAAATTTAACGAACTACATCAACCCTCCAAGCACAACAGAAGAAAGAACATAAAGTGCAAAAACAGAAATAACTGCAGTGATAAAATAAAGAAGAACTCCTTGCGTAAGATTTTTCCCAGTTTTATTTGTCTTTTCAAGTTTATCTTCTCCTGAATTGACTGTAACAAGAGTTCCAGTAAGAATAAAAATTATCTGAATAATATAAATTCCGATAGCAAGTTGCAGATAGTAAGGAGGAATCATCTTTGCCATATCAAATATTTGCAAGATATTTCCAATATTTCCAAATCCTAATTCAGTAGTATTTAACTCTACAAGATTCAACTTATTTAAGATGGAAACAATCATCGAAGAAAGACCAACAACCACGCCTGCAAGAAGAGGTGCTAAAAAAGTCATATTGCTTTTCATATCAGAAACCACCTCCGCAAGCATATCCCTAAGTCGATTAGTAATTTTTTGTATATTTCTTACATATTCAGAAATGCTCATTAAACTCATTGCAGCAATTTTTAATCCTTTTTTTGAGGATTCTATAAGGATTCTCATACTTGTTGCAATTAAATCAGAAGGATAATAAGCAATTGCCCCCCTTTGAGGATCAAAGATTGCTTTATCTAAACTCATTCCCATCTGTTGAATATTATAATTAACTCTTCTAAAAAAATCCTCTGTTTTTAAACCTCTAGAAGAGTCTGCAACTCTTCCAAAAACAAGTTCAGGAGGAACCCCATTACCAATTCTATTTCCTAATTGAAACAAGGAATTATTAAATTCCTTTTCAAGCTGATTCGTGTTCTCTCTTTCTTTAATTAAATTTTTAGTTCTGCCTCCAAAAGATAAAGAAAAAAATAACGCAAGCCCAAAAGGAACAAACATACTCAAAAAAAGTGCTCCAACTCCAAAAGGCCCCACTACTTTCCCGTTATCTACTTCAATAAAATTAAAGATTTTATCATCTCCAAAAAAACCCAACCCTAATTGAGAAAAAGTGTAATCTTTTTGCAAACCAATTAATTCAGGGAGAGGAGTATACTGGAAAATTAAAGGTAAAAACCCTAGTAAGAAAAAAGGGAGAGCAATGAGAAAAGCTTTATAATACACTTTTTTACTTTTATACTCTGGGTAAAGAGGGTTTCTCTCAAGAAGATTTGTTTCTCCATACCCTCCAGGCCTTAATAACATAATTTTATTTGTAAGATAAAAAACAAAAAAAGGAACAATTAAATTAAAAAGAAGAAAAACATGTATCCACTTAATCATCCCTCCGATCATTGCCGAAGCAAGAGGAAGTAATGCTAATCCTAATGTAGGTAAAACAACTCCCAACATATAAACATTAGTCAAAGGACTTCTAACAGTATGAGTAAATTTTAACATCTTATCATAAACCCCATCAAGAACCACCTGTAAAGCCTTTTCAAGAGTAAGAATTCTTCTTGAATTATCTGGTTCAAATAAACTACTTTCAATTAAATGAAAGGCTTCTATAAATTCAGTAGAATAATCTCTCCAAGTTTCAAGATAACTATCTAAACTCTCTTTAATTGTAGAAAACTTTCCAATTTCTACATCATAAAATATTTTTTTAAAATCAAGTGCTAAAGGATATTGTAAATGTTGTGATGCAAAAGAAATTGCTTTTTCTAAATTTGGCGTATGCCTCATATACACAACAACATACAAAATAGCAGGAACCATTTGAGCGGATGCTTTTAATCTCCATTTATTTGCAAACCTTTCAGGATATCCGCTAACAAAATAAAACATAAACAAAGCAAAAATAACAATTAAAACAAAAAACAAAAAAGGAAAGCTGGAAAAACTTCCCTTAATTAATGCCACTGAAACAGAGATTAATAAACCTAAAATCAAAATTCCTAAAAAAGCCATAACTGATAATGTAAGGGCCTGCCACGGCTCTACATTAAGATGAGCAATTTCAATATTTCTTTTAACTTTTTTTTCATCTTTTTCTGAAATTTTTATTTTTAAAATATTTCCTAAACTATGACACCATTTTTCATACTTGCCTAATTCAGGAGATATCTCTGATTTAAACTGAACATACTCTCTACTATATTGAATCTCTCCAATTTTAGAGGTTTTAATTTGCTTCTCAATTTTACTGCTAAATTTTTTTAAAATATCTTTCACATCAACCATCTTTTTTATGCTCATTAAAAACAAAAACTAATTAATAAATGTTTAGAAAAACTACACTCTTTTTTTCTTTATCTCTTCATTTAGCCATTTCTGCCATGCTGGAAAAACTCTTTCTGAAAGAGGCAATCCAATCTCTTTCATTATCTTTTCAGAAATCTTATGAAACATATGATTTGAAAGAGTATTAAACTTAGACTCTAAAATACTAAAATCATTTATTTTTTCTGCGACATTAACTATTTCTTTCTTTATTTTTGCTCGTAATAAAATATTATCATAAACCGCATCCCAATTGCCAGCCCACCCTTTTACATTAGAAGCGATCTCCTTTATAATTTCACTGTCTCCATTAATTAAATCATCACTCGGCTCTAATTCATCTTCGTTTACATTGTATTTTAACAAATTTACAAACCCTTTTTCTTCAAGAGGATCTTTTTCCCAATGTTTACGAACTTCTGCAACTTGTAAAACTCTTCTCCAAGAATGCAAACCATCGGGAGATTTTATAGGATTACACACCATAATTATATCTGTTGCTTTAAAACTAGTTGCAGGAACCCCCAAATCATTAACTACTCTATCAAAAACCCCATAAGGAGAAGCTCCGTGTATTGTTCCTGCCACAACATTTGCTAAAGCTCCTACTCTCATAGCTTCGTATAAGGCCTTTGCTTCAACACTTCTAACCTCCCCCATGATTAGACAACTATCGCCCAATCTTAAACTTGTTCTGATGCCATCATCTGCAGAAACTTCAGAAGTTGTCTTTAATAAAGCTGAACGAACTTTCATCCTTAAAATATCATAATTAAGCTTTCTTAATGATTCTACAGGAAGTTCTAAAGAATCTTCAATCACAATAATCCTATGCTTGGGGATAATTTCTAACATCAAACTTCCAAGAAGAGAGGTTTTACCAGAAC
Source organism: Nanobdellota archaeon (assembly GCA_018830245.1). GTDB lineage: Archaea > Nanobdellota > Nanobdellia > Pacearchaeales > GW2011-AR1 > JAHJSW01. Next base: position 15,297 of record JAHJSW010000008.1, on the reverse strand, counting down.
TTCGCGTACCTGCCACTAAGAGCGTCCTAGAACCATCAATCAAAAAACTAAACAAGCCTGCTGCAAAAGGATTTATCATTTTATTACGTATAAATAAAGGCAAAGTCCACGGATCTTCCCTATGTCTTCTTATAGCATATGCCAGACCATCTGGAGAAAGAGGCCTCTGAATAATTGCTATTCTCGCTCTTATTTTTCCAATTTCTAACTGAGTATCTAATATCGGATTTGCTTCATCAAGAGGCCTTCCGGAAATCATTCTAAATTTAGCTGCCCAAGAATCCACATCCTCCTGGCTAGGAAGAATATTTGTAGAACATTCATCATAATCCTGGTGTCTTAAAAAAATATTTGTCATAGAAATTGGAGCATTCAAAACAATATCTTGTATTTTTCTATCCTGCAATAAAACTTCAATAAGCCCAAAACCAATAGTATGTCTTACTAGAATAGTTGATAATTTATTCAAGTCAGCATAACTCAATTTTATCTTTTTAGCTTGCGACAAATCTTGCAATAAGTCGCGGGAAATATTAAAAAAAACCTGCCGAGTTCTTTCTGTATCTGTAAATTCATCTGCCTTTGGTTGATGTTCAATTAAAACTCCTCTTGCTAAATTTAAAAGGAGATTATGATCCTCGCTCAAAGAATTTTCAGGAGGGACCAGATGATAGATTAATTTAGATTCATTTTTTTCCCTTAAGATAGTTACAAGTGATTTATCATAATCCTCTAAAGCAAGTGTGTACTGGTCTACAATCTCTGCATCATCTGGAAGCGCAGAAATAAGACGAGTGAAGGTAAAATTTGGTATGACGTCTGGTTTAAAGATTCGATGATAAAATTCACGATTTCCTTTTTGGTAATTATCAAGGTATGGAATTAAAAGTTTTATTAACTTCAAATTTTCAACTAAGTCTAATATTTTTTCTAAAAAATAAATATAATTTGTCTGGTCAGATTTATACTCCTCTCCAATTTTATTTAAAAAAATACGAGATTGATATATTATTTTTTTCAGTTCACTATATGACGCAAGGGGATCTTTTTTTAATAAAAACAAAAAAGAAACAAGTTCATTATACCTCTGAGAGAAGAACTGCTCATAGCGAGTAACTAATTTTTCTTGAGATAAAATTTTTTCTTGTTTAACTAGATAAACATAAAGTTGGGCAACTTCTAAAAGTAAAGAGGTTTCTTCAAAATCATAATTATAATTTTTTTGCTGAACAAGAACAATCCTGGACACATTTGAATTTTCTATAAGTAAATCAACCACTCTCTCCATAACTTCTGGAGAATCAGAAATACTTGGAACATAAGGCGCACCCAAATAATTTACATAAAGAATGTCTTCTCCTCCTTCTCTATGAACTTCATAAGAATAAAGCTTGCTCTCTTTTTTAAATTTCATTAAAAGTTAAAAGAATTCCTGGTTTAAATATTTTTTACGTCTTTTAAGAAAGATTTTCCAGAAGAACATAAGAATTTTAAACCCATACCTTGGCCAAGTATGGACGAGGTAATCAAAATTTTAGATTTATATTAGAAGAACATAAGAATTTTAAACCCATTTAACTTAAATTTCATATGGAGGGTGAACAAACTAATTATCCAACTCAATCTTTTGGAGAAATTAATATCAAAATAAGAGATCTAGAAGAAAAACAAAGAATCATGAAAGATCGGCTTCTTTTAATAGGAAAAAATCTTATAGAGACTAAGGAAAAAAATAGTGAGGATATTCTAGAATTAAAAAAGAGCATAGATGAAATAAAAAACAATCTTGAAAGAATTAAAAGTTTTTTAGAAACCGCTTCTAACGAATTTTCAAAATTTGCAAGAAAAGAAGATTTAGAAATTTTGGCAAAACAAGCAAAAATGTTTCAGCCATTAGAATTCGTGAGAAAAAAAGACTTAGAAAAATTAAAAAAGAATTAAAAAATTATAATTAAAACAAAAAAGACAAATGGGAGTATTAGATCAAATAACACAAATGAGAAACAAAGGAATTCCTGAAGAAGAAATTATTCAAAATTTGCAAGAGACAGGGATTTCCCCCAAAGCAATAAATGATGCTTTAAGCCAGTCAAGAATAAAAAAAGCTGTTTCAGGAGAAAACGAAGAAGAGATGCAAGAATCTATTATGGATTCTGCTCCATCCATGCCTTATTCTGAACCAAGTTCTGGAGGTTATACACCTTCAACAGAAGAAATCCCTGAAGAAGATATCTACTACCCTCCTCAACAAGAGGAAGGAGGATACGCGCAAGATTATTATCCTGAAGAGACATATGAAGGATATGCTCCTGCAATAGGGGCAGACGCTGATACAATTATAGAAATATCAGAACAAGTTTTTTCTGAGAAAATACAGAAAATACAAAAGCAAATTGAAGATTTTAGTGAATTCAGAACCCTTGCTCAGACAAGAATTGAAAGCATATCTGAAAGAATTAAAAGAATAGAAACAACAATAGATAAATTGCAAATTAACATCCTAGAAAAAATAGGCTTTTATGGGAAAGATATTGGAGGGATAAAAAAAGAAATGGAAATGATGCAAGATTCTTTTGGAAAAATAGTAAATCCTTTATTAGATAAAACAGAAAGAAAACATGCTTCACATACAACTCATCCTACAAAAAAGAAACATTCTAAAAAGAAAAAATAACATTACTTTGGTTGTTGTCTTAACATCTGTGCAAAAAGTGAATTGCTTGCAGGTCCAGGAGTAGGATTTGATGCACCAATAATAATTCCTATTACTGCTAAAAACACAGCAATTCCAAATAAAGTAGTCCAATTATTTCTAATCCAGTAAGAGATAGAATCTCCCATTACAAGTCCTGAATTAATTAAAACAAGAATAGTAATAATCACTCCAACGACTAACATCCCAATCATCATCCCCTTATTATCTGGATCGATAAATAATCCAACTAAAATCATAATAACTAATATAACTGCCAATCCAATTCCAAGTCTCGGGAATACTTCTGAAAAAAAGCGAGAGACAAAATCAAATTGCAGTGCCATTAATCCTACAGCTAGTGAAATAATTGAAGTTATTGCTTTATTATCTGGAAAAATTTTTATACGCGTTAAAATTCCAAAAACTAATGCAAAAATTAAAAGAAAGGGTAACAAATAACTAAAAAAACCTGCCTGTTCCCACTGAGAAAGCATTTCTCCAAATCCTCCTCCAGAAAAAATAGTCCAAGCCAAAATCATCCCCATGTTGTTTTAAATAAAGGTTATTTTAAATATGTTTCGAAAGAAAGAACATTATCAAGAAGCACCCTTCTTTAAAACCATTGCCAGAGCCACTGCAATTACAACGATAAATGCAAAATTTGTCCAAAATGATTCACTCCATGATTGTTTAAACAAAAAATCAATCACAGTACTTTCAACTCCAGTAGCCCAAATAACTGCTATAACTACAGCAATACCCGCACCAACCCATAAAATCCACTTCATCCAACTTTGTGGTTCAAATCCTTTATCCTTATCAGAAAAGGCAAATCCCCACAACAGCATAAGAACAAACATAACTACAATTGCTACTGTTAAAAATAAAATTAAATTTTCTACGACAGTTTTTGGGAAAATCGCTCCCACAAAAATCAATCCAATAACAAGGGCAACAATTGTATTAAGTTGGTGCTTTCCATCTCCTAAAAGCTTTGTTTTTTCAAGAACACCATAAACAATCGCCCAAATTAACGCAAAAGGAAATATAAATTGCGTAAAAATCCAGTGTTGTAAAATTGTTTCAGCTGCCATTTGATTATATCAAATCTTCTGGAAGATCTTCGATTTCTGAATCAGAGCTAGGTAATGCAGATTTGTTTATAAGGAAAATATCACTGATTGCTCTTACAAATTGGTGAGGGATTATTACTCCCTTAGCTCCTCCAATAAGAGACATTACACTCCCTCCAACTTTTATCTTCCAACCATCAATCTTATTTTCAAATAAATTAGCTTCTTCTATTTCTCCAAAATAATCTCCAAAATCAGTATAAACTTTTGACCCTAATACCTCACTTATTTTTTTAACTCTCATATTAAAAAATTATACTATTCTATTTAAATAGTTTTCCATACTTAACTATAATATCTGAATACAATAACCTTTATAAAAAATCTCCTCATTAATTAAATATGCTCACAAAAAAAGAAATCATCCCAATTATTATAGTAACAATAATCCTCTCTTTTGCAATGAGCATGATAAAGTCAGTAGAAATCTTTCTATACGCATTTGTCTCTATACTCCTTGTAATCCTAATAAATACTCTAGCAAAAAAAGTAGCTAGTTTTTACCTAGAATCAGAAATAGAAGTAAGATTATGGGAAATTAAAAGAACTGGTCTTTCACACTTTTTGAATATCCTCCCTCTTTATTCGACACACCCTTCAACAGAACTCAAAAGACCTTTTCCAGCAGGAGCATTTTTTCCAATACTTTCAAAAATTATTCTTTTTCCAATAAATAATTTTGTCTGGATGGCTTCACTTGTTTTTGAAGTAAAACCAAAAATTTACAGAGCAGCAAAAAGACACGGACTCTATAGTTTTTCAGAAATGACTGAGTATCATATCGGGTTAATTGCAGTTGCAGGAATAATTGCTAATCTGTGCTTCGCAATAGTGGGATATCTTTTAAACTTCCCAGAATTTGCTAAAATAAGCGTCTATTATTCTTTTTTTAATTTAATTCCACTTTCAGATTTAGATGGAAATAAAATATTTTTTGGGAGCATTATAACCTGGAGTTTTCTAGCTTCACTTGTTTTAATTGGATTATTTTTCGCAATGTTCTTAGTATAATAAAACATTTAAACAAAAAACTCTTTCCTTTAAAATGAACGAACAAACAAAAACTCTTGATTGGTTTAGAACAAAAAAAGCAACAATAACTTTTGCGATAATCAGCTTAACCAGCGGATTTTTCTTTTTAAACCAAAGCTTGACCGGAAACGTTATTCTAAATAATAGTTATTCACTAAATTTTTTATCTATTATAGGATTGCTCTTAATTGTTTGCGCAGTGATTCTAGCAGCATATTCTATCAAAAAAAGAGGATAACTTCTTTTTAATAAAAATGAAATTTTTAGAAAATATTGAACCAAGAGGGTATCAGGCAAAAATTTTTGAAACTTGTGAAAATAAAAACTGTTTAGTTGTGCTTCCTACAGGATTAGGAAAAACTCTAATTGCGCTTATGCTCACAATAAAAAGAATGGAAAAATTTCCCGGAGAAAAAGTGATTCTTCTTGCACCTACAAAACCTCTTGCAGAACAACATCTAAATTATTTTAAAAAACATCTTCCAGAATTATTTGCAGACATGCAGTTATTTACCGGGCAAGTTAAGGCAGAACAAAGGAAAAAAATATGGGGCACCGCAGATATTATTTTTTCAACTCCCCAGTGTATTGCAAATGATTTGAAAAAAGGTTTGTATAAGTTGGAAAATGTTTGCTTGCTTATAGAAGATGAAGCTCACCGCTGTGTAAAAAACTATGATTATAGGTATGTTGCTAAAATCTATCAAAATCAGTCAGCACATCCAAGAATTTTAGGATTAACTGCTTCTCCAGGAAGTGAGAAAAGTAAGATAAAAGAAATTTGCAGAAATCTTTTTATTGAAGAAGTTGAATTAAGGACTAGACAAAGCCAAGACATAACAAAACATCTTCAAGAGTTAAAATTTGATAAAAAAATAATAAACTTTCCTTCAGAATTAGAAGAGATTAGACACATTCTTTTGAATTTATTTGAAAGATATATTGAAGAATTGAAAAAAAGGCATATTCTTTTTGGACCTTCTTCAAAAACAGGTCTTATTAAATTGCAAAAAACCATTACAAGAAGTTTATCTACAGGACATAAAAACTTTAATTACCTTCTTGGAGCAAGTGCTTGTGCACAGGCTATAAAGATTCAACATGCTCTAGAATTATTAGAAACTCAGACACTTGCCAGCTTTAATAAATATTTAAAAGAACTTTTTAACCAGGCAGCGAAAAAAAAGAGTAAAGGAGTAGTAAAACTTGTAGCAAATCCAGAATTTAATTTTGCCTTTATGAGATCAAATGAACTTTTAGCCAAAAAAATAGAACATCCAAAATTAATAGAACTTAAAAAAATAATCAAAGAGGAAATTTCTAAGAAAGATAATTTAAAAATTCTAATATTTACCCAATTCAGAGAAACTGCAAAAAGCATTGCAAGGGAGTTAAATCAAATAGAAAAAGTAAAAGCCAAGATTTTTGTGGGGCAAGCAAAAATAAATGGTTCAGGATTAAGTCAAAAAGAACAAAAAAAGATAATTAATGAATTTTCTTCTGGGAAAATAAATATTTTATGTGCCACATGCATAGCAGAAGAAGGCCTAGACATACCAGAAGTGAATATAGTTATATTTTACGAACCAATTCCTTCTGCAATAAGAATGATTCAGAGAGCAGGAAGAACTGCAAGGATAATTAAAGGAAAAATTATTGTCCTGATCACTAAAAACACAAGAGATGAATCATTTTATTATGTTTCGAGAGCTCGAGAGAAAAAAATGCATTCTGCAATAGATTCAATAAAAAAAGATTTTTCTAACCAAAATAAAACAGATATTCAAAAAAAATTAGAATGAAACCTCTTTATAACATTTTTTCAAAGAAAAAAACAAAAGTTATAAAAAAACCAGAGAAAATAATTATTGATTATCGTGAAAAAAATTCCTTGCTTATTTCAGTGCTCATAAAAAAAGGTTTTGAAATTGAATTTCGAGAACTCAAGGTCGCAGATTATATTATTAATAATATTGCTATTGAAAGAAAAACAGTTTCTGATTTTATTAATTCAATGATAAATAAAAGACTTGTAAATCAAATAGAAGAACTACAGCAGTATGAAGATAAATTACTAGTAATAGAAGGTGTTGATGAACAAGAGTTATATCCTGAAAACAATGGAGTAAATCCTGATGCAATTAGAGGATTTTTATTATCTATTGCTCTTAAATATAAAATTCCAATGATTCTTACTAAAAATCATGAGGATACTGCTAAGTTTTTTTCAATACTCTCTAGAAAAAAACAAAAAGAACCACAATTAAATGTGAAAAAGAAGGCATTGAACAACAAAGAACAAGCACAATTCATAATAGAAGGATTTCCCGGAATTGGTCCTAAAACAGCAATAAAACTCTTAAAAGAGTTTAAAACAATAAAAAACATTATTAACGCCTCTGAAAAAGAGCTAAAAAAAGTTATCGGAAAAAAAGCAGAAGTTATGAAGAGGATAATTGAAAAAGAGTAGGATTAATCAACACTAATAAGTTCTTTAAATTCTTTAGTATTTATTTTACGTCTTAAAGAATCTCCATAAGAGCTTAACAAACAAATAACAAGTGATTGAATATATTCTTCTGAATATTTTTCTCGATTTTCCTTTACTCTTATATAAGCGTGAGTGAAAGCCATTGTTCCAAAATCCGATCCATATGAAACATATTCTAAAGGAGAAGTTCCATTTCTTCCATTTAAAAGTTTACATATAAATGGAAATTTAAGAGAACTTATTTTCCTCCTTGGAATACCTGTTTTTTCTTTCACAGTAGAAAACCATTTTTCCTTAAATTCTTCTTCAGGAAGAGCACCAGATTCAGCTGCTACATCTAATGCTTTTTTAATTACAATTTTACAATAATCTTCTAAGGAAATTGTCATGTTAAGAACTCTTCTTTAAAGTATTAAAATTATTTAAAGATATCTATTTTAAAAATTAAGAATCACGACAGACTTTCCATTTAGCACAAATCCTGTCAACATCCCTTTCATCAATTTCAAAAATTCTACTACTTGCATCTAAAACTGACTTCCCCCCATTCAAATAATTTCCAACTGCAGTCATTAACGCTCTCTGCTCAGAAAGAGGTAATTCAAGAGTATCATAAAACTCAAGAGTTAAATTAGCTCTCCCACCAGGAGCGTTAAATCCTTTCTGCACTAATTCCACATACATCCTTCTTTTTTCATCTTCCATTAAAATAATTCAAACAATTTCCACTTTTTAAAACATATCGCAATGAAAAATATATTTCGCAGAACAAAAATAATATAAACCTCTGCACTCTTTTTAGATTATATTTTTATTTCGCGGGATACTTCTCTAGTGCAGTATAAATAGGTCCCTCTGCATTTAACTCGGATTTAACAAGAGAAAACTTATTTACTTCAAATTTTTCACTCACTACGCTTATTTTATTCAATTTTTCAAGAAATATTTTTTTATTCTTAATATTCTTCACTCTAGCAATTGTGAGATGACTCATAAATCTCTTCTCTTTTTCAAACAAATAACTTAATTTTTCATCAATTTGTTTTTGTAATTTCTCACAATTAGATAAAAATAGCCAAACAACCACATTCCTACTATCTATTTTTGATTTTCTATTATCAAAAACTCCTAGTTTTCCAATTTCTGATGAAAAATTATTAAATTTTATCTCTCTTAATTTTTTCTTAATTTCTTCAATTTTACTCTCTTCAACTTCTCCTAAAAATTTTAAAGTTAAGTGCAGATTTTCAGACGCTGTTTTTTTCCCAAAAAATTCAGGCAATTTATCCTGAATGTGACTTATCTGCTTCTTGATTTTATCAGGAATTTCAATCGCGATAAACAATCTCATTTCAAATTAACTCACTCAAAATTTTAGCTCCAAGTTTAACAGTCAGGCCATTTTCATCTTTTTCAGGATTTATCTCTACAAGATCAAATGCTCTTAAATTTTTAATTCTCTTCATTCTTTGAAGAATATAAATAAATTGCCTACTGGTCAATCCCCCTGGTTCTAAATATCCTGTAGCAGGAGCAAAAGCAGGATCAACAACATCAATATCAAGAGAAACATAAAGCTCTTTATTATAAGAAAATTCCATAATACTTTCACAACTCTCTTGCAAATTTTCTATTAGAGAATTAACACTAATTGCCTTAATTTCATGCTTTTTCAAAAACTCTATCTCAGAAATATCAGAATTTCTTGTTCCAATTAAAAGAATATTTTTTGCAGGAAATCCGTCCTTAACTAACGCTCTAAGCCACTCTTCATGAGTTGGAATTTTATTATCTACTGGTTTCATGCAATCTGGATGAGCATCAAAAACAATAAGACACGGCTCTTTTTCAGAATGTTGGCAATAATCAAAAAATGCTCTCGTCAAAGAATAACTCACAGAATGATCTCCTCCAAGGAAAATTGTTCTTGGTTTTGTCTCAAAAGATTCAAACGCGTTCTTATAAATGAGATTATTACTTAACTCAAGATTAGAATTATCAAGATGTATTTCCTCTAAATCAAGTTTCTTCAAATCAATCTCACCTCCTTGTTCATTTGTATAAATCTCTTTAAGAGACTCTAAAATAAAATTCCCAGCCTTCTCACAACCATTAGTCTTTCCTAAACCATTAATCCCAGGAACCTTTACTACAAACATAAACACAACTAAGAAAAAGAGTTTTTAAAATTGGTGTTTAAATAGGCCATTTAAAACCATATTGTTTTTGCCCAGAAGGCCCAACCCAACACTGCATCCCAGATTCATCCATTGCCCTATACCAACCAACACGATTGTATTCTCTCTCCTTTATTGCTTCTTTCCTTATCCAATCAGGGTCTCTCCTGCTAACAGAAACTGGAGGCAGAATTGAAACTATCTTATTAAGACCCATATTTATAACCTATAAATTGTAGATGAAAATCAGATATATAAAGTTTTATGTTATCAATCATATAATGATTAATCCTCTGGAACCAGTGCAAAAAAACTATACTTTTTTATTTTAGCTAATTTTTTAACATCTTCTAATTTTACTTCAGAAATATTCTTCTCAAATTTATAAAAATTTCTTGAATCTCCATTAATTTCGCAAGAGAGCAGATTCATCATCTGATTCTGAGAATCTTCCATAGCAAGGTGATAATTTCCAATAATCTGTTCTTTGACTGCTCTTAATTCTTTTTCTGTTAAACTTTTTGAAACTTTTTGAAATTCCTCTAAAATAAGTTTTTTTATGATCTCTACATTTTCACTAGTTGTCCCAGCATAAACAAAATTATATGCAAAAAACTTATTTATCTCAGAACCACTATGAATAACATATGCTAAATTTCTCTTTTCTCTTATCTCACTAAAAAGCCGAGAAGACATTCCTCCCCCCATTAAAACACTCAAAACATGGGCCGCGTAAGAAAGCTTATTTGTTGCCAAAGGAACATGATATGCAAATGCTAAATTAGCCTGGTCTAAGCCCTTTCTTTTTTCAATTTTCACTTCATTTTTTAGTTCAAATTTCTGAGGAGAGATTTTTCCTTTTTTATTTTTAAACGAGCTTTCTGCAAAATCAAGAATCTTATTAAAATCAGTATCACCTACAACTACTAAAATCATTTGAGAAGGAGTATATGTTTGGTTAAATCTTTCTACTAATATTTCTCTATTCATTTTTCTCAAAGTTTTATAGTTTCCAGCGAGGTTTATTCCCAATGCTCCATTGTAAAGAGCTTTTTGAATTTCTTCAAGAACATAGCGCATAGGAAGATCATGATTCATCTTTATTTCCTCAAAAATAACTTTCCTCTCTTTTTCTAATTCTACCTCATTAAACAAAGGGTTCTTAACCATGTCACTTAAAACATCTAATGCAAGATTAATATGTTTGCTAGGCATTTTACAAAAATAAGCAGTTAAAAATTCATCAGTAACCCCATTTAATCCCCCTCCATTTTTCTCAATCTCTTCAGCAATTTTTTGGCTATTTCTAGTAGGAGTTCCTTTGTAAAGCATATGTTCTATAAAATGAGAAATCCCTTTTTCAGAAGGCTTCTCATTAATTCCGCCATTCCTAACAGCAAAAGCCACACTCACTACAGGAAGCTTTCTTTTTTCAAAAAGAAGGGTCATACCACTCTTCAAAACTTTTCTCTTAAATTCAAATTTCATAAACTAAGTAAAAGAATAAGTTATATAAAATTAACTCAAATTAAAAGAATAAATAATAAATTCCAACCCCGACTACTACTACTGCAAGTGCAATAACTACCCAATACCACCATTTCATTTTTTTCTCTTCTTCACCTTGTGCAGGTGTAACAAATTGACCTTGTTTTTTAACAATAGTTGATGGAGGTGTTACAGGACTTACCTTTCCTGGTGTTTGCTGTATTTGTTCAACCATTTAAATTACCTCTTTTTAATAAATTATACACACAATTTAGATATTATAAATTTTTCTTTTTTTTAAAAACAATGTACCTCTCTCCACCAATTTCAAAATCATCTAAAATCTCAAAATTATCTTTAATAAAATTAACAAGCCAGTGTCTCTTAACCTTAAAACTTTCTCTTCGAATCATACTTTTTGTGGCAAAACTCACAACAATCAAATCAACAAATGGAAGAATTTCAGAAATTAATCTTTTAGAATAATTTCTTTCAATCATCTCAAGAGAATCAAGAGTTTTGAATAAAAAAACAATTCTTGGTTTTTTCTGTTTTTGAATTATTTTTTTAACTTTGCTTAGTTCAAACAAACTTAAATGAACTGCGCTAGCATTAAATTTGCTTTTTTTAAAATAAAAATTCATTAAATCAACCAATTGGCCAATTGCCTCAATACCAACATAATTTACATCATACCCATTTTTTTTAAAAAATTCATAACTAAAACCATTAACCCCTGCTCCCAAATCAAAGATATTTATTCTGCACTTAAAATTTTTTAAAATCCGCTTATAAACATTAGAATAAAAAGGCAATCTCTCTCTTGTAGATAAATGTTTTCTTAAAATCCATTCAGGATTTTTATCTTTTAAAGATAAAATTTTTTTGCTTGTAAATGCTGAAAAAATCTTCCTCAATAAATCACGTGTAAGCCTAACTTTCTCTTCATCCCCTATTTTTCTTTTATCAAATTTCTCAAATACAAATTCAACGTCTTTTTGAGGAAGTTGGGAGAACTCTTTTTTCTTAGTGATCTTTTCAATTAATTCACGATTATTCATAAAATTTTTAAGTGACTTTGATTTAAAAGTTATATGGCTTCAACAAATCAATCACCATTTTATAAAAAAGCAGAAGAAAAATTTTTACAGGCAAAAACAAATGACGAAAAATTAGAAGCGTTAAGAGAGATGATTAAAGAATGCCCAAAACACAAATCATCTGAAAAAATGCTAGCAAATCTCAAAACAAGATTAAAAAAATTAGAAACTCAGATTACAAAATCAAAAAAATCTGGAAAATCCTCGAAAATAGGTATAAGAAAAGAAGACATGCAAGCAATTATTATCGGTCTTACAAATTCAGGAAAATCATCCTTACTTTCCTTACTTACAAACACTGACCCTCAAATAGCAGATTACAACTTTACCACAAAAAACCCGATAATCGGTATGATGGATTACTTATCAACACAAATACAGATAATTGAAAATCCCGCAATAGATTCAGATTATTATGATAAAGGATTAGTAAATACTGCTGACACTCTTCTCATTCTAATAACAAATTTAGAACAAATAAAAAAAATAGAAGAAAAATTAAGTAAAACTATTGGAAAAAGAATAATTGTGTTTAATAAAATAGATAAATTAAACCAAACTGAAAAAAGAAAACTCTCAGCAACACTACAAAGTAAAAAATATAATTTTGTTTTAATATCAACAAAAACACAAGAAGGAATTGAAGAATTAAAAAATAAAATTTTCAATAGTTTTGATAAGATAAGAGTTTATACAAAAGAACCTGGAAAAGAAAAATCCAAAAAACCAATAGTAATGGTTCCTCGTTCCACAGTAAAAGATGTTGCAGAAAAAATATTAAAAGGCTTTTCAGAAAAAGTTAAAGAAACAAAAATTTGGGGACCCTCATCAAAATTTCCTGGCCAAAAAATCGGTCTCACACACAAATTAAAAGATTTAGATGTTGTAGAGTTTAAGACGAGATAATTATTTCCATGCTCTCCTAATCGGCGCAATAATTTTTTCTAAATGTTCTGCAACAGCGTTCTTTAAATCAGATGGGTGTAATTCTCCAGATTCAAAATCTTTCTCTAATTTTTTGTAAGTTTTAAAAATAAGATGTTCTCCATATTTCTTATCCCTTTTAACTTCTACTTTTTCAAATAAAGGAAAAATTATTAGTTTAATAATCGATAAGATTGGATTACTTTCTACATCTCCAACCTTACAATAAGCTTTATTTACTTTTTTTATAATATCTGATTTTTTATCTCTAATTGAAATAAAACTCTCTGGAATAGAACTTGACATTTTTACTCCTGGTCCTTTTAACCCAGGAATAAGGGGGGTATACAAATAAACAGATTCTGGAATCCCCACTTCTTCCCCAACTTCTAACCCAAGCATATAAATTTTCCTCTGATCTGTCCCTGCAACAACAAAATTAACGCTCAAGCCCTTTACATCTTCTATTTGCATTAATGGATAAATAACTTGGCTTATCTTAGCATTTTCCATATTTCGATTAAGTTGTTGCATTGCTCTAACTCCTCGATTAATTGTCGTCTTTAAAGACATTCTTAAAAGATCTTCAACATATTCTGGTTTTTGTTGAAAAGTAGTTCCTTTAATAAACTCTGCTTTTAATCCAATAGACTTCATTCCTTTTTCCCATTGTTTAACTTGCTTGTTAACAAAATCCCAATTTCCTTTCTGATTCAGCCAAGTATGCCAATCTGCCAATAAAACTTTAACTTTAATTCCAGCTTTCTGCAAATCTAATAACTTGATGATAGTCACTAAATGCCCAAGATGAATCTCTCCAGAACATTCATATCCACAATAAACAACTCCTCCTTGAAGAAATTTTTTAATCTTATCCTCATTAACAATTTCTACAGTATTCCGCTTAATCAATTCAATTTTTTCATCTATACTCATTGCCATTATAAAAATAAATAAAACTTATTATTAAATGTTTTCGTCCATTCCTTGTCGTTTAACAAATCTTCTAAAAAGCCCTTGCATTTTCTTCCAGAATTTGGGATTATATTCAAGCACTACTATTTCTTCTACTCTTGTTTTAGGATTGAAAAAACCAATTCTGTAATTCTTCCCTCTTTTAAGTTTGACTCTATTAATCAAATATCTTGGATAATATCTCTCAGTTTGGATTAAATCAAAAATTTGCTCTGAATTGCTGATATTCGCAGAGTAATCCCCAATTTTTAGATTTTGATAATCCTCAATTATTAAAAGTGCGAAAAACACTGTTGCAGAAAGAATGACAAAAAGAATGTCTGTAAAAATATTTCCCCTGTTTAAAAACAAAAGTCCGATAATCAAAAATGCCAAAGTGTAATTAGTTATTTTTATCGCACCCATAAGTTTTCCTTTTGTTAAATATTCTAGTTTCTCCCGAGTTGGCTCAAATTCCCCTAAGATATACAAAAAAGAGCCCCCAATTGTCCTTTGTCTTTCATTTTTCATTTCCATTAAGTTTAGATTATCATTAATCTGATAAATAATTTCACGACCCATTTCATATTCAGCATAATATCTTAGCGTAGTTATAGTATATTTGTCGATTGCATTTTTAACTCGGTTATGGAATTCTTTCCCAAGATGTTTTGAAAGTAAAAATAAGCTTGCAAGACGTCCTGTTTCAATTGCAAGAGATTCTTTTAAAAGAGCGACACGATTCATAATCAATGAAAAAGAAATTGTGATGAAAAAACCAAAAAGAAAAGAAACAACAGAAATCATTAAACCAATATTAACATCTCCAAAAGAATAATATGGATAAAATTTATTGATCAAGATTAAAACTAAAAGAAGAGGAATTACCCAATAATACAGATAAAGATTTAACCCTTTTTTTATTTGATTGCTCACATCCCTTATCCTCATTTAATATTTTTAAGCTTTTCCAAATTAATATCTTGTTGCGTTGTCAGAACCTTTCAAAAAGAATCAATTGGTTTTGAGTTAATTGATACAGAAAGTGGAACTGCAAAAGGAATTTCAATTTAAATTTCTTCTTTTTAAGTATATAAATTAATAAAAATTAATTTTAATAAGAGTAATTAATGCTAGTAGAAATAATTGTCTCAATTTTATTAGGAATAATCGCTGGTACTCTAACAGGCCTCTGACCTACACACACCACGACGAAATAGCTAATTCTTTATAATGGTAGACTTGAGGGCTACCGAATATAAAAATAAGAGAAACTTAAAATGTACATGGCAAAAAACAAAGA
>JAHJSW010000007.1 GCA_018830245.1 Nanobdellota archaeon | reverse complement strand
TTCTCAAAGAAAAACCTTCTTCTAAAGCCGTTTCCAAATCTTTAAATGATTTTTTAGGAAAATGCAATTTTCTCATTTTTTCTTTTGTTAAGTCATAACGATCGATGAGCCCCATTGAAATAAGTTTCAACTGCATCCTAACATCTGCTCCTTTTTCCAATAAGTCTTTTATTATCAACCCAATTAGAATCCCGTTTGGGATAGTGTATAAGAAATCCGTTGCCATTTTAGCATAATTTTCTTCAAATCCTTCAGCAATAGCTCTTCCTAAAATGAATCCTGTCCAACAAGACCATGTTGATTTTGCTACTGTTCTTGTCCAATTTTCGTGATATTTCATTTTTTTCTTTTAGTATTCATTTTAATTTTATAAGAAAAAGAGAAGAAAGTTAATAAATAAAAAATAAAAAATTAAAAGAAAAATTAATAATAACTTTCTCCGAATTCTTCTTCTCGTTCTTTTTCAGGCTTTTTTCCTAATAAGACGATCAGTACAATTAACAATACAATAAAGATTATTGCAAGTATAATTGTTAGTACAACAACTGAACTAGTCAGAGATGTTCCTTCTACATCTGCAGTAAGAGTAACAGTACTTACAAGTTCTTCTCCAGAAAAGATATTAACATTAAAGTCATATTCTCCTCTTGAATTTGAGCTTGCAATTACCTTAATTACCTTGCTTGATCCAGCAGGAACAGCAATAACAGCTGCGTCTGTACTTGAAGAAAGACTTCCTGAAGATTCAGTTACAACTCTATAAACTTTTAACTTGTTAGTTGGGTTTATCAATAACAACTCGTATTCAGCTTCTTCTCCAACAGCAACTTTTTTTGTTGAACTAGTCACAATTACATTGCTAGGGAAGTCATTAGTTATAACTAACTGTCTAGTTTCACTTTCAGTTAAATCTTCATTTTGAACTATTACTTCTATAGTATAGATTCCAGATTTAACATCATAAGGGATTTCTAGATAGAATCTTCCACTTACAGTATCTTCGTCATCTTCATCGCAAGAATATTCTCCGTCTTCATCAGTGCATTCTAATGCAACTAAGTCTCCGAAGTAAGATGTTCTTTCAATACCTAGTGCAGAGATTTTTGCAGTTACATAAAGGTCGTCAAGATAGTTATATCCAATGTTTTTTACAACCACGTCAATTGGAAGAGTTTCTCCTGCTTCAACTGATTGGCTTGTGCTCATTGACATGATGTCAGTTTGATAAGCTGGTCTCTGAACTCTTAAAGTTATTTCTGGGTATTCTGTTTTAAAATCCCCATTCCATATCTTTATTTCCAGAGCTAGGTCATCACTAACCTCGTCTTTAAGCTCATATGGAACTGTAATAGCTAATGTTTTGACATATCTGATTCCTTCTTCAACATCAAAATAAGCAGTTACATCTTCAATATCTTGCTTTGTTCCTTCTAATTCTGCCTTCATTCTAACATTAGATGCGTCTTCAAGAGATTCAAAAACAACTCTTACAGAAATTGTTTCACCAGCAATTACACTGATATCTTCATTTCCGTAATCATATACTCCATTAACTCTTACAGATTCAACTAATGCTAATTCTGTTGTAGCTGCACTTATTGTAGCTACTAAGAACAAAACACTTGCGATAGCTAAGAAAAAAACCAAAAGGTTTTTTGGTCTCATTTCTATTTTTCTCATTTTAATTGGTTTTGAAAACAATGTTTTCATGGAGATATTCACACAGAAAACGTTTATAAACTTTATGGTGACAACAAACCATCTTAATTACAAAGTACTAAATGTAAGTGACAGGAAGTGAAAATTAAAAATTTTCCTTCTTATCGTCGGAGCTTGTTTAGCGCCTTTAACCCAGTAAGTGAGGCGTTTAATGGAGAGGGGCTCTCATTTATAATAGTTATCTCTTTGTTTTTTGGAAGATTTAAGAGCAATCTTCTGAATTCTTTTTCTGATACTTGTAAGTGTTTTTTCTCTCCTTTTTCTCCATAATCAATCCCAGAAAAATGAACATGCCATTTTTTGAATTCTTTAAATTCTTTTTTTATTCTTTTAAAATTATAAGTTTTATATCTTGCAAGTATGTGTGCAAAATCAATGCAAAAACTACAACCTGTTTCTTCAACTAGTTTTTTTATTTCAGAGATTCCTCCGAAAACATTTATTTTTCCAGTAGTTTCAGGAGCAAGTTTTGGAGTATATTTTTTCTTTTTAATCTCTTTTTGCAACTCAAGAATTTCTTTTTTTATATTTTCATAGGTTTCTTCTTTACTCTTCTTTCCATAATATCCTGGATGAAAAACAACTCTTTTAGCACCTAAATAAGTCCCAATTTCACAGCATTTTAAAATCCGTTGTTTGCTTCCAGCAATTTTCTCTTTTTCAGCTGAATTTAGGTTAATCCAGTATGGAGCATGAATACTTAACTGAATTCCAAATTTTTCAGCAGCTTTTCCTACTTTTCTGGCAATTTCTTTTTTTGTGATAAATATTCCATATGTAAACGGAATTTCACTTGCTTTTATTCCTAATCTGCGAAATTCTTCAAAAGTTTCTTCTGCATCCTTAACAGGCCCCATGCCTGCAGGCCCAATTTTAATTGACATAGTAGTCAAAACAAACAAGCAGAATTTAAAGAGGTTTTGGAAGTTTTTGAAGGGTTGATGTAGTACGTTATATTCAATTGATTATTTTAGCTTTTTTTATTTCGCACGGTGAAATATTCTATAGGTAGATACAATAAAATGAATATGATTGATACATAAATAGCGGTCATTAATTTTGTATATAGTAAAACTAATGAGGCTGTCCAAGAAGCAGAATAGATTCCAGCAAAATAATTTATTCTGAAATCAACTAAACACTTCTTCTTTTTTGAGGAATCTTTAATCGGTTTAGCAATAAAAAAATATACACAAATTTTTCCAAAAAAGTATAGAATAATTATCAATATAAAGATAAATCCAAAGTACACAATTGCAGCGAATAATTCTCCCCAATGAAGTAGATTTATCCACCTATTGAAAGAGGTATCAGTGATTAAACTGAAAAGTATTCCAATAATAATTCCCGTAAACAATCCTGCAATACTACTGGAATAAAAACTTCTGCATCTATCTATGTGTCTTTTATGAAATAATTTAATCTTCTTAAGGTACATATTAATCAATTATATCCCTTTGTATATATTTCTTTTGGCCAAAATAATCAACTGAGCCTTCGTCGAACATTGCACTAAAACCAGTTCAAAAAAACAAAGAAAAAATAAGACCAAAAGGTCTTACTTCTTATAAACTTAATAATTTTATTTTAGCGTCACTTGTTGCAAAGTTTTTTGCTACAATTGCTCGACATTTTGCGTCTTCTGCAGCCTGAATCATTGGACCTGTTACAGTTCCATCAACCACAACTATTGAAGGATTTGTTTCAAGGTTTCTAAAACTACTTCCCAATCTTTTTGAAGAAACTTTTTTTATTTCTTCTAGAGAACTGTCAAGAATTATTGCCTTTCCTGTTCCTTTGTTTTTTAAAGAAATCTCCTGAAGTTTAGATTTTTCTTCTTCACTTAATTCAAATTTTTCTTCTTCACTTTCTTTAGTTTGTTTAACCGGTCTTTTATTAGAAAAAAATTCATTTGCTGGAACTTTTTTCCTTAAATTACTCCAAATTTCTTTTCCAGTTAATTCTTCTACTTCTTTTCCATCAGGCGCGATTGCAATATTCTTTACTTCTGCATTATCAACCACGTTCTGAGCAATAAGTCTTCCACCCCTATCTCCGTCTACAAATAAAGTAATTTCTTTTTCTTTACCCAGCTCTTTGATTTCTCCTGGAAGTTTTGTTCCGTTCATTGCAATAACATTGTTAACTCCGTTTCTCATAAGATTAAGCACATCTGCTCTTCCTTCAACTACAATTATTTCCCTCCCAGAAAGGTCTCCACAAGGAAGTTTGTTTGCTCCATGTTCCTGAACATTTGCCATTCTAGAAGCATCTTTAATTTCATTTGAAATTTCCCTAGAATCTGTAGATCCTTTAATGTTTTGCATTAATTTCTTTGCTCTCTCAATGATGTAATCTCTTTTATTCCCTCTAACATCTTCAATTTTTTCAACTTCTATCTGAGAATCACACGGACCGATTCTTTCTATTGTTTCTATTGCCGCAGCAATTAAAGTAGTTTCTGACTGGTCTAGTGCAGTTGGAATTCGAATAATTCCTGTGGTTTTTTTATTTTTTCTTTCTAAATCCACTTCAATCCTTCCAATTTTTCCTTCTTTCTGCAGCTCTCTCATCTCTAAGTCATTTCCTAATAATCCTTCTGTCTGACCAAAGATAGCTCCGATTACATCTGGTTTTTCTAATGCTCCTTCTGCTACAAAATCCGCATGTATCATGTATTTTATTGATACTGGACTTATTTTTGCCATTTTTTATTTTTTTCTTATTTTAATTGATTTCTGAAACTATATTTCAGCTAGAAAAATATCTCATTACTCTTTTCATTCCTTTTCACAATAAAATAATTGAATGTGAATCTAGTGATTGTGATGATTAATAATCTAATGATATTCTTCTAATTAATACTTTATGAGAAAATATATTTTTAAATGTTGCTGTTTTCTTATCCCAATCTTTTTAATTTGTCAGACTCTCTAAATTTGCCAAGTTTTTCATAAAGAAATAAAAGATTCTTTTTAATCTCTTGTCTTTCTGATTCCTGAAGATTCATCTCAAGAAGTTTCTCATAAATTTTAGCGGCATTATTCTTCCTCAACTCTCTTTCATAAATTTCTGCCTGATTTTTATAAAAAGTTTTAATTGAAAAATAAATTTCTGCCCTCTGGTTAGCATTTGCATCACTCATAGCTTTTTTCATTGCCTCATCTGCTCTATCAAAAAGACCTGCTTTGATAAATAACTCTGTTTCTTTTACATAATTTTTTATTTTTTCTGAGAACGCAATAGAAATAATTGCCATGTTTTCATACATTTTTGCAGCTTCACTAAATAAACATTTTTTTTCATAAATTACTGCTAACTTGTAATAGACAAACCTTTTGATATCTATTGGAGGATTCTCTTTTAAAAATCTAGTTAAATAATCTATCTGAACAAAATCTCCTTTTCCATTTAATGTTTCTTCTATCTCAATTTTAGACATAGCTTTTTTTAGCATAGATAAAAAAATACTCATGAGTATTTAAGAATTCTTGTGGTAATTTGATTAGTAATTCTTATTGAATTTTTCAAATTCAAAATGACTACTTTTTAGGAAGAATATACTTTTTTTAAAGATGTTTCCTCACCTTCTTCTATTATCACTCTTGTCTTTGGAAGCATTCTTCCATGAACAAATCTTACTGGTTCTTGATCAGTAGTATAGGGAATAGCAGGATTATAAACTGGATGGTTTTCTCCTGAATATTTTTCTTCATTTCCCATTTTAGAACTATTTACTCTTAGTTATTTCAGTGCAAATTCCTGCAGCAACTGTTGAACCAGCATCCCTTACAGCAAATCTGCTCATAAAAGCATTTTCTTTTTGTGTTTCTAAACATAAATTTCCCTGAGGTTTTATTCTAACTCTTGCTGAATCTCCGTTCTTTAAGAAATCTGGATTTTTTTTAATTATTTCTCCTGTTGCAGGATTAATCTGTTCTATTAGTTCAATAAATTGACAAGGAACTTGAGCAGTATGTATGTGAAATACAGGAGTATATCCTTTAGCAAGTACACTTGGATGATTAATTACAGTTATTGTAGCAATAAATTCTTCTACAACTGGAACTGGTTTTGCAGCATCACATATAACATCTCCTCTTGCAATATCTTTTTTACCAACTCCTCTAATATTTATTCCGACATTATCTCCAGCAACTGCTTCTGGCATTTGTTCGTGGTGCATTTCAATTGATCTTACTTCTCCTTCAATTCCTTTTCCTGTTCTTCCTGGTAAAACTTTTACTTTTTGTCCTACTTTCATAATCCCGGTTTCTATTTTTCCAACTGGAACAGTTCCAATACCTGTGATATCATAAACATCTTGGCAAGGCATTCTCATTGGAAGATTTGTTGGTAACTCTGGTTGAGGGAATAAGTCAAATTGTTCAATAATTGTAGGACCTTTATACCAGGCCATTTTATCAGATTTTTTCGCAATATTTTCTCCTTTTAATCCAGAACACGCAATAAATGTTGTCTTTTCAGGGTTTATTCCAACTCCTTGTAATAGTTTTCCAACATCTTCTTTAACTTTTTTATAAGTTTCTTCTTTATACTCTACAGCATCCATTTTATTTATTGCAATGCATAGATTCTTAACTCCCATTGTTCGTAATAACCATAAGTGTTCTGTTGTCTGGGGCTGAACTCCTGCAGGTGCAGCAATTACTAAGAAAGCAGAATCTGCTTGCGAAGCACCAGTAATCATATTTTTAACAAAATCTCTGTGTCCAGGAGCATCAATAATTGTAATCTGCCATTTTTGGGTCATAATTTTCTTGTAAGATAAGTCAATAGTAACTCCTCTCTCTCTTTCTTCTCTGATTTTATCCATCACATAAGCAAACTCAAATCCTGCTTTGCCGTGTTTTTCTGCTTCAGCTCTAAGTTTTTTCATTTCTTGTTCAGAAACACCGCCACTTTGGAATAAAAGTTGTCCAACTATTGTTGATTTTCCAGCGTCGACATGACCGACAAAAACAACATTCATGTTTGGTTTTTCTTTAGCCATTTTTTATGTTTTTTATTTAAATGGGCTATACAGAATCTTTTGATTCTAGTTTTGCCATAAACTAGTTTAGAAAATTTATATTTATAAACATTTTGGTTAGAGAATTTAAACCATTAAATTTTTAATCCTCTTTTTTAACGTTCTTTTATGAAAGAACTTATCAAAAAAAGTTTAGAACCTTTTTTCTTAGACGATTCCAGAGCTACTTTAAGAGAAACTATAGAAGATTTACATTTATTTTATGATAATAAATTAGTTGTTTCAATCTTTCCTCAAGGGCCTTATGCGCATTTTCATGAACCTTATAATCTGGTCGCTGAAGCAATAGATGAGTTGAGACCTTTAGTTAAGTTGTTAAAAGAAAAATATTTTGAAACAAATTTAGAATAAAATTTTACTGATTCTCTGCAAGACCTTTTCTATCACGGATTCTTTTGATAATATCTTTTTGCATATTTGAAGGAACTTTTTCAAATTCTTGTTCGGATAAAGATGAGCTTCCTCTTCCTTCTGTTGCTGAACGTAAATCATTACTCCAGCCAAGCATTTCTGCAACAGGCATCCTTGCTTTTATTTTCATAATACTTCCTTCTTGTTCCATCTCTAATGTTTGGCCTCTTTTTCCTCCAACCAATTTTGTAATTGTTCCCATAAATTTATCTGGAACTTCAATAACATGAATTTGTAATGGTTCTAATAACGACGGACCTGCTTTTTCCATTGAACCTTTAATTGCTTCTCTAACCGCAGGATAAACCTGTGCAGGACCTCTGTGTATAGCATCTTCGTGCAATCTAATATCTGCTAAAGAAATTTTCATTTTCATACAAGGTTCACGTGCAAGTGGCCCCTGATCCATCACCATTTCAAAAGCATCTAAAACCATTTCAATAACTTCGCCAATATGTACTTCCCCTCTTGTCTCGTCTAAGAAAATATTTCCTTTGTAAACATCTCTCATATTTCGAATCTCGTCACCACCCCATCCTAAACCAGAAAGCACACTTGCAACTTCAGTGCTTTTCTTTTTTATTCTTCCCTCTCTTAATTCACCACTTTTAATTGCGTCATAAACCTCGCTCTCTAATGGTTCTACTTTTATAAAAAAACTATTATGTTTGTTTGGACTTCGGCCTTCTATTGCTGGAGATTCTTTTTCAACAGTCTCTCGATAAACAATGATTGGAGGAGATGTTTTAACATCTAATCCTTTTTCAGATTTTATTCTATTTTCTATAATTTCTAAATGAAGCTCCCCCATTCCAGACATCAAACTTTCCCCTGTTTGTTCATTTATTTCTATTCTAATTGAAGGATCTTCTTTCGCAACTTGTTTTAAAACTTCAACTAGCTTTGGAAGGTCTGCTGCTTTTTTCGCTTCAATAGATTTAGTAACAACTGGTTCAAATAAATGTTTTATTGCTTCAAAAGGTTCTATTTCTTCTTTACTTACAGTCTCACCCGAGATAACATCTTTTAGTCCAACGACTCCAATAATATTTCCTGCACTAACTTCATCCACAATAACTCTCTGAGCTCCCTTATAGACAGAAACTTGTTGAACTCTAACTTTTCTTTTAGCAAGATTCATATATACTTCATCTCCTTGTTTAATTGTTCCAGAAAACAATCTTCCTGCAGCAACTTCTCCTGCGTGCTTGTCAACAACTATCTTTATTGGAACAAAAACAGGTTCTCCTTTTGGATCGCAATTAACTAAAGATTTTCCTAATTTTGAATCAAGGTCTCCTTTCCATATTTTTTGGATTCTATATTTTTGAGCTTCTACTGGATTCGGATGATGCTTTACACTCATTGCTAAGACCACTTCATGTAATGGGGCTTTTTTTGCAAGTTCCTTATAATTATCTGCTTCATAAGCATCAATTACATCTTTGAATGTTAAGCCTTTTTCTTTCATATACTGAAAACTTAACGCCCAGTTATGAAATGCAGAACCAAATGCAACACTTCCTTCACCAACACCTACTTTCCACTTTTCTTTATACCCTTCTGGAGCAATATTTTCTATTAATTCATTCACATGATCTATAATTGAAATAAATTTTTTTTCCATTTCTTGAGGAGTTAATTTTACCTCTTTAATCAGTCTATCTACTTTATTGATAAATAAAACTGGCTTTACTAATTCTTTTAATGCTTGTCTTACAACAGTTTCTGTCTGAGGCATGACTCCTTCAACTGCACAACATAGAATGATGCATCCATCAACTGCTCTCATGGCCCTGGTAACATCTCCTCCAAAATCAACATGTCCTGGAGTGTCAATTAAATTAATTAGATAATTTTCTCCTTTAACTTTGTGAATCATACTAACTGAAGCAGAATCAATTGTAATCCCTCTTGTAGCTTCATCTTCATGAAAATCCAGAACTCTTTGTTTCCCTGCTGTTTTTTCAGATAACATCCCTGCACCAGCTAAAAGATTATCAGAAAAAGTTGTTTTTCCGTGATCAATGTGCGCGGCAATTGCTATGTTTCTAATTTGTTTCTGATTTTTCATTAATTTTTGAATCTCTTCTTTAGCCATTTTTGTTCTTATCTCGCAGAATCAGCTTGCTTCTCTGCCTCGTTTTTCTTTTTCATTGCAAAACTTTCTCCGTTTTGTTCAGAAGCAAGAATTATTTCTTCTGCTAATCCCTGGGTGATTGTCTTTTTTTTATTAAAGGCTTTATCAGATGCGCCATGAATAATATTTCTTAAAGCAAGATTAACTCTTCTTAAGGGAGAGACGTCTACTGCTTGAGGATATCTTGCTCCACCATACTCAATTACAGTTATTTCATCTCGAGGTGCAGAATTTTCAATTGCTTTAACAAACACTGCAACTGGATTTTTTCCAGTTCTTTTTTCAATGAGTTTAAAAGCTTCTAAGACAATTTTCATGTTTTTTGAATATTTTCCAGTAGATCTTCCAAGAATAATTCTGTGCTTTTTTCCTCTATGTCCGGCAACACTAAGCCTGTTCATTAATCTTTCAACTATATTCACTTTTGTCTTCCCAAACTTCTGAACATTCCTGCCATGACTTTTTAAGATTAATTTTGGTTCTAGGTTTATCACTGCTTTTAGTCCAATATCTTCTACAACCACGTTACTTATATCATATAAGTCAAATATTTTAAATGAAGAAATCGTTTTTTGTTCTGCCATTTTCATTCTACTAATCTATTCAATATACTTTTAATTTCTGGATCTATGTTAGAAGTTAAACAAAGAATTTTTTTCTTTTCGTGGGCTCCGATAACACCTCCTCCTTCGAAACGATAAAAGATGTAATCTCCTCTTGAACTCCAATTTATTCCAGGGGTGTTGCATAGCAAAACTGTTAATCTCTCATAGCTGTCTCCACAAGAAATTGTAGCTCTTTCTGTTCTTCTACACATTTTATCTTCTACCTTTTTCTATCTGCCCTCTAACAAGCCTAGGCAAGGGCTGATCATTTACTTTTATAACTTTAAATCTAACTCCAGGAATATCTCCTTTACTTCGTCCTTGTTTTCCACCAATTCTTTCTATCATAACTTCATCATGTTCATCAATAAATTTTTGTGCAAGATTCCCAGGAATAAATGCTGTAACCTGTTTGCTGTTTTTAGTAAGCTGAACTTTGCAACACTTTCTCATAGCAGAGTTTGGTTGTTTTGCTTCTTTCTGCACTTTTTGCAACACAATCCCCTTTGCCTGATTTGCTCCTTCTAATGGATCTGATTTAGCATAAAGACCGAGAGTCCTAACTTTATATTTTCTATCTTTCCATCTAAATTTTCTTCGATCTTTTTTCTTTTTTACAGCACTTTTTAATCCCATGGTATTAAGTTAGAGAAATAGTTTATAAAGGTTTTTGATGTATTGATTTTTATAAAGAATGGGTCTCTATCTTTTATGTTGACTCTTAAATATATTATGTCATCATTAAAACTTAATAGGATGTATCCTCCTCCTGAGAGAAATGCTGAGAACCCTCATTACAGTGCTCCAATGATTTGGCGGGGAGAAGGAAGTAGAAGAGGAGAAAATTCAAAATTAGTTAAAGAAGTTAAACAATAAATTAAACAATCTTTAACTCTTTTCCAAAAAAATCTTTGACAATCTTATGCATTTCGAGATATCTTCTTTTATTCCTTCCTAGTAAGGCTGCCTTGTTTCTTGATCCTGCAGTAATAATCAATTCATTCTCTTTAATTTCTAAATCTTTAAATGAAACAGGACTAATAATATTTGCAATAAAATGTCTGGCGTCTCCGATTCCAGAAGGTTTTGGAATTACCTTTACTTTTGCTCTAAGAATTTCCCTGATTCTTTTAATGTTTTTTCCTTGCTCTCCAATTGCTTTTGATACAAGAGGTTTAGAAACGCAGTAAATAATAAAATCATTGTACTTAAAACAAAATCTTGTCGGCACATGAGTAATTTGATTGAATAAATTCAGGTATCTCATGTCCTGCATATTAATTGTGCTCACCATTTTTATATAATTTTGTAAAGGAATTTGTTTTATAAAGTTATGGATAATGGAATATTAATTAGAAAAAATTATTTATTTACTTTTTCCACAGTTTCTTTTTTTGCACTCTTTTTTTCAGAATCCTTTTTTACTAAAGGCCCTATAACTTCTACAAGAAGTCCAGGTAAGCCAGTACCTACAGGAACTGGTTGATTAAGTATGATGTTTTCTATAACACTTGATAATTTATCTTTATGACCTTTAATTGAAGCATTTACAAATTGTTTGTCTGGAGTTTCAAAAGTTGCCCTCGCAAGGATAGAGGATTTCTGAGCAATAATCCCCATACGAGTAACTCCTTTAATTAATCCAGTTCTAGTCATAGAATCTGCAACTAATTTTAAATGTCTCATGTCAATATCTAATCCTTGGGTGTTAATTACATTATAAATTTCATTAATTATTAACTGTCTAGCAGCCTCTATCCCAAAAATTCCCGCGACTTCGTGGATATCATTTGAAATAATTTTGTTTTTATTAACTTCTTTTAATTCCACCATTTTCTTTAAATTTGTTCCAAGAGTTATAATCACATAATCTTTATCTCTTTTAACAATTAAAACTTGTTTTACTTTTTTTACTCCAGAAATTATTGTTTCTTTTAATTTTTCTTTTAATTGGTATATCTCCTTAAAATTCAAATCAGATGCATTTAAAATTATTGAATCTGTTTTTTCTACAGCCTTAAATCCTAGATCATTCAATCTCTCGATAATTTTTTTCATTGAAGCATGAGTTTGTCTTAAACTTTTTTTATCTATTTTTATCTCAATTTTTTTATCGCTAAAGTCTAAATTAATTTCTGATGAAATTTCTTTTAATGTAACTTCCTTAATCTTTTCTGCAAATATTTTAGCATCTTTTTCATTATTGTATTCTTTATTAAGATAAATTTCCATTTTTGGGGAAGAAGGTTTTTTTCTTGCATCAAATATTTCAATTAATCTTGGAAGACCCATTGTAATCTGCATCTCTGCAACTCCTGCTAGATGGAATGTTCTAAGAACCATTTGTGTTGAAGCCTCCCCAAAAGATTGTGCAGTTATTATCCCAATGGCTTCTCCTGGATCTAATTTCTCATTTATATGAAGTTTAGAAACATCTAATCCATCATCTCCATATTTGAACTGAACGATGTTATTATTGCTATCTCTTATTGTTTCATCGTATTCTACTCTTAAATCTTGAAATGCATTTGCCAATCTTCTATATAAATAACCTGATTTTGGGGTTCTTAAGGCAGTATCCATCAGCGAATCTCTTCCAAGAAGTGCTCCGAAAAAGAATTCATCAGGTCTTAATCCTTTTATGAACGGACTTGAGATAAATCCTCTTGCTTTAGGAGATAAATCCCCTTTTTTAAAAAATGATAAGGTTCTATTTGTATATCCTAAATCAATTCTTTTCCCCCATAATGATTGTTGACCAACACAGCAAGCCATTTGCGTAATATTTAAAATATTACCTCCGCCTCCTGATTTAATCATGTGACTTACTGGGTTTTCCTCGGGAAATTCTTTTTTAACAATCTCTCCAATTTTTGTTCTAACTTCATTTAATGCTTGTAAAATTCTAATTTCTCTTGATTCTTCTTTTGTTTTTCCAGGAATTATTTCAAGAGAGTCATCATTATATGACTGAATAATCTCCTCAGTTTTTTTCTCAGCTTTTTTTATTATTTCTTTTCCAGCATTAACCACTTTTTCATCTAAATCCAAATCATCTACAGAGATAGTGATTCCCCTATCAGTAAGATAACTTATCCCAAGATTAAATCCTTTTTTTATGATTTCCACCGTCTCCTCTCTACTTAAAAATTTATCTAACTCTTTTATTAATTTTCCATCTTCTCCTCCTAAAATGGTTTTATCAATAATTCCTTTGGAAATTTTCCCATTTTTAATTTGTATAGATTCATTGGAAAAATTAATGTTTGGTAGGATCTTTGAAAATAATTCTATTCCAGATACGGTTTTTGTAGAAATGATTTGAGAAATTCCTGCTTTGTGTAAAAGTTGATTTGCGTAGTCTTTTGAAAATTCGTTTAATCCAAGTAAATAATTCCCTGTTATCGCATCTCCTACACATCCTATAAGGTTTGTATTATTTTTTGGAGAGATTAAATTTTTTTTAACATCAAGAAGGATTTTTGCTTCTGCTCTTGCCTCTTCTGTTTGTGGGGAGTGAATATTCATCTCATCTCCGTCAAAATCCGCATTATAGGGGAATGCTGTAGCAGGGTGTAATCTGAATGTTTTTCCAGGAATAACTTTTACAAAATGAGCCATTAAACTTCCTCTATGAAGACTCGGATGCCGATTAAATAAGACTATATCTCCGTCTTGTAAATGTCTTTCAACTTGATACCCTGGTGTGAGCTCTTCAATAATTTCTTCTTTAAGTTCTGGAGTAATTTTTTTCCTTTTTTTATCAGGTCTAATGATATAATTTGCTCCAGGATATTCTTCTGCTTTTCTTATTAGGTCTTTTAATTTTTTTATGTTTAAATCAGTTACAGTTTCAGCAACAGTAACAATCTTAGCTATTTCATAAGGGATTCCTACCCCATTAATATCTAGAGAAGGATCAGGAGAGATTACAGTTCTAGCAGAATAATTAACTCTTTTCCCAGCTAGGTTTTTTCTAATTCTTCCTTCTTTTCCCTTGATTCTTTCGGTTATTGTTTTCAATGGTTGCCCGCTTCTATGCCTTGCAGGTGGAATTCTTGTCACAGTATTATCAAAAAAAGTTGTTATATGGAATTGTAACAAATCCCATAAATCTTCAATTATTACTTCTGGTGCTCCGGCATTTAAGTTTTCCCAAAGTCGTTGATTTGCTCTAATAATATCTGAAAGTTTATGTGTTAAATCATCTTCACTTCTCTCACCAGATTCTAAAATAATGCTTGGTCTAACTGTTACAGGAGGAACTAATAAAGAAGTCAAAATTGCCCATTCTGGCCTACAAGATCGAACATTAATCCCTAATTTTTCTAGTTCTTCATCAGGGATATTTGCAAGAAGTTCTCTAATCTCTGTAGGGAACAATCTTTTTTTACGAGCATAAAAGTTTGTAGGTTTATCTAATCTAATTTTTTCATTTGCTTCATTACAATGAGGGCATTTTTTGCCATCTTTTGCTTTTTTAGCTCTTTCACTTGCAGAATATTTTTTAAGAATTTTATCATCAAGAAGAAGTTTTCCGCAACTTTTACAAAAACATCTTAATCCTAATTCAATTAATGGAACATATTTTAGATGAACAATTGGTCTTGCTAAATCAATACTTCCTGAATGACCTAAGCATTCTTTTAATCTTCCACCACATGTTCTACATCTTACCCCAGGGTCTATTGCACCAAGTCTTAAATCCATTAGCCCTCCGTCTACTGGATATCCGTCAATATCATAAAGTTCAGGAGTAATTACTTTTGCAGATGAAAGTTTTTTAATCTTCTCAGGGCTAAGTAGAGAAAATCTTATTTCTTTTATTTTTTTTCTTATTGGTTTCATCTTATTCGTATTTGTTTTTTAATTCAAATGTTGTGTGAATATGTAATCCCTGAAGTTCTTCTAACAATAATTTAAATGCATAAGATATTTCTATTGGCTCTATATTCTCACTATTACATATAGGGCATACGATTTTTCCACGAATAGTATCATCTATTCCGATTCCGCCGCATTCTTGGCAAATATGCAAGACAACTTTGTCTGAATCATATCTTTCTTTTAATAATAAAGAGGCTCCGTGAGCAACTAAGGCTTGCTGTTCCATTTCCCCTAATCTTAATGCTCCTCCTCTTGCTCTTCCTTCAATTGGTTGTCGAGTTAATAATGCTATTTTTCCAGAAGCTCTTCCATGTAATTTGTTACTCACCATATATTTTAGCTTTAAGTAATATAAATTCCCAACAAAAATTTTAGATTCCATTCTTTTTCCAGTAATTCCATTATACATTGTTTCTTTTCCATCATACCTAAACCCTAAGTTTTGTAATTGCTGTTCTAATTCTTTTTTACTCTCTCCAGAAAAAGAAGTTCCGTCAATAATTTCTCCTTTTAAACATCCTACTTTTCCTGCTAGTAATTCTAACAAATATCCAACAGTCATTCTGCTAGGTAATCCGTGAGGATTGAACATTATATCTGGTCTTATCCCTTTTGAAGTAAATGGGACATCATCTTCAGGAACAATCATTCCAATAACTCCTTTCTGACCGTGAGATGTTGCAAATTTATCTCCTAATTCAGGGATTCTTTGGTCTCTTGTTTTTACCTGTACAATTTTGTTTCCTTCGCTGTCTTCTGTAACAAAAACAGAATCAATAATTCCTTTTTCTTCCTGTCTCATTGCTATGCTTGATTCTTTTTTTGTTCTGATTGAAATTTCTCTTGCTTCTGATAAGAATTTTGGAGGTGAGGTTTTTCCAATTAAAACATTTCCTTCATCTGCTTCTGCTTCTGGATAAATAATTCCGTCATTTTCTAAAAGATTGTAACTTGATTCAATCTTATAACCAGAAGTGTCTTTGTCTGGAATTGCAATTTCATCTTTTAATCCTCCTGCATAATTCATCTCAACTGCAGAATATGGTCTAAAATAAAAACTTCTTCCCACTCCTCTGTCTAAACTTCCTTTATTAAATACTAAAGCATCTTCCATATTATACCCTTCATAAGGCATTATTGCCACTACTAAATTTTGCCCTGCAGGATAGGTATTTAATGTGTCATAAACAAAACTTCTTACAATTGGTTTTTGAGGATACTGAAGAATACTCACATCTGTATCTAATCTACAAAGATAATTTGCCGCATATAATCCTAATGCTTGTTTTTGAGTTTTACTTCCTCTATTTAACCTTGAGCTT
Source organism: Nanobdellota archaeon (assembly GCA_018830245.1). GTDB lineage: Archaea > Nanobdellota > Nanobdellia > Pacearchaeales > GW2011-AR1 > JAHJSW01. The sequence continues at coordinate 54,975 of JAHJSW010000007.1, read as the reverse complement.
TGATCGTGATTCCCGTAAGGTACTAAACTAGTGACAACTCCAAATAAACTAGTTGCGTCTATCTCAAGATGAGTAGTCTCAGGAGTTATCTCTTCTTCATATAAAGCAACTAAAGAATTCTCTTCTTCAGCAGCATCAAGGTATTCTATTGCCCCTTGAGTTATCAGGTCTTTCCAGAAGATTTCATTTTGTTCTAACTTCACAAAATGTTCTTTTGTTAGTTTAGGAACACCTTTTTCTACTATTATCAATGGTCTTAAAACTCTTCCAGATTCTGTTGAAATAGAAACTGTTTGAAAGTTTGGATCATCTCGAATATTCATTTGTACTGGAAATAAATTATTTCTTCTTTCATCTTTTATATTTTTTACAAATTCTTCTGCATTTTCCACACTTCCAACAAATCTTCCGTTAAAGAATACATCTGTTTTTCCTACACTTTCTTTATTTAACCCTTTTGATGTTAAGTCTTTCAAAAATTTGTCTTCGTCAAGGTTCACTCTTGTAGAAACTTTTGCAAGTATTGCAAGATTTTTTCTTAAACCAATCTCTGTTCCTTCAGGAGTTTCTATAGGGCAAAATCTTCCATAATGAGTTGGATGAAGTGTTCTAGCAAGGAAATTTTCTTGATCACTTGGAAGCATACTCGATACTCTCTGAAGTTGAGAAATTGTATCAAGATAATTTGTTTTTTGCATATTCTGGGTAATTCCACTCCTCTCTCCTGTCCAACTACCTGTTGCAATTGAAGATTCTACACGATGGGAGAATAAAGTCGACTTTGCAATTATTTTTATCGAAAAGAATTTTTTTCTTTTAGAAGATTTTTGAAGAGAGTACTGTATGTCTCTTATTAAAATACCTAAATTAACTCTAAACAAAGTAGCAAGTAAATCTCCTGAAAGTCTAACTCTTTTATTTGCATAATGATCCTTATCAGTTATTAATTCAGGGTTTTCTTTTGCAAGGAGATATCTTTTAATTAACTTGCATAATGTTACTGCTTTTTTTATTCTATCTTCTTTTTTTTGTCCGATGTGAGGGAAAAGATAAGAATCAATTCTCTGATTTACTCTATCAAAAATCTCTTTTTTGGTTCCTTGGAGATTTGTTCGCTCTGCAATATCCATTATTGCTTCATCTTTTGTTGCCAGATTTACAAACTCATAAAGGTTTACAATTATATTATCTGTTTCTTTCCCAATATGTTTTGCAATCTCTGATTCTTTAGTTAATCCCAAAGCTTTTAGAATAACAATTATTGGCATATTTTTGAATCGACTAAATGACAATTCTAGTATTCCTTCTTTGTTTTCTGAAATTGTTACAGGAATTCTATAAGTTCCTTTTAATGAAAATATTTTTAGTGTTAATACTCCTTTATTATTCTTCTCTATAAATGGCTGGTTCTCTGCAAGATCTTCTGCCATCACCATCACTCTTTCATTTCCTTTGATTATAAAATATCCTCCTGGATCAAGAGGATCCATATAATTTTCAATTAATTCGTCTTTTGATAATTTACTTGTGTTACATATGTCACTTTTAACCATCATCGGCATTTTTCCAATTTCTACAACTTCAGAATCAACTTGTCCGTCTTTTTTCACTGTTATTTCAAGAGTTATTGGAGCAGAATAAGTTAAATTTCTTAATCTCGCTTCTGAAGGCATAACTAAAGAAGAGCTTCCATCTGCTTCTACTATTTTGGGTTGGCCTACCTGAATTTTTCCTAAGGTAATTTCAAAATCTTCGCTATTAATACCTTCTGATATTTCATTAACAATCTCTTGCATTCTTTTATTTATGAAATTATTAAATGACGTGATGTTTGATTCAACTAGTGAATGCTTTTCAAGATATTTTTTTATAATTAAATGATTATTTTTTTTCATTTTTTAAACTACAACTCTGTAATAAACTCCCCCTGCTCGGTCTATTTTTATTATATCTCCTACCTGACATCCTTCAGGCAAGGCCGGATCAGTTAGAAATATTTTGGGTAACTGCGCTTTAGAAATATTTAATTTTGATAAGAATTCTTCAGACTCTTTTTCATTTAGTTTTGTGTGTTTTGCTTGTAATGTGTGCATTTATAAATAAACGAACAGTTTAGTTGGAGCATTGCATAGTTCTCAACAGGTAAAAATTTTAACAACTATTCAATAATAAAAGTTAGTGAGAATTGATTTAAAAACCTTTCTGTGAGAGGGGCTTTACATTTAAAGTAACTTTGTTTAGAACTCTTTTTATAATGAACATGGCCCCGCGGGGATTTGAACCCCGGACACCTAGCTTAAAAGGCTAGTGCTCTAACCAGGCTGAGCTACGGAGCCATATTGATTTATGTTGGCTAAGTTCATACTGGTTTTTAGTGTTAACGACTTTAACCAGGCTGAGCTACGGAGCCATTCTATCAATTAATTAATTTTGGTTTATAAATTTTTTATTATATAGTTTTTAACTCTTATTTGGGTTGGGGCGAGATAATATCCTTCTAAAGACGTAATAACTGCCATCGCTATTTGTTCAGGATCTTTTGAATCTTTAAACTTAATTTCTATTCCCCTTTCTTTTCTCGCTTCTACACTTCTTGGATGCGCAGGATCTCTTTTCTTTTTTGGTTGAAATGTATGATTTTTTAACATCTGAATGAATCTTAATCTATAACTTTCTCTCAATTCTTGAGGAAGCCCTTCAAAAATAGGTTTGATAAAGAATAAATAAGCCTCTCCAAACTCCTCATATCTATAGTTAACATTCATAAGAATAGTTCAAATACTAATTTTATAAGAATTATTGTTCTATAAACTTACTCAATCTCTCTTCTAAATCTTCAGGAGACATTGCTCCTACAAACTGTTCAATGATTTTTCCATCTTTAAGAAGTGTGAAGTTTGGTATAGAACTAACATTAAATTTTTGGGCAATTCCTTCATTATCTCCAACATTCACTTTTCCAAACTTTATCTTTCCTTTAAACTTATCACTTAATTCATCAATTATCGGAGTCATCATAATGCAGGGCATACACCATTCTGCAAAAAAATCTATGAAAACTAGCCCTTTTTTAATAAAATCCTCAAATCCAGAATTCGTAAGTTCAGGAACTTTATCATTGTTTGCCATTTTCTTTCCTACATTGAATATAATCAAAGGGCAGAGAATCTTTATAAAATTTTGTATAAATAGTAAAACAATAAAATTTAAAAGAGGATTTTTTCTAAGAAGTGCTATGAAAAAACTCAGAATAAATTATAATCTCTGATTTTATACAATTTTTGTAAATGAATCAAAAAGGGGGAGATACTTTGGCGCTTCTAATATGCTAGAAGGATTAAAAATATTTTAGGAATTCTTCCTTCTGAACGAGTAGAAATTGATTTTGATAATAATCCTGGCAAGGTAAAATCTCTAGCAGAAAGAATAGTTGGAAGGAATAACGCAATTCTAGCACTACTTCGGCGTCCAATGAATAACGAAGTATTTAGGATCTAATCTCAACCTCTTCAAAATCAGATTTAATAGCTTCTTTTAATTCTCTTAGATAATCTTCTTCAACATCTTTTTTATTTCTGTATTCTTCTCCAAGAAGTTTTCCTTTGTTCTTGAATCCTTGCAAACAAAGTTTTCTAGGTTTTTCACCTAGAATTTGATTAAGCCATTTAGCAATTTTTTTAACTTCTTCAGCAGTATGAACTTCTTTAAGAATTGTTGTTCGAAACTCATAATTTCCAAAATTTGAAATTAATTTAATACTTTTTTCGATTTTATTAATCTCAACATCAGAATTTGTTATAGCGTTATAATTTTCCTTGCTTGCTTTAATATCCATGGCAATAAAATCAACAAGTTTTTTGTCAATAATTTCTTCTAATTTTTCAGGAAAACTCCCATTTGTATCAATTTTTATAGAATAATTCAATTCTTTTATTTTTTTCAAGAAATCCAGGTTTAAACTTAAAAGAGGTTCTCCACCAGTAATACAAACTCCATCTAGTTGATTTTTTCTTTTTTCTAAAAAATCAAGAATTTTATTCTCTGAATAAATTTCATGACCTTTATCTAAAACAAGTTCTGGGTTATGGCAAAAACCACACCTAAAATTACATCCAGCTAAAAATAAAATACACGCGATTTTTCCAGGATAATCTATTAAACTTATCTTTTGAAAACCTTTAATTTTCATTTTCTTTTATATAAGAGTTATGCACAGTTTTCAAAAACTTTTCGCTCTTCCCATTCTGCTCTTTTTCCTTCATTCCAGTGTTCAATTGGTCTTAAATACCCAACTACTCTAGAAAATACTTCGCATTTTGTTCTCTGAATAGTTTTTTGCTCCCTTTCTTTTACTGCTTTTTGTTGTACTTTTTGTTCTGCAATTTGAGGGGGGCTAGCCAAAACTTCAAATTCTTGTTTTTGCAAATCATCTTCTTTCTCTATAACTAGCAGATTTGTTGATTGTTTTATTTCCATTTTATTTTCTCCCTTGTTTAATTGTTAGTATTTATTTGAAGAGCTTTTTCTGTATATCCTTTTTCAATGTCACACTTCGGACAATATTCATGTTCTCCTGCGAGATAACCATGTACTGGACAGACAGAAAATGTAGGTGTGATTGTAAAATACGGAAGTTTGAAATTTTCTGCAATTTTTTTGACAAGTTTTTTAACCCCTTCTTTTGATAATTTTTCTCCGATAAACCCGTGAAGAACTGTTCCTCCAGTATATTGAGTTTGGAGTTCATCTTGCAATTCAAGTGCTTCAAATAAGTCAGAAGTATAATTAACTGGGAGTTGGGTAGAATTAGTGTAATAAGGATTTGATTTTCCCTCTCGAACTAATCTTTCATTTGCAACAATTATCCTTCCAAATCTTTTTTTGTCGCTTCTAGCAAATCTATATGAAGTTCCTTCAGCAGGTGTTGCTTCTAAATTATAAATATTCCCTGTTTCTTCTTGGTACTCTTCTAATTTTTTTCTCATAAATTTTAATATTTTAATTGCAAACTCTCTTCCTAAAGGTGTTGTAATAGTCTCTCCAGGCATGAAATTAATAATTGCTTCATTCATTCCAAGCAAGCCAATTGTACTAAAATGATTCTTCCAGTATTCTCCAAATCTTTTTTTAACAGACCTTAAATAAAACATAGAATAAGGATATAACCCTATTTCAGTAAATCTTTCTATTGCTTTTCTTTTGGTTTCTAAACTTTCTTTTGCAAGTTCCATTAAATTAGATAATCTATTAAAAAAATCTCCCTCTGTCATAGAAGTAAATCCTAATCTTGGAAGATTTATTGTAACAACTCCTATTGAACCTGTAAGAGGGTTTGCTCCAAACAAGCCTCCTCCTCTTTTTCTAAGTTCTGTTTGATCTAATCTTAATCTACAACACATACTCCTAGCATCTTCTGGTTTCATATCTGAATTAATAAAATTAGAAAAATATGGAATTCCATATTTAGCAGTCATTTCCCAAATTTTATCATATTCTGGATTATCCCAATCAAAATCTTTTGTTATATTATATGTAGGAATTGGAAAAGTAAATACTCTTCCATCAGCATCTCCTTCTAACATGCATTCTGCAAATGCTTGATTAATCATTTCTATCTCTTTTTTGAACTCTTTATATGTTTCTTTTTGAGGTTTCCCCCCAATAATAACTGGTTCATCCATCATATATGTTGGAATTTCTAAATCCATTGTAATATTTGTAAATGGTGTTTGAAATCCAACTCTTGTAGGAACAGCCATGTTAAATAAGAATTCTTGCAATGCTTGTTTAACTTCTTTATAACCTAAATTATCATATCTAACAAAAGGGGCTAGTAATGTGTCAAAATTAGAAAATGCTTGTGCTCCTGCTGTTTCACCTTGCAAGGTATAAAAGAAATTAACCATCTGTCCTAGAGCAGTTCTAAGATGTTTTGGAGGTTTTGAAGCTACTTTTCCTGGAACTCCTTTAAATCCTGTAAGCAATAAATCTTTTAAATCCCATCCAACACAATATGCTCCTAATGTACCTAAATCATGAACATGAATATCTGTATTTTCATGAGCATGCCTTATTGCTTCTGGATAGATTCTTCTCACCCAATAATTAGAAATAATCTTTGTTGCAATGTAATTATTTAGTCCTTGTAATGAAAAACCCATGTTTGAATTTTCTTTTACCATCCAGTCATTCAAACTAATATAATCATCTACTGCTTCAATTGTATCAAAAAGACCTTTTACCTCTCTTAACTCTTGATGACTTTTTCTATAAAGGATATATGCTTTTGCAACTTTTGCATGTCTTTCTTCAATTAATACTTTTTCTACAAGATCCTGGACTTCTTCTACTTCAGGTATGCTTGGTTCTGGAAATCTCTTTCCAATTTCCTGAACTATCAGATTAGAAATATATTCTGTTTTGTCCTTGTCTTTTCCTCCAACAGCCTTTACAGCTTTCCAAATTGCTTCTGTAATCTTTTCTTGCTGAAATGGAACAACACTTCCATCTCTTTTTCTTATTTTTTTAACCATTATATTTGTTTAATAGCGCGTTTAAAATCATCTACATCCTGGAAATCTCTGTAAACTGAAGCGAATCTAATATATGCGATATTATCTAATTTTTTAATTTTTCTCATTACTAGTTCTCCTATTACAGAGCTTTTAACTTCTTTTTTACCTTTTCTTCTTAATAATTCTCCAACCTCATTTACCATTTTATCTATTTTTTCCTGGGAAATTGGACGTTTTTCAAACGCCTTTTCAAAACCTTTTTTTAATTTTTCCTTATCAAACTTTTCCCTTCTTCCATCTTTTTTTATTACATATAAGTCATTTCTTTCAACTTTTTCATAGGTAGTGTATCTTTTTTTACACTTTAAGCATTCTCTCCTTCGCCTAATCCCATAAGGAGAATCTCTTTTATCTGTGACTTTTGACGATTTACTTGAACAAAATATGCAATTCATAATTTTAAATAACATACAATATGTTGTATGTTTAATACCCCTTTATTACTATTACTTGTATAGACAAGGAATTTAGTAATAAACGATATTTAAATGTTTATCTGAACTAGAAGATGATAACACCTTCTTTTTAACAGTTTTTATTTAAAATTTCAATAGAAAAAATTTCTTTGTATTTAAAGATAATTATCTTAGAATAGATATTAACGATAATATTTGTAAAATGATAGATAGTTTTTTAAACTATAAATGATATTTTATTTTAGAGGTGAAAATGATAGATACGCTAAATCTTCCGGTTGGTGCAATCATAATTCTAATAATAATTCTTCTTTGGGAGTTAGTATGGAAATTAATCGGAATGTGGAAAGCTGCGAAAAAAGGGTCAGTAGCATGGTTTATTGTTTTAGCTGTCCTTAACACAGTAGGTATTCTTTCAATATTATATGTATATGTTTTTTCAGAAATGAAAAGGTCTCCAAAAAGAAAATCACAAAAAGTAAGAACAAAATCACGGGCTTCTAAAAAGAGAAAGAAGAAAAGAAGATAATTATATTTTAATAATATTTTTTTATTTATCCCAGTTTTTTATTCAAATATTCAGCAGGGATAAGAATAGCTGCCATGACACCACCGACAACTAAACCTTCAATTAAAACACCTAAATTAGCATGCGATTTTTGTTGTCCTGATAATTTTTGAAGTTCTTGTGTAATATATGCGTAATTAGTCATATCACCTAGATTTTCTGGAACTTCTTTACCAATTGATTTTTTTAAATATGTCTCATAATTTTCACATTTATCTCTTACATTTTCAAAAGCTCTTGCAACTTTTTCCTCCTTTACACCTTTACGCAATGTACTTGTTGAAACATCTACATACGATTTTATTTGACCAATTAGCTGAGAAGGAGTAATTCCAAAATATTGCAAAAAAGATCTTTGAGGAGGAGTATCTGCTTTTATAACGATTCTTTTCACTTGTTCTTCAAGTTTTTTTCTTCCTTCAACACTTTTTCTTTGGTGATGTGATCCAATTTGATGAGCTACTGTAGCACCACTTAGGGCAGCGGCTACTTTAAAGAAGCTTCGTCTGTTAATTTGAGAAGGAGTATTCGCAATTCTAACCTTTTCTGATAATGAAGCCTCTGTATAACACATAGACATATGTGCGGAAATTTCTTCATATCCTAAAAGAAGAGCAATCTCACTGCCATATATGAGGGTACTCAAAATTCCTTGACCAACTTTACCGGATTTTTTCTTATCAATACTTATGTTTTTAATTTTACTTTCATCAATAACAGGGTTTGAAGCAAGATCTCTTAGCTTATCTGAGAATTTTTTTTGTTCATTTCTCCAAGAGGAAACTATAGTATGATCTGGAACTTCTTCTGGCTCTACCCATCTATATTTAGTAACTAATCTAGTTTTGGGATTTCCGTCTGAGTCTATTGTTATTTCTGCTGTTACATATGATTCATAATATTCATTATAATATGCTCTAGTAAGAGTTTCTAAAGAGGCTGTAGTTTCATTACTTATTTTAGAGAATTCAGTTATGACTCCTGGTTTTTTAGAAGTTAATGCTCTACTTAAATTTGCTTCATAATATTCTCTACTTTCTATAAAATTATTCGCCAATAAACCAATTAATGGGATAGTTGAACCTAATTCTATGGTCCTTACAGCAGCCTTAGATAAAAATGTTCTTCGATTTATGCTAGTTGAATTTTCTCTCATTTTTGAATACAACCAATATAAAACAAGGAATATATAAAGCTTTTTGTTTTGTAACCACTTTAAAATTAAGAACAAAAGAATTCTTTTTTTTATTTTATATTTTAACCAACTCACACTTCTTACAAATTTCTTTTCTTGAAGGTTCTCCGCATATTTCACAATATTTTATTTTAGTTTCTCTATTTAACTGAATTTCCTTAGAAAGTTTATCGAAGTTTTTCATAATATTTTTTTTATTTTTTTCTAGAAGAGTGTTTAAAAATTCCCTTACTTGAATTCTGTATGAATCTATCGCACAAGGGCATTTTTCATAAATTACAGGAAGATTCATTTTTTTAGAATATTTTAAAACATCATTCTCAAGAATATAAAACAATGGCTTTATCCTAGGAATGAATTTTTTATCTGAAATATTTTTAGTAATTATTCCTGTGTTTGCACTTAATTGTGGGCTTCCTTTTAAGATATTCATTAAAAATGTTTGAGCTTCATCATCAAGATTATGTCCTGTAGCAATTTTACTTGCTTTTAATTTCCTCGCTTCTTTGTTGAATATCCATTTTTTTATAACTCCACAAACCGCACAATTTTTTAAAACTCCTTTTTTCTGACGTGCTTGAATAGTTGTTCTAATATAACACATAGAACTCCCTGTTTCTTTTTTTATATCATAAACATGAAGTTTTATATCATAATTTTCACATAACTCTCTCACAGCCTTTAAACATTTTTTACTATATTCCCCCATCCCCAAGTCAATATGAAACCCTTCTATATTATACCCAAATTTTTTAAGCAAATAGGCTGTTACAGCTGAATCTTTTCCTCCTGAAAGCGCAACAATTATTTTTTCTTTTTTATTTACTTTTACTTTCTTAAGAGTTTGCTTAACGTTTGATGTGAGGTCCATACTAGGAATTAGTTGAGGGGGATTTTTATATTTTCTTAAGTGATAACTTCAACCATTATTGAACTCTTCGCTGTATTTATAAATAAAAAATCTTTATAAATATCATGGAAAATAAATTTATTTTAATGAGTTTAGATGATGAAAGATCTAAGAGAATTTCAGAAGTACTTGGAAATAAAACCTGTAAAAGAATAATCGATTATCTTGCGAATAATAAAGAAGCAAGTGCAAAAGACATTTCTAAAAGTTTGAAAATTCCTATGAATACTGCAGATTATAATTTAAAAAAGCTTCTTGCTTCAGAGCTTATTCAAAAAAGAAAAAATTTCTTCTGGAGTGTAAAAGGCAAGAAAATAGTTCTTTACGAGTTATCCAATAAATCAATAGTTATTTCTCCTAAAAGTTCTTCTGTTTCTAGAAAATTAAAATGCTTGGTTCCTGCATTTTTGTTAACTTTTGCGCTAACTTTTGCAATTTATACTTTTGAAAAAGTTAATCAAATGCAAAAAACAATACCTCAAATAGTAGATGAAGTTTATTCTTCAGCAGTAAGTTTAGAAAGCGAAGTGGCAAAAGTTGCAGTAATTTCTTCAGGAAACACAATTGCTCTAACAACAACTTCTATCTGGCAATGGTTCTTGGCAGGAGCTGTGTTCGCAATCTTGATTTTTTTTACTTTAAATTGGAGGAAATTGTAATGAAAGGAGGTAAAATGACAAACGAAAACACAGCAATAAAAATAACTGCTATGATTTCAGGAGTTATCTTAATAATTGCTATAGCTACACTTTATGTGTTCAACTCTGCTATTCATCCAGAAGGAAATACTATAAATGTTGAAGGAATTGCAACAGTAAAAGCTATGCCAGATTTAATCAGCGTATATTTCAATATCCAGACAAAAGGAGAAACAACACAAGAAGCAAAAGATGCAAATTCAGAGATCTTTGATGATTTAGTCTTAGAGTTACTCTCTCAGGGTTTTGAAAGAAAGGATATAGTTACAGAAAATTTCAATATTTACCCAGATTATGAGTGGAAAGATGGTACTAGAACTGAAAATGGTTTTATCGCAACACACTCTATTCGAATAGAGATTGATGCAGAAGAAACAGATAAACTCGGATCAATTATTGATGCTGGAGCAGATTCTGGGGCAGGAATTAGTTATATAAATTTTGAGTTAAGCCAAGAATTGCAGAATACATACAAGGCAGAAGCAATGAAACTTGCTGCACAAGATGCGAGAGTTAAAGCAGAAGCAGTTGCAGAAGGTTTTGATAAGAGTGTTGGGAAATTAGTATCTACTTCAGTAAGTGATTTTGGATATTACCCGTGGAATGTTTTCTCTGCTAGAACAGAAGGAGTTGGTGAAGATTATGCTTTAGCAAAAGAAACTGTTTCAAGTATACAACCTGGAGACAAAGAAATAACTTCAAGAATTAACGCAGTCTTTAAGTTAAATTAATTTTTTTATTTTTTATTCTTATTCTTTTTATAATCCTCAATTGCTTTTTTTAATGCATTACTTGCAAGATTTGAGCAGTGCATTTTAAGAGGAGGCAATCCTTCAAGAGATTTTGCAACATCATCTCTTTTTATTTTTTTTGCTTGTTCTAGTGTTTTTCCTTTTGCAAGCTGAGTTATCATAGAAGATGTAGCAATTGCTGCAGCACATCCAAATGTCTTGAATTTAATATCCTTAATTTTATTATCCTTAACTTTGATATAAACCCACATGACATCTCCACACACAGGATTTCCAACCTTTCCAACTCCGTCTGGATTTTTCATCTCTCCCATATTTTTTGGGTTCATAAAATTCTGCATGACTTTTTTAGAGTATTTCATTTTTCTTTAACAATGTTTTATGTTTTTATTTTTTCTTTGAATTTTAATTGCTTCCTTAAGAAAAGAAGTAAAATCTTTTCTTTTTTCCCAGGCTTTTTCTAGATCTTTCATGAAATTATGATTTTGTTGGACAAAATTCAGGCAAGGATATTCTATATTACTTTTTATTAGATTTTTAATTGGTGTTTTAAACAGAATTAAATGATTCACTCCTTCCATCAATGGAGATTTTCCTGCTTCATATAGTTTTGCCTTATACAAAATATCAGTATAATGCAAATGAGTTAACTCATGAGGAATTATGTACTTTAGTGTATCTTTATTGAATCCCATTCCTACAAAAACATTTTTCCTTCCTTTTATGTCAGCAATTCCATTTATTGTTGGAGCAAAATAACAGGATTTATTTTGTATTAGTTTATGCCCTGTTAATTTTTCCATTTCATTAGTATAATCTTTTTCAATCTTTTTCCAACTGGATTTAGAAGTGATTTTTAATTTTTTTATTTCTTTTTTGTTTTCTTCGTGGATTTCATAAATTTCTTTATAAAGTTTTTTACCTTTTTTGTTAATGATTCTTTTCGCAAATGGAGGGAATAAAACTCTCCTCCCTGCTAATTTAAGCAATTTAGGGATATTTTCTGCTTCAACTTTTGGATCAATTAAAAATTTTGTTTTCATTTTTCTTTAATATACCTCCTTAATTTATTAATGGGGCCATCTTTAATACCCTCCCCAAATTTGTAACCAAAATCTTTTTTCCATTTAAGACTATCATTAAGCAAGTCCTTTGTAACTTTTTTAGTATAAAAATATAAAACAACTATTTTATCTCCTACCGGTATCTTTACTTTTTCAACATAATTTTCTTTAGTTAATTTGTTAGCAATTTTCTTAATATCTTTCTCTAAATATTTTGTATGTTTTTTAGCAAATTCCAAAATCTGTTTCTCACTAGAATCATTCATAATTGATAGAATATCTTTTTCTTTTTTATTTAATTTCATTTCTCCTTGTTCAATCTCTTAATTAACTTTTCAATTTCTTTCGCCTTCATGCCGTGAGCAAGACAACCATCTTCTAATGTTTCCTGCATTGCCATTGGGCATCCAATACACCCCATTCCAGATTCAAATAAAATTTCTGCTGCTTCAGGATTTTCTTGGACTAATTCAGTTATTTTTGTTTTCTTCGTGATTTTTTTCATTTCTTCCTCCATTTTCTTTTAATTAACCATAGACCTCCCACTAATAATCCTATGATAATTATTAATCCAATTATAAATTCTGGGAGGGTCATATAGTGATCATATGCGTCATTTCCTGTGTGTGCTGAAACTAAATTAATTAAGTTCCTCATTTTAATTTAATGTTCACCTTTTTATTATTAAGTCTGACAATTCTTCCAGGAGTGCCAGTAACTGTACAATTCTTAGGAACATTTTTATTCATGATAAATGTATCTGCACCAATTTTAACATTATCGCCAATCTTCATTGCTCCTAAAAGTATTGCCCCTGTTCCAATGAATACATTATTTCCAATACTTGGGTGTCTTTTCCCTTTTTCTTTCCCTGTGCCTCCCAGTGTAACATTATGAAACATCACACAGTTTTTGCCAATTTTTACAGTTTCTCCGATTACTGTTCCCATTCCATGATCAATAAAAAGGCCTTTGTCAATCTTTGCTCCAGGATGGATTTCAATTCCTGTTAAAAACCTCATTATTTGCGAAATTAATCTTGGAATAAAAGGGATTCGTGCCCTATAAAGAAGATGTGAAAGATAACGATGAACAAAAATTGCATGTAACCCGGGATAGAGTAAAAATTCTATATTTCTTACAGCAGGATCATTCCTGTAAATTGCTTTTATATCTTCAAACATTTTTATTTTAACGGACTAATCTTCCTAAGCTTTTCAACAATTTTTTTAATTTCTTTTAAAAAATAATCAACGTCTTCTTTTGTAGTGTATTTGCTTATGCTTATTCTTATTGAACTATTCGACTGGACAGCTGATAATCCTATTGCTTTTAAAACATGACTTGATTCTAATGAGTGCGAAGCACATGCAGAACCAGTAGAAGTGTAAATTCCTTTTTGCTCTAAATATCCTCCAACAGCTTCCCCTTCAATGTTATTAAAAGAAACATTAATATTATTACTTAATCTATCCTCGCCTCTAGGACCATTTAGTTTAACTTTTGGAATTTTTAAAAGTTCTCTAATTAATGCGTCTCTTAATTCTGTCATTTTTTTCACATCTTTGGATTTAGCAATTTTTACTGCTTTTCCAAATCCAACAATTCCAGGAACATTTTCTGTTCCACTTCTAATTTTTTTCTCATGTCCCCCTCCATGAGCAAGAGGCGTGATTTTAATTCCTTCCTTGATATATAATACACCAACTCCTTTTGGACCGTGAATTTTATGCGCATTTAAAGTAACTAAATCTAAATTTTGTTTTTTTACATTTAATTCTGTTTTTGTATAGCTTTGGCACGCATCTGTATGAAAGAATACTTTTTTTTCTCTACAAATTTTTCCAATAGATTCCAAATCTTGGATTGCTCCGATTTCATTATTTCCATGAATTACAGAAACAAGAATTGTTTTGTCTGTTACTGCTTTTTTAATTTCCTCAAGATTTACAAATCCTTCTTCATCTACATCAAGATAAGTTACTTTTGCACATTGTTTTTCCAACCATTTACACGAATTTAAAACACAATCATGTTCTATGTTAGTAGTGATAATGTGGTCTTTTTGCGGATAATTGCTAAAAAATAATCCTTTTAGCGCAAGATTATTTGATTCTGTTCCACCAGAAGTAAAAATAATTTCAGAGGTTTTTGCTTTGATTGATTTTGCAATAATTTTCCTTGCTTTTTCAATTGCATTTTTCGCATCCTGCCCCATTAAATGAACAGAGGAGGCATTTCCATATTTCTCAGTGAAATAAGGAAGCATAGCGTTTAAAACCACATCATCAACTTTTGTAGTTGCTGCATTGTCTAGGTAAATTTCTTTTCTCATTTTGAAATTTGCCTAATGACAAGATTTATTTTTGACTTAAAGTATATTTTTTTCATTTTAACTTGATATTTTTATCACTTCATTCCATTTTTTAATTTCTTCTTGACTAGCTTTTCTAATTAAGTAAAGATAATCACTAACTCTTAATTTTTCTGTTTTAATAGGTTCAACAGGTTTTTTTGAAATAAATTGGTGTCCTTCCCCGACTTTCTCAAATCCTTTCGAGCTAAGTGTATGAAGGAAAACATATTCTTGTTCTGGAAATCCCTTGTAAATAATTCCGGGAGTTGCAGATTTTTTTGAAGAATCTAACCCTCCCCCCTTTACTCCGTTACAAGAAAGGATACTCATAGCAATAGCCTTCTTTTTCACATCTGTTGCATAAACTGCTTTATGAAGATTGTCTGGTCTGTTAAAAACATCTCTCCCCTTTCTTGGGAGTAATCTTTTTCCTTCCAATTTTCTTGGACTTCCGTGATATAATTTCATTTTAATCTCTTCGTCATTGGTTGCAGTTTAAGTCCGTGCATTTTTCTAATTCCTGTGGTTTTTTTATAACCATTTTTTAAATAAAATCCACTAGCATATAAAGACGATCTCACTTTAATTTTATTTGAACCCCTTTTTTTAGCAATTTTTTCAAATCTTTTTATTAACTTTTGAGCAATACCTTTTTTATGATATTTTCCTGCTACAAATAAATTTCCAATTCTCGATTCACTTCCTCTTATAATACCAATTATCTTCTTTCTATCTTCTGCCACCAAAAATATTTTGTATTTCGGGAATTGTTGTTTTATCTGATCAAGATTTTTTTTAGGATCATGATGATTCATATATTCTTGAACACCTCTTTTAGTTCCTTCTTTTGAATTGAATTTAACAAATGTTTTTATAACTAAGTCTGAAGCAGGAATAATGTCTTTTTTTGTTGCTTTTCTTATTTTAATCATTTTGCTTTTTTGGTTAAAGCCATTGTTTTTTCATTGAAAATCTTTAACTCCTCTTTTAAATTAATTCCCAAGTCTCTAATTACTTTGTTAAGGATTGGTTCCATATATTTATGCAATTCTTCTGAATCCTTGAAGTCCCATTTTCCTACGAAATTGTTATGTAATAGTTCGTGCGCTAAAAGAACCAACATCATTTTTGGATTTTTGAAATATTTTATTGTTAAAGGGTCTGAAAAACAGTTGGGAACTCTATCTACAATATAAATTGGAATAAACTGATAATTCCATTTTTTTCTATGGCATTTTTCTATCATGTTCAAAATTTTGTGAATATACTTTTTATGTAACTCCTCAAAGTCCTTACAATTTTCTTTTAATTTCCAAATATCTTTTCTAGAAAATTCTTTGTTGAACATTTTGTTATAAATCATGCTATATCTTATTTCTGTTTTTGGTTTCATCCCTTGCACCCCTTGCACCCACCTTCACAAAAAGTTTTTGCATGAGTATCAATTATTTTTAATATTGGGAGAATTGTTTTTTTATTAAGAGAATAGACTCTTTGTTTGCCTTTTTGGTTTACTTCAACAAGATTACAGCATCTTAATTTTATAAGTGCGTGAGAAATTTTGCTTTGCTCAACACCCAACTCTTTAGAAATTTCTGTAACATTTTTTTCTTTTTCTTTTAAAGAAGAAATGATCTTTATCCTTAGCGGATTAGCCAGGTTAGTAAAGAAGATATGATATGTATTTTTATTCATATGAATTTATATTCATATATATTTATAAATGTTTTTGTTAAGGCAAAGAATATAAATGGGCACGGAGGGAATCGAACCCCCAGCAATCGGGCTGGAGCCGACCGGTTTACCATTAACCTACGCACCCATACCATCAAAAAGAGTTTTAGGCGTTTAAATAATTTTCTTGGGAAAAATATATAAAGATGAGGTATGATAAAAATTACTATGGAAGAAAGAAGAAACCCTTAAAACCAAGAAACTTCATTAGCATATACGTGCGAAGGCGCAGATGGTTCTTCATGGGGTAATGAAGGAAAGGTTACTTATTGTACTCACTATGGTACAGAAAAATGTGATTTTAGTTGTGAATATGGAAAGGCGAGGAATAGAAGTGAAGAATATTTAAGAAAATTAGATGGAGAAAGAGCTTTTATTTTAGGCCTTTAATCTCTCTAATTTCATCTCCTGAAATAGCACACCCTTTAAATTTTACTGCATAAAGTAAAGCATCTAATACTTGTCCATTTTTGAGATTTACTAGATTTTTTTTATAAGCAACATATATCAGTTCAGATGAACGAATTATTTTAAATTCTTTAAATTCTTTAAAATTCTTATTTTTTATATCCACAGAAGTATGGAGTTTTTTCTGGAGAAGTTTTTTTAAATTTTCTGGTTTCTCACAAATCATTCTAGTGGTTCTTTCATCCAGTGCAATAACATTTGAAATTTTTTTCTTGTTTAATATATGGCTCAAAGCTAAACAAGTTGATTCTCCTGAGTCAATAATTGTTAAGTTCCTTCCTTTGCTCATAAAAGAATTATTTATTTTTTCTAAAAATTCCTGACTTTTCTCTGAGATTTCTTTATTATCTATCCCCAAGGAAGAAGGCATCTCAAGAATTTTATCATTTAATAATTGTCTTAACCGCAATGCTTCTAATTCAAATCTTTTAATCGTTAAGGGTTTATCAATAATTTCTCTTTTTACCTCCCCTGTTATGATAAATTTCCCTTTGAAAATACTTTTTAATTTTTTGATTTCTTCAAATAAGCCATTCATAGCAAAGCTAATTAGTGTGCTTGAATCAAAGATAAGAACTTTCTCATTCATCTAAACATCTCCACAGCAAGTTTAATTCTTGATTTAACATCCATTGTTTTACTCTCTTGAACATCAGAAATTTCAGTTTGTCCAGCATAACTCGCAAGTTCAAACATTGTTATCCCTAACAAACTCGCTGTTTTTTCCATGGAAATTCCGTGTTCATAAATTTTAGAAGCCTTATTGATACTAGCTTTTCTAAAAACATCCTGGATATACTTTCTCATATTTCCTGAAATTTTATTAATTGCTTTTCGAATTAAATCTAAACTTCTCTTAAATCCGATTTCATCCTTTTTTTTAAGTGCAACTAATGAGTAATCTATAGAAGAAATAATGTCCTTACTTAATTCTGGATGGTTATAATACTCTCTCTCAATTAATTTGCTTAAAGAATAAACTATTACTGCAATTGCAATATTATCCGGATCATGAGTAATTGAAGCAGTATGAACAGTCTGATTACTTAATTCTTTTAATTTAAGCGAATCCTTTTTTTTAATAGCTTCTTTTGCACTTTCTAGAATTCTTTGGATATTCTCCCTCTCTTGCATAACTAAAGTTAGAAAAAAGATTATTTAAAGGTTAAGATTGTTACATTATTATGAACAAGGTAATTTTGGACACAAATTTTATTCTTAGTTGTATTAGAAATAAAATAGATTTTTTTGAAGAGATAAAATTTATGGGATTAGACATAATAATCCCTAAACAAGTTATTCTTGAAATAGAAAGAATAACCAAATCAAAAAAGAAACTTCGTTTTAGAGAAGAAGCTCAAATAGCTCTAAAATTATTAAAAGAAAATAAATTTAGAAAAATTGATTTAAAGAGAAAAAATGTTGATAAAGCAATAATTCAATATGCAGAAAAGAACACAAACCTCGTCATAGCAACTCTTGATAAAGAGATAAAAAATAAGACAAAAAACTTAAAGTTAGTAATCCGTGGAAAAAAGAAGCTGGAGGTTATTTAGCTTTTATAGCAGCAATTAGTTCTGGAGTAAGACCAAGTCTTTTAACAAAATCCTCAAATTGAGAATCCATTAAGCATTCTGCTTTATTTGTTTTAGAAATTCTTTTAGCAACCTCTTCTAATCTTCCTTCTGGAGAGAAAAAATAAGAAACTTTTTTCCCATCGACCGGAGAGACAAATCTCTTCTCTGATTCTGCAACCACTCCTATTGCACTTTCATAGACATATATTCCATCTTCTTTTTTTACAGGTTCTTTATCTCGTGATATATAAACTGTTCTTACCATTATGTTTCCCACAATCTTTTCTTTAAAAAGATTATTCTTCTGGAACATCACTTTCACACACAACCTTTAAAAACCAATTTTTACTCTAAATTTGAGATTAAAATGTTCTATATCGCAGAGGTTGAAGATTATGTAAGAGTAGAGCCAAAATTATTTGGTTTGCCTACTGTCGAAGCTGTTACTCAGCAACTTCAAGAGACATACAAAAATTATTATGATAAAGAACTTGGAAGAGTGGTGGCAGTTATAGAAGTTTTAAATGTGGGTAGAGGAGTAATTATTCCTGGAGATGGAGCAGCTTATTATAATTCTAGATTAAGATTATTAGTATGGAAACCTGAATTACAAGAAATTGTTTATGGAACAATAGCAGAAATAACAAGTTTTGGAGCCTTTGTAGACATGGGAGTAATGAAAGGAATGATTCATATCGGGCAAACAATGGACGATTATGTTAGTTTTAGTAAAGCAAATTCACTTTTAGGTAAATCTTCTAAAAGAAGTTTAAAACAAGGAGACTTATGTCTAGCAAGAGTAGTTTCAATAAGCCACAAAGGTGATGAGCCAAAAATAGGGCTTACTATGAGACAACCAGGGTTAGGAAAATTAGACTGGATTAAAGAAGATCAGTTAAAAAAACAAAAAGAAGCAAAAAAAGCTGCAAGAATTGAAGAAAAAGTAGTTAAAGGAGGAAAAAAGAAATAAAAAACAAATGGTAAAAGACAAGGCATGTAAACTATGCAATAAAATTTATGAAACAGGAGATAAATGTCCTAACTGTGAAGCAAAAGAAGCAACAGAAGGGTACAAAGGAAGAATCGTTATTTTAGATCCTGAAAAATCAGAAATTGCAAGAAAATTAAAATTAAAAAATAAAGGAAATTTTGCAATTAAGACAAGATAATTTCTAAAATGCAAATAAATATATTATCTGAAAATGAGAACCCTCTTTTTAACCGAAAAGAAGTTGAATTAACAATAGAATCAGACGTTGTTCCAAGCAGAAGTGAAACAATAAAATTAATCTCTAAGAAATTTTCAACTCTTGCCGAAAATATAAAAATAAAAAAAATTCAGGGAAAATTTGGCTCAAGAATTTTCTCAGTAAGTGCAAATATTTACCCTTCTCAAGAAGAAAAAGATGGAACTGAATTAAAGAAAAAGAAAGAAAAAGAAGAAGAGAAAAGAGCTGCTGCGCAAATCGCAGAGCAAACTAAACAAGAAGAACCAGAAGTTAAAACAGAAGAAATTAAATCAGAACAAGTTTCTGAGGAAAGCCAAGTAGAAGAATCAAAATCAGAAGAAAAACAAGAGGAGAGTAAAGAATAATGGCTAAACTAAAATTAAAGATTTTGTATAACCCATTTAAAATAGGAAATTAAAATGGCTAAAGGAAAAAAGAAAGTTATAAAAAAAGGGAAAAAACCTCATAAAAATAAAAAAACCAGCAAGAAATATACTAAATATAAAATTGAGGGCGATAAAATCAAAAGAGAGCGATTTTGTCCGAGATGTGGTCCAGGTGTTTTTTTAATGAATTCTCAAGGAAGATTTTACTGTGGAAAATGCCATTACAGTGAGTTTGAATCAAAGATTAAGGAAGAAAAGAAAGAATAGGTCTTTTAAAAATCTCCAATTCCTTTTTGCTCTTCTGATTTTCCAGTGATTTCGTAATCAAAGTCATCAAAACTAAAATCAATTCTTATTTTTTCTCCAAAGGGAGAAATGGAAAATACCCCATTTTTATGCGCCTTAAAAGTAATTGGACACATTGAACTAAATCCTTTGGGAGGTTGTGCAGTATTAGCCCTGACATATCCAATAGGATCATCTGGGAGAGGGTGAGCTAGTTCTAATGGTCTTCCATCATACCACCCAATTACGCTTCGTACACTGATTAATCTTTTAGCTTCAGAGTCTATCGCTCCAGTTACAGGAGGGTTTCTTTTTGCTAATTTTTCTGCATTATGATAAATTACCCCTAATTCTTCCCTTGAAAGACTTGCTTGGAGTAATTCAATTCCCTTTAAATGAATAATTTCGCTTCTTGATTTTTCTGGTAAAAAGAAATGACCATGGAAAGAGTCTGGCCACCCAGGATATTTTAACCATTCTTTGATCATCATCTCTTCTAAATGATTTAAAGTAATTTTTATAGCTCTTTCAGGAATCTTCCCTTTCCCTCTTTGATAAGTTGCAATACAATCTGGAGTAACATAATTGTTTAGGTGAAGCCCTTCATTATACTCTCTTTTATAAATTTGTCTTATCTGTTCCAAGGTAAAATTTCCATTAGAAGGAGATAGAGGAATTGTCTCAGAAAAAGTTTTTCCAGGATTTACTAGAAATATCGCGCCAAATAGGATAATTTTTTTCAAAGAAGTTCTTCTGTCAATAGGGGATCTATTCATTTTTAGAGAATTCGCTCTTTTTATCATCTAATCTTGTAGTGTAGAGCACAACGGTTCCAGGAGTTTCTCCCTCTCCGTTTCCAATAATCTCTTCCCCTTTTCTTCTCAGGCGATCTCTTACAAAAGGTTCATAATGCCCAAGAAAAGTTATAGAAGTTACTTCCCTAAATTTTGGAGGTTCCATAAATTCATTAAAAAAAGTCTCTATTTAAAAATTATTATACTAGAAAAATATAGATCATAACACTTGGAGTAGATTAAGAATTGCTTGAAAACTTCTTTTATTACTAAAATATATAAGAGTTAATTACTTAATTTAGATATGGATACTAACATACTCTTAGACTTTAAAGAAAGAAAAAGACTAATTAGTATGATGCGTGGAATAAAATTCAAAGATATTGAAATAGATTCCCATTTCTATAATCAATGGGGAAAACCACGACATGGTTTAAATCTTATCCAAGTAGAAAAGATTTATACCCAATTTAATAAGATTATTGACGTGTTTAAACGGAAGGATAATGTTGGGTTTAAACATACTTTCATTTATAAATTAAATAAAAAGAAGAGCTACAAGTTAGTTTTTCGTTTAGATCGCAAACCAAAATTATTATTAACTGCTTTTTATTTTGGAGGAAATGTGGAAAAAAGATTAATGAAAGGGTACGGATTTAAATTTTAACAAGTTATTGCGATCTTGTCTTTTGCAACCATGTAACTATAATTAAAAATCTCTTTCATTATATTAAATCTAAAACCTAAAAAGATTAAATTTCCTTGTTTTTTTACAAATAACTTACAATTATCTAATTTACTAAACAATTGCGGATTTACATTAAAAACCTTAGAAGCATTTTCAATTTCCAATCCAACTAATTTTCCAGAAACTCCTACATCAAAAATCAAATCTTCAATATTTATAACGCCCAAAACATTTTCATTAATCCCGCTATACAAATATAAAGAATCTAGTTCTGAATTATATTCAAACATTTTTCCATCCCCTTCATCCATATTAAATTTATGATTCTTTCCTTTAAATATTTTGTTAAATTTTTTATCAGTAATTAATTAAATTTGATAAAGTCAAGTAATTATTATAACCCTGGGAGATTCTTCAAGCCTTCAAAAAGTTGACTTGAAGCTTCTCCTGGGGAAAAAGAGGTGATAGAATAGAGAGGGTGTTCGAATATATAAATGTTTCGGTTATGTTACCCTTCAGGAATGACAGAGGGTAATTAGTTTAAAGTAATGATTTACCAGCACTACTTTATCATGTATGAAAAGGTATTTAATTCTTTTTGGTAACTACGTAGCCTATTCTTACTCACTACATAATTGTTTTACCTTAGTATTTCTATACAATATTTTATAAATCTCTCTATTTAACTAATAAAAAGATGGGTGAACAAAAAAATAATTTAGATAATTCTGTAAAGCAAGAGCAAATTCATAACCTGCTTTTTAATAGAGAGATTGGGTGGCAAGAAATTATTTATGATTTGATTAATACAGAACAACTTGACCCATGGGATATTAATATTGTTATTCTCACAGAAGGTTATCTTGAAAAAATTCAAAAATATGAAGAGGCAGATTTCTTTGTTTCTAGTAAAGTTCTTTTGGCAGCTGCACTTCTTTTAAGAATTAAATCAGAAATTCTACTGAATAAATATATCAAAAGTATAGATGAGATTCTTTTTGGAAAACAAGAAAAAAAGAAGCATGTTTTAGAGAGAATTGAACTTGAAGAAGAGATTCCAATTTTAATTCCAAGAAGTCCAATCCCTCGTTTTAAAAAGGTTACACTAAAAGAATTAATAGACTCTCTAAATAAGGCGATTACAACAGAAAATAGAAGAATAAAAAAAGAGATTTTAAATAAAAATGCGCTTAGAGAGTCATCTTTTTCTATTCCTAAAAGAAAATTTAGTATAAAAGGCAAAATAAAAGAAATTTACTCTCGTTTATTTAAAAGCTTAGATGAAGAAAAAGGAAAACATAAGGTTTCTTACACAGATTTTATAGGAACAAATAGAGAAGAGAGGATAATCTCTTTTGCACCGCTTCTTCACTTAGAAAACCAAAAAAAAGTATGGCTTCACCAAGATGATCATTTTGAAGAGATTTATATCTGGTTAAAAAAAGTTTATCTTAAGCATAATCCAGACCCTTTTGCAGATTTAAAACACGAGCTTGAAGAAGAACTTGAAAACTTAGATGATGAAAAAAAACAAAGATTAAAAGAAATAAATAGCGACTTCGAAAATCCTATCGGAGATATGTTTGAAGAATGAAACTCGGAGTTTTATTTTCAGGAGGAAAAGATTCATGTTATTCAGCATATCTTGCTAAGAAAAAAGGCCACGAACTTGCGTGCCTTATCTCTGTTTTTTCTAAAAACAAAGAAAGTTATATGTTTCATACTCCTTCAATCACTCGTACAAAACAACAAGCAAAAGCAATGCAAATCCCAATTATTATTCAGAAGACCAAAGGAAAAAAAGAAGAAGAGCTTGCAGATTTAGAAAAAGCAATTCAAAAAGCAAAACAAAAATACAAGATTCAAGGAATTGTTACAGGAGCAATTCAGTCAGTTTATCAGGCTTCAAGAATACAAAAAATTTGCGATAACTTAGACCTTAAATGCATTAATCCATTATGGCAAAAAGATGAAATTAAATATTTAAATGAATTAATAAAAAATAAATTCAAGATAATCATAACCGGTGTTTTTGCATATCCTTTAGATAAATCCTGGCTTAGAAGAGAAATCAATTCCAAATTTATTAAAGAAGTCAGAGAACTTAATAAAAAATATAAAATTCATCCTGCAGGAGAGGGTGGAGAATTTGAAACTTTTGTGTTAGATTGCCCATTATTTAAAAAACCACTCAACATAACTAGCTCAAAAATCTCAGGAGAAAATTATTCTTGGGGAATGGATATTAAGGTGAAATAAATTTACCTTGAGTAAAAACTCCCAGGTTTTCTACGAAAAAGTGTATAATCTCTTTCAGGAAGCATCCCTTCTCTCCTAAATGTAGGGGAATAAATGTTAATTTCCTCAACTCTTTTTTTTGGAGGTTTTTTATCTTTAACTTCTTTCTCTAAAGTCATGTTAATTTAATAATTTCAAGAGCAGTGATTTCTCGAGCAAGTTAATTTAATATTATTAATCTGTTCAACAGTAGTTCTGTTAAATTTTTTTACGTCTTTTAAATCTTCTACTGCAGTATCTAACTTTTTCATCGCCCACCCTGCCAAATATACTGCTCCAAAATAAGGAGCATATTCAATTATAATAGGAGTATTAATAATTCCAAGCACTTTTAAAATAATCCAAACAAAAATAGATGCAAGAATAACCCATGCAAGAATATCCCAGAGGCTCCTCCCTTTTTTCATGTATAATATAATGATTTCTTATTTATAATCTTTTCTTGAAATCTCTTTGCCGGTTTTCATATCTTTAATTCTTAAAACACCTTTTTCAGTTTCTTTTCCACCAATAAAAATAACTTTTTTTATATTATATGAATTTGTGTATTGCAATGCTTTTGACGGCTTTCCGTAGTAAATAACAACTTTTTTTCCTTCTTGTCGAAGTTTTTCAGCAATTTTAATTGCTTCTTGGTCTTTGTTTATAGAAAGGACCATAATGGTTTCTTCTTCAGGTTTTATTTTAGAAACCTTAGTTAATCTATCTAATCCAAATGAAATTCCAGTGCACTGGACTTTGTCAAATATGTAACTTCCTCCTGCACAAATGCTCTCCCGAGTTCCCTCTGTTTTTATTTCAAAGATTGTTCCATTATAATAACTCAATCCTCTTGCAAGAGAAGGAGAAAAAACAATGTCTATGTTATAATATTTACAATATTTTTTTAATTCCTCAATTTCAGCGTATGATTTATATCTCTTGAAATAATCTTCTTTTTCTTTAAAAATTTTAAAAATATTTTCTGCTTTGATTTTTTTAAGGTTATTTCTAACGTCTTTTTCACTTAATTTATCTAATTTGTCTATTTCCTTGATTACTTTTTCTTTATTTTTTATGCCTTGTTCATCTAATATTTCATTTAAAAGTTTTCTATTGTTAAAATAAATTTTAAACTTAAAACCGAGTTTGTCTAAAGCCTTTTTTGCAATTGAAAGAATTTCTGCTTCTTCTTTAATTGTAGAACCAACAACATCAATATCCCCTTGAGTAATCTGTCTAAATCGATTTGATGAAACTGGTTCATCTCTAAATACAGGACCAATCTGATATCTTCTATAAGGAAGTTTTTTATTTTTCATTAAACGTTTAAGCTGAAATGTAAATTCATACCTTAATGCAAGATTTCTCTTTCCTTTATCCTTTAATCTAAAAATATCTGAAACAGCTTCATCATTAGAATTTTCCCCTTTAACAAATTCTTCATACTCTATAAGCGGAGTCTCAGCTGGTTCAAATCCATATTCCTCAAAAATTTCAACAAGGATTTTTTTAATCTCTGCTCTTTTACGAGCTTCTTCTCCAGAATAATCATTAAATCCTTTAACTGGTTCTGTTTTCATCTTATTTTTTTGTCGCACCTCCTTATTAATCTTCCAACTTGAAATCCTTGTTTTTTGTAAAAATTTAATGTTTTTTCATTATTTTCTGAATATAATCCAATATTTTTGATATTTTTTTTCTTTAGTTCTTTATACAGTTCTTTCATTAATCCTCTCCCAACACCTTTTCCTCTATATTCTTTTAAAACATATATATCCACTAAATCTGCATACATCTTTTTTAATTCACTAAAGTTAGTAATGGAAAATCCAATAACTTCATTATTTGCTTTAGCAACTAATATAAAAAAAGTTTTGCTCCTTAAACTAGCAAGAATATATTTTTTTAATTCTTTATTCCCCTTATCTTTTGGGTTTAATTTTGCTGAAGCTACAAATACATTCAAAATACCTTTAAAATCTTTTTTAGTAGCTTTGCTAATTTTCATTTTATCCTCTTTTGAAAGGGCGAAACTCCAATTAAAAATTGGATTGTCTCCTCCAACTTTTTTGAAATTGTTGAGGGCGAAAGGGGAGAGTCGAACTCCCTTTTTATGGACCACAACCATACGTCATAACCGTTAGACCACATCCGCCATATATTTAATTTAATTGAATATGGTATAAAAACATTCTGATTAGAAAACGCACAGCTAGGGAAATCTTTCTTAATGATGCCGATAACCTCTAACTTTAGCTGTCATATTTTTGTAAAAAATTAATGATATTTAAATCTTTCTTCTTGCTTAACACTTTCTAATACATATTCATATCCTTCTAAAACCATTCTATAAAATTTTGCTAATTCTTCTCTTCCTTCTGTTTCTAAAAATACAATTTTCATTTCAACTCTCCTAATATCTCCTTCTAAATTATTTATCAAATCTCTTCTTTTTTGATCATCCATTAAATTTCATCTTAAAAAGCATTTTTAAAGATAACTATTTTATAATTATATGGGAATTTTAATTAAAAGAAGAGATGGTATGTCTGTTTTAACCGGAGTCGCAAAATTATCTATTATCTCCCTCATAACTGCAATTTCTGCATCTCTTGTAAGTACTATCTGGGCTTTGTATATTGATAGTTTTGTTCATAGTGAAGTTATAGTTGGACTTATTTCTGCTGCATTAACTCTTGTAGCTTTTTTTTCTTATTTTTTATTTGTACCTTTAATAGAAAAAAATAGTAAATCAAAAATATTTTCTTATTCGCTCCTCTCTTTTGCAATTGCATATATTTTATTTGCAATAACTTCTAAATTTTATATCTTCTTGATTTTAGCATTTTTAACAACAATAATTTATACATTCAAGGTAACAAGCTTTGGGATTATTGTTCGTGATAAATCCAAAAGAAGTACTCTTTCTAGAAATGAGGGCATTATCTACACTGCTATGAATATTGCCTGGGTTATTGGCCCATTAATAGCAGGTTTTATAGCAAATAAATACGGGATTAGTCATGTTTTTCTTTTATCATCTATTTTTATCTTTATAGCTCTTTTATTTTTTAGTGTATCTGGGATAAAAGATTCTAACATCAATAAAAAAGTAGACGGAAATTTGTTAAAAAATTTCTATGATTTTTTTAAAGATAAACAAAGAACTTTATCCTACCTTATTAGCGGAGGGGTAAACCTCTGGTGGAGTTTTATTTATTTATTTATGCCTTTGCATATAATAAGAAGTGGATTAAATGACCTCTGGGTAGGTTATTTTCTTTTTGGAATAGCTGTTCCATTGATTTTAGGAGAATATAAATTCTCGAAATTAACTCTTACACTAGGACACAAAAAAATCTTCAAAATAGGATACTTCCTTGTAGCGATTATTTCTTTTATTTGTTTTTTTATTCAAGACATATATATTCTTTTAGGATTGCTAATCTTTGCGAGTGTAGGTATGGCTATGGTTGAACCAACTACAGAAGCATATTTCTTTAAAATTCTTAAGAAAAAATCAGATGAAAATAGATTTTACGGCCCTTATAATACTACTATTGATTTTAGCAGTTTTATAGGAAGAATTTCTGGAGCAATTTTGCTTATATTCCTTCCTTTTAATTATTTATTTCTATTGTACGGTTTTTTTATGTTAATCATGGTCTTACTTTCTTATAAAATTAAAAATATTTTTTAAAGATTTATATAGTTAAATTTTTTGATATTTTCATGAAGAAAAAATACGAACTACTTGCTCCAGCAGGCAATTTTTCTATGTTAGTCGCAGCAATAAATGCCGGAGCAGATGCAGTTTATTTTGGATTAAAAGAATTTTCTATGCGTGCAGCTGCAAAGAATTTTGCAATTAAAGATTTAGTTAAAATAGAAAAAATTTGCAAATCTAAACACGTAAAGAGATATTTAACTCTAAATACTATTATCTATGATAGCGAGTTGAAAAAAATTGAAGCTACAATAAAAAAAGTTAAAAACAAAGTTGATGCAATTATTTGCTGGGATTTTGCAGTAATTCAGTTATGCAGAAAATATAAAATTCCTTTTTTTATCTCAACACAAGCTTCTGTAGCCAATGTTAAAGCAGCAAAATTTTATAAAAAACTTGGTGCTAAAAGAATTGTTCTAGCTAGGGAATTAAGTTTAAAACAAATAAAACAAATATCAAAGATTATTGATATTGAATGTTTTGCTCATGGCGCAATGTGTGTAGCTCTTTCTGGAAGATGTTTTACCTCTCAATTCTTATTTAATAAATCTGCAAATCGGGGGCAGTGTTTACATCCTTGTAGAAGAAGTTATCAGATAGAAGATGAAGAAAAAAATAAGTTAAAATTAGAAAATAATCGGGTACTCTCTGCAAAAGATTTATGCACTCTTCCTTTTATTGAAAAAATGAAAAAAGCAGGAATTAGTGGCTTTAAAATAGAAGGACGAAATAGAGATCCGAGATATGTTGATGCTGTAATTAGAGTATATAAAAAAGCTCTTGATAAAAAACTATCCAAAAAAGAAATCAGTGAAGGGTTAAATAAATTAAAAAAAGTTTATAATCGGGGTTTTTCATCAGGATTTTATTTAAAAGTTCCAACTTCTGATGACTTTGCAAAAGTAGAGCATAGTGCTTCAACAGAAAAAAAGCATTTTGCAGGAAAAGTTTTGCATTATTTCACAAAAATAAATGTTGCTACAATAAAACTAAGTTCTGGTTTAAAGGTAGGAGACGAAATAATTGTTCTCGGAAAAACAACAGGATTAAAAAAATCAAAAATAGAGAGGATAGAAATACGAAAAAAATCAGTTAAAAGTGCAAAAAAAGGAGAGGAAATAGGAATCAAACTTCCTTATGTTAGAAAAAATGATGAAGTTTATTTAATTAGAAAATAATCAAAATTCATAAGAACTAGTTTGTGAGCAAATTTGTTCTTTCTTAGATTCGTCTAAAAAATAAGCAGTATATTCTATTTTATTAACTCTTGAAATTCCTGTGTCAATACTAGCAGTTTTTGTTTCTAGTGGAGCTAATGCTTGACCAAACTCCATTACCTCGCTGTTCTCAACATCATTAAAAAAAACCAATTTTATTCCGTCTACTTCTTCTCCACTGGCTCTTCTTGACAAAGTGACATCATAGTCTGTTGCAGAAGTATTTATCACTTTGATAATCTGAATGTTTGTATTAAGACATTTTGCTCCTAAATTTACTTGCTCTGCTCCTTCTCCAATAAGTTTACTTACTACCCCCCAAACAACAGCAATTGCTATTAAAACTAAAAGTAAAATAATTATTGTAATAAAAATTTCAGATACTGCTTTTTTATTTTTCATTTCTCTTTTTTAACCTCTTTGATCTTAAAGATAGAAGATATTTAAATTTATTTATTAAAAGTGTTTAATAATCTAAAAAATTCTTTTTTTTCAAGTGTTTTATCAACTTCACTTAATCCAATATGCTCAGCCATTTTCCAAAAAACTTCTGGTTTATATTTTTGTTTTTTTAATGAAAGCAATGTTGGAAGTTTGGGATCATCCCATCCCTTGTATTTTCCAGATTCAATTCCTTTTCTAAACTGAGTTGTTGAAACTATCATATCTTTAAAGTGGTATCTTCCTAAAAAAGAAACCCAGGGGTATTTTTTGCCTAACGCATTAAAGATCATTTCTTGCCTTAGTGCATTATCCCTATGGTCTTTTCCTCTGATTATATGAGTCATTTTCATTTCAATATCATCTATTGAAACAGCTAAATTCATCAAAGGCCAGACACGATATTTTTCCTTTTGCCTCGGATGTTTTGATTCATTTATTCTTGCAAGGGGAAAATCTCTCATTGCAGGATTTTTATGATTCATATCTGATTTAAATCTCAAAACTGCTCGCCCTTCTTTAAAACCTTTTTTATCAAGCATTTTTTTCCATCTCTCTAAATTTTCTTTAACATTTAATTTTCTACAAGGACAAACTTTTTTTTCCATGGCCAGTTTTCTAAACGCTTCAGCAGAACAAGTACAGACATATGCAAAATTTTTTTTAATTAACTTTTCAACATAACTATAATACAATTTCACTCTATCTGATTGGATAACAACAATTGCTTTTCCTTTTGTAAGCCATTTAGCATCCTCTTCAATTAATTTATATGCTTTAGAATCAATATTTTCTGGATTAGTATCTTCAATTCTAACATAAAATTTCCCTCCATATTTCTGGACATAATTAAAACTAAATCCAGCATTTATCCCGTGAAACACGTGCATTGGACCAGAAGGTGAAGGAGCAATCCTCATAATAACTCCTGATTTTTTTACATCTGGAAGTTCAGGAAGCCCTTCACGAACTTCTCTTTCACGAACTTCTTTTTTTAATTTTTCAAACTCTTTTTTTTGTTCTTCAATTGAAAAAGAGTTTACATTTTGAATTATTTGAGAAATTTCTTTAACATACTTCACCATCTCTTGCTTTTGTAAACCTTCATTAAAAAGAGCAGAAATAACAGGCCCTTGTGTTGCTTTTCCCTTATAAGCAAGAGCGTTTTTCAAAGCATATGCTCTAGCTTTTTTTACCAACTCTTTTTTATCCATATTTTCAAATAGAATTCCTTATTAATAAATTTATTCAAAACCTGTTCACATCGAGTTTTCTTTCTAGTTTGACTACGCCTAGACAAAGTTGTGAAAAAACTCAAAACCTATTCACATCAAGTTTTTTCTCAATCACTTCAATCCTCTGTTGAAGATGATAAATTTGATTTGAGATATCTTCTAATTTATTAGTCATATCAAATAATCTTTTCGCAAGTTTCCTCTTTCGTTCATTAGCACTCTCAGATGCATCTAAATACTCTTCTGAATCACTTGTTTGTTGAGAACCAAATCCAGAAGCAGGGTTATTAAAAATATTAAATCCTGGAAGCGGGGCAGATGTAGAAGAGCCCTCTTGTTGTAATCCGCTTTTTGTTTTAGCAGTTTTTTCCTGTTGTTTTTTATACTTTTCACTTAAATCAATTACCTTTTCTTTTTTTTTAAATCCAAATAATCCCATATTTACTCTAAGCAAAGTTATTTTTTAAATTTAGCTATACTGATTAGAAACCTTTTTTAACTATATTAAACTTATTTTAAAAAGATGGTAATAAAAACAGTTGCAGAAATAATTGAAGAAGTAGTTCCTTATTACAAGAAAAAAGGAGGTCCAGAATCATCACATACATTAGGATATGAATCAAATTCTCAGACACTTGAACCAGTTTATTTTTTTATTTTAGATTTAATGAGTGATTTTGGACTTGCACCTGAGAAACTTATAGATAATTTTACAACAACTCCTGGTTCAGGGCATTTTTCAGAGATGGGGCAAAAAGCTTCAATAATGCAACAACAAGCAGAGAACGTGATGGCAAAGGTGAATGCTCTTTTAAGAAGTGTTCTTAATATTATTTATGATTTAAAGGAATTTAAGATTCGTTTAGAACATTACAATGCATTAAAATCAGGAGATAGTTCTCAAAAAGAAGCAGCACTTTTGTCATTAAAACAAATATGGATGGATAAAGTAGATATTGCAAAAGGAAATTCAAGTATCAAAGCAATGGGATTAGGTCAGGCAGGATTTCAGACTTTAATTGATGCTTTTTTAGTTGCAAAAACCACTGATGATGTTAAAAAACTTGATTTAAATGATCGAGTAAAAAGGATTTTACTCCCGCGACTCCAAGAATTTAATCTATGGGCCACACAATCAGAAAAAGAATTAAGAAAAAGATATGAATTAGAAAGAACCTATTTAAAAAGCCAGGTGAATAGTTTAAAACTTTATTCAAGATGGGCAAAACCATATCTAAAGGCAGCCCAACAACTAGAAATGAAAGGCTCTGACAAAGATCCTGCATTAGTAAAAGTTTTTAATACAATTCTTTTAGAACTAACTCTTTTAGGTAAATCAAAAATAGACCCTGAAAGCGCATCAATAGAAGGAAAGATGCCCACAGATTTTAGAAAATTTAAACCAAAAAGAGATTACTATAGCTGTATTTTAGTTAGTTTTAAATTTAGAGGAATTCCTCAAAGAGTTGGCCAACAAGCACACTATTTATTTGGAGGAAAAGCCAATGTAGAATTTAGAGGATATGCTTTAAATGAAGATGAATTAAAAAAAATAGAAAAAGAAGTAGAAGATTCAGATGTCGGAGATATCTTGCAATTAATTGAAGGAACAACAACAGAAAGTTTAGGCCATTTACAAGAAGAGATAAACTCATTTTTAGAAGAAAAATCAGAAGATGAAAAAAAAGAGATAAAAGATAAATCAAATCCTTTTTTAGCTTTAATTGGCTATTATGATAAACCTAATAAAACAGAAGCAAAAACTTCTGAAAAAAAAGAAGATAAAGAGAAACCACTTCGTCCAGATGATTGGATTGAAAAAACTCACTTCAGAAAGCTTGCAGGAGAACAAGCTGCAGAAACCTCTTTTAAATTATTTGATGTTTATAAAAAAGCACACGGAATGATGAGTTTTACTTAGTTTATGCATACTGATGATCTGAAAAATAATCTTCAAGAACGATTGTACCTTTTTGTTGTCTATAAATTATCCTCCCTCCTTTTGAAGTTCTAATAGATTTCCTCCCTTTCACATATTTAAGTCTCTCCTCATTAGCTAATCCTGTTCCGATTTTTGCTATTGCTAAATCAATAAGTTTTTTTGGAGCGCCTTTAATGGCCTTTTTAAATTTCCTTGTTTTAACTATTTCAACTAAGCCTTTTTCTTTTTCGGCCTCTCTCGCCCCCACCAAATACAAAAAAATACCTTGTAATAATAAAATCAATCCAAGAAAAGAACCAAAATCCTTATTGATATCTTCAACAATAAAAAAACCAGTAATCCCTGAAAATGAATTTAAAATTAATGCAATTCCAGAAACAATTAAAATAATGCCTAAAATTTTATGTGTTCTTAAAGTCATTTTAACTTTTTCTCCATTTGATAAAGTTTTTTATTTGAACCTTCGCCGATTATTTTAAATCCCATCTTCTTATGAAATTTGATACTTAATTTATTCTTTTTATAAACTTCTACAGATATTTTTTTAATTTTCTTTTTCTTAATAAGATAACACATTTCTTTAACTAACCTTTTTCCTATGCCTCTTTTTCTAAATTCTTCTAATACAAATTCTGCTCCAATATGTCCAATCATCTTGGCATTAACTTTTTTTATTGTTAGTTTAGAATAACCAATAGGTATTTTTCTAAAATATACTAAAAAGAATGTAACATTTTCCTTACCCAAATCATTTATTGTATAATTTCCCTCTACTATAAAAGTCCTTTTATCTAGTTTTTCTGATTTTTCTATCTTGCTTTCATACTCGCTTAAAAGATATCTAAAAAGAATAAGGGCGTCCTTATCTTCCTTATCTGCTTTTTTAATTGTGGGTTTCATTTCATCTCTTTTTTTAATTCGTATTTCTTAAAAAGGTATCTAAATTTATAATTCTTTCTCATTTCATCTAAGTTGCTAAGCAAATTAAAAAATCACTAATTTTATATATTTCTCAATCTAATATAACTTATGCCAAAAAAAGATAAAAAGTTAGAAAAAGATAAAGA
Organism: Nanobdellota archaeon; assembly: GCA_018830245.1. GTDB lineage: Archaea > Nanobdellota > Nanobdellia > Pacearchaeales > GW2011-AR1 > JAHJSW01. The sequence goes on along the minus strand of JAHJSW010000007.1, from coordinate 21,371 downwards.
AATAGAAGAAGATTCTGAAGAAGAACAAGAAGAGGAAGAGTCTGAACTAATTGAGGATCTTTTTGAAGCTGAGCAAGAAACTCAATTTATTTCTCCATTCAGATTTACAAGTTCATCCACACCAATTTTAGGAAAAATCACAGAAGCTCCAGAAATAATAACTTTAGAAAGAGGAGTTGCTAATGCTCCTATTTTAAGTGATGATGAAGAACCTCTAAAATACGGGATTTCTGGAGAAGAAAAAAACGAACCAAAATATAATAGTAATTCTCCTTCTCAAACAAGACAACCAGGAAGAATAAATTTTGAAAGAGTTGGAAGAGGAAGAGATGAATTAGGAACAGTTGCCCATATAAATCAGGGATTTGAATCTTTTAATAACCAAGAGGATTATCACTCAATTCAAAAGCCAGAAAAAATAAAAGAGCGTACTTCTCAAAGCCCTTTTGAATTACAAGAGACTGAAGCTCAACAATTAGAATCTCGAATGAAAAAATACGAAACACGATAATTAAATAAATATATAAATTAGTTTTTATTAGAATAATAATGGAAAAAGGTGATTATACTATTAGTGATATCTATCAAGGAGGATACTCTACTTTTGATTCTAATAAAGGCTATGGAAATGTTTTTACAGGATATCGTGCATCTGCAAAAACTCTCGGAATGAGCACAGATGCAAGAACTGCAAATGCATTAAAAGAAATTTCAGAACAACTCTCTTCTGGAATTCAGACAGTTGAAATGTCAATGGTTTCTCCAGAAGTTTTTGAATCAATCCCAACACAACAGTTAACAGAAATTAACAGATTAAGCAAATTAACAGGGAGTGATATAACAGTTCACGCACCAGTAGTAGAAGCTTCTGGAATAACAGAACAAGGATGGAATGAAATTAATAGAGAAAAAGCAGAACGACAGATGAAATTTGCAATTGAAAGAGCTCATGAAGTTAATCCAGATAAAAGTTCTCCAGTTACATTTCACTCTTCTGCAGGAATTCCTGGAACAGAATGGAAAACAATTCCATGGGGAGAGAAAAAGATTAAAGGAGAAGAACAAAGACTCATTGTAATCAATCAAGAAACAGGAAAAATGGCTCCTCTTGAAGAGGAAAGAAAATATTATCCTGAGATGAAAGAGTTAAGAAAAGAGCTAACTGCAAAAGATAGGTTAAGATATCAGCAAGGAAAAATCAAAGAAACAGAAATTTACAAGGACATTCCTCTTGAGAAAGGGAAATATCTCTCTCCAGAACAAAGATTAAAAATGTTAAATGACACAGAATGGGATAACTCTCTTTCCCAAATTCTTTTTAATAAAGAAAGAGCAGATGAAATTTTGCAAAAAAACCAAGTCCAGATACAACATTTAATGCAATACCTACAAGAAGGAAGAGAAGATGGAAAAATAATTTCTCCAGAAAATTTAACTCCTACTCAAAAGCAGGCATGGAGTCATTTTGAAAATGCGCGAGTATATCTAGAAGATACTCATCAACATTTATACAGTTTATTCAGTAAAGCATATGAATACGGGAATCCCCAACAAAGAGAAGAATTAAAAAAAATTTCTGAAAAATTTAAAAAACAACTACCAAGTGATCCAGGAGATGTTGCAGGACAGTCAAAAGCAATGCAAACATTGCTAATCAATTTAAAAGAAAGAAAAGTTACTCCAAACATGTACATTCCTATAGAAGAGTTTGCAATAAATAAATCTTCTGAAACATTTGCGAATGTTGCTTTTAATTCATATAAAAAATTCAAAAATAACGCTCCTGTAGTCAGTATAGAAAATCCTCCTGCAGGAGGAGGATTAAGCACAGGAGAAGATTTAAAGAATTTAGTAGAAGCGTCGAGAGAGAAATTTATTGAAAGATTAATCAAAGAAGAAAAAGTTTCTAGGTCAGAAGCAAAAAAACAAGCAGAAAAATTAATTGGTATTACTTGGGATGTTGGGCATATAAATATGCTAAAAGGCCAAGGATTTGAAGATAAGGATATAATTAAAGAGTCTGAAAAAGTTGCGCCTTATTTAAAACATGTACATCTTTCAGACAATTTTGGATTACAACATACAGAACTTCCAATGGGCATGGGAAATGTTCCCCTCAAAGGAATTATGGAAAAATTAGGTAAAAAAGGTTTTGAAGCAAAAAAAATAATTGAAGCAGTAAGTTGGTGGCAACATTTTTCTCCTGGAGGAAAGCATAACTCTCCTTTTGGAGCAACTCTTGAAGCAATAGGTTCTCCAATTTATACCGAAGGTGTTGGCCCGTACTGGAACCAAGCACTAGGATTTCAACAAGGTTATGCTGGAGGATATGGGATGATGCTCCCTCAGACAAATTATGACCTTTTTGGTGCAGGATTTTCACAACTCCCTGCAGAATTAGGAGGGCAAAGACCAGGAGGAAGAGGAGGGAGGATGAGTGGAAACCCTATGGAATAACTACTCTAAACAATTAAATTAAAAATATTTAAAAACTAATTAAACATTTCAATATAAAAGATGGTGAAAAGAACAGTCTCTAAAAAAAAGATTAGTAAAAAAAAATCTATTCCAAAAGATATTCCTACTCTAAAACTTAAAAAAGAGTCTGATATTGCAATGGATTTTGCAGTAAAAGCTTGCAAAAAATTTGATAAAACCATAAAGTCAATTGTTCTTTTTGGTTCAACTGCAAAGCAAACATCTGTTGCAGGTTCAGATATTGACATTATAATCATTATTGATGATGTTTCTATAAGATGGGATCAGGAATTAATTGCCTGGTATAGAACAGAACTTGAAAAAATAATGAGAGTAAATCCGTATCAAAGAAGTTTGCATATTAATACAATCAAGCTAAGTACGTGGTGGGAGGATTTAATCAAAGGAGATCCAGTTGTATTGAATATTATAAGATATGGAGAAGCTATGATTGATTTAGCTGGATTTTTTAACCCTCTGAAATTTCTTTTAATGCAAGGAAAAATTAAATCAACACCAGAAGCAGTTTATAATTGTCTTCAGAGAGCGCCGATGCATATTTCTCGAAGTAAATTAGCAGAATTAAATAGTATTGAAGGATTATATTGGGCAATGGTTGATTCTGCTCATGCAGCTCTAATCGCTACAGGAATTTTTCCTCCTTCTCCAGAACATATTCCTCTTCATCTAAAAGAAGAATTTGTAAATAAAAATTTATTAAAAATGAAATATGTGGTCTGGTATAGAGATTTACTTGTTCTTCATAAAAGAATCACTCACGGAGAGATAAAAGATTTAAAAGGGGTTGAAATAGATTCATGGCAAGAAAAAACAGAAGAATTCTTAAATATAATGGTTCAACTAGTTAAAGATTCAATTGAATAACTTTATTCTGTTGCAGGAGCATATCTCTCTACAATTTGTTTTCCTGAACTATTCACGTCTGAAAAATAATCAATAACTTTTAGTGAACAAGCACGTTCGTAAGCTTGCACAAGTATTTGATACATTCCAAGAGCATCTTTTTCTTCATCATTTAATTTGCTTAAATCCATTTTTCCTTCAGGAGTCATAGCTTTTCCAAATAATTCTGCTGGCAGATATTCTCTTAATCCTGCAGGAACTTCAAAATCTAATCTTGCTCCAGCACTTCTTGCTTGTTCTTCTAATTCGCCTAATTTAGCAAGACTCATAACCTCTCTGAGTTGTTGTATTAGATATAATGATATATCTGCATCTGAAACAGAAGGTTCGCCATAAACTCCATTTTGTTCCATTAGTCTCTTTTTATTATCAAGAAGTTTTTCCCGTTCCTTTTGAAAATCTTCACTTGAAGTAACCTTTCTATAACCTTCTTGTGCTCCTTTAAGACCTATTTCTCCATATGTAAAAGGATTAGTCTGAACAAGATTAGTTCCAAGTGTAGTTTGAAATAATTTACTTTCCAAAGTGCTTTTCACATTTAGTACTCTTTGTTCTTCTTGCGATAATTCTTTCTTTGTCATACAAAATAACAGAATTCAATCTTTATAAACCTTTTGATTGTTACTACTCCATAGTATGACAAATAGAAACATTTATAAACTTTCTATATCTCTTATTACTACTTAAAAGTAAGTAAAACAAACAAATAAAATACTAACTAAATAAACAAGGAGGTAAAAAATGAATCAAACAAGAACGCCAATAAGAGTAACACAAGAGAATTTAGCTGGAGCTCTTAATAAGGTTTATTCTCAAGCAGGATTTGCAGAGGTGTATGCTGATGGAAAACTTGCTCTTGAAAGGGCTTATGATAACCCAGAGTTAGTTGATTTAGGAAGAAAAATTGTCCAAGCAGAATCTGATTCAATTCTTGAACAAGCTGAACAACTTGAACAAGCTAAAGGAACGTATAGAGAACTTTCTCCTATAATAAAAGAGAATGCTCCTCATCTAACAACTCAGTTAAATCAACTAGAGAACCTTATAAGAGAAATATCTAAATATGGTCTATCTGATAGTCGTGAAACTGCATTTAGAAAAGCCCTAGCAAACTTAAATGGAGAAGTGGCCCCAGCATTAAAAAAAGCTTATGAAGTTTTAGCTACTTATGGAGCAAGTTGTTAATTTTTATTTTTTTATTTCTTCATATATTATTTTTACTTTACCAGGTAGCTTAGACTTTATTTGTTTCAGAACTTTTCTGGCAAAACCAACTGCTTTTTCATTTGGAACAGCAATAAAAAATATTCTTGAACCTTTCTTTAAAATCGCTGCTTTTCCAACAGCCTTTCCATAAGAAAGTTGCATTCCTGTCTGCATTCTGTCTGCACCAGCACCAGTAAGCATTTTATTCTCTCTCTGTATATGATGGGGAAACGGAATTATTTTGAAAAAATATTGTCCAGAAAATTCTTTATCTATTTTTTTATTAATATACTGTCTACACGCTTCAAGAGCATTATGTCTAAGTTGAACTTTCTCTTCAGAAATCATAGTTAATTGATATGGAAGTTTTCCTTCATTTAGCAAGGACTCTTTTCCCATCACAAACTTAACAATTTTTTGCGGAGGAACAGTTTTTATGAATGATTTTTGTCGTTTCTTACTAATTCTAGTATAAGGAACAACAATTCTCTTTGAATATGCTGATGCTTTTCTTAAACCCATTTTATGATTTTACACCTCGCGAATGCTCTTCTTCTCTTGATTCTTTATCATAACGTTCTCCTCTTGTTGTGCAAACCTCCTGAAAGTAAACTGGCAGAGAACCTTCTGTAAATCCTTTACTTAATTCTTCCATTCTTACATAATCTGCCATAACATTACAATCTTTTACCATTTTCTAATCTGTTAAATCAGAATCTTCAGGATTCTTATCTAATCTCCTTTTATCAGGACATCGTTCAATAAAAGGACAAACAAATCCTTTTATTTCATAATCATAGTTTCTTTGGCTCATTTCACTTCCACCTTTGTTGCAACAGCTTGTCCTGGAAGACCCTTCTCAAAAATAGCTCTTACAACCCCTTTATTTCCGTGAGCAGATGAAATTTTTCCTCTGATTATTTTTCCAGCAGGAGATTTCCATTCAACATTTTTTCCAACAAATTTTGCAGCATCTTTTCTATTAGAAACTCCAGCTAACTCTATTAAAAAATGTCTCTCATGAATTACATGTCTTCCTCTTCTAAATTGAATAACTTTTCCAATAACCATAATTACTATCAAGAAAATTAGTTTTTAAAGTTTTGGTGAAAGAATTAAATGATTCATTTATTTGATGATCTATAAAGTGCCCATCTATCTCTCTCAGATTTCATTTTGTCATCCATATCAACTTTCCCTCCAACAAGAGATGCTACTAAAGATAACCCTCCCCCTATAGTAGTTATTTGCCCTAGTTCATAAAGGAGTTCAAACCTAGTGAATAAACCTCCAGTTTGAAGAGCCATTCCTCCTGCAAACACTGCAAGTATTCCAGCATTCATTAAAAAATACCTATCATTTCTCCAACCTTCTTCATATTCTTCCATCTTTTCCTAAGAAAAATTACCTTTTTAAGAATTATTGTATTACAGAATAATTTCAAAATTTCCAATCTCTTTTTTCAATAACTCAAAAACATTTGGGTTAATATCTAAATCCTGACTTTTTCTCTGTTTTTCAAGAGCTTCATTTACTTCTTTCATATTTGAATCACTAACTTTACTATCCAGTCTTTTAATTGTATTTCCTGTAATTAAAAAACTTCTTCCTTTACAATGCAATAATTCTGCAAAACTTTCTTTTCCTTTTTCTTTGTATTTTATCCTCATTCGTCCTTTCTCCAAGGAAATTAATTCGCATCTTTGAGAATATTCAATTAAATCATTGATTAATATAGATGCATTTTTTCTTGCTTCATTCACTTTGTGAGAAGATGATTTTCCTTTTTTAAATTCAGCTCGTGCTTTTATAATATCGTTTAGAATTCTCAGATGTTGTTGAGTGAACTTCCCTGTTTTAACTAACTCTTTTTCAAAATCTTTTATTATTTTATCCTGAGATTTTTTCCCGAGGATTGTTTTTAGTAAATCAAAAACATCTTTGTAAATTTGTTCTATTGTTTTTTCCTGAGATTTTTTCTCAATTTGCTCTCTTAGCTCTTTTAACCTTTTTAGATAATCTTCAGATTCTTGTATTAACTTGTCTATCTCTTTCCCGCTTATTTTTTTAAGTTTCTCATGTTCATACTCCTTGAATAACCTCACAACTTTTTCTAAAATATTAATATATTTTTTTTCCAGCATTTTTTCTTTTTCAACAAATATTTTTTGCATTAAAATAGGAGTTTCTTTGTGTGTTGGAGGAGGATTTCCGTGTAACATTATTAATGCTTGAGATGGAGTCAAAATCCCATAATACATATCAATCATTGCATCTATAAGTCTCCTATCTACCATCTCTTTTGTTTTTTCAGCAGTTCTCATAAACATATCAATTGCTTCTGGAGATGGTTTTAATTTTCCCATTTTCAGTAGAGCTTTCCAAGGCATAAAAGTTCCTCTATCATAAATTGGAATCCCATCTCTAATAAATGTAAAAATAACTGGATGAGCATCTTTCACACTCTCCCAAAAATCAGTTAAAAGATATGTCTGAATATGAAGAGTATTTTTCACTCCTGCAAGAGCTGTAGCTTCTTGAAGGTGAACTCCTGCAATAATTCCTCTTAATCTCTCCTTTAATTCAAGCCTAGGCATTCTTTTTACATCAGTATCATTAATGATTACAAATACATCTACATCACTCTCTTTAGTTGCCTCTCCTCTTAAAAAGCTTCCCGCAATAACATAACTCACAACATATTTTTCAAATTTTTGCAATACTAATGATTTATGAATTTCACAAATTCTTAATGCTCCTAAAAATCCTTTATCATACAGTGGAAAAGACATAGCAACTCCGCTCACTAAATCAAATTTGCCGTCTATGCAATTCTCCCAGATATCAACAGGTGTTTTAATCTGAAGCCATATTTTTTGTTTATTAATAGAATCCATTTGTTTAACAAGCTCTGCCTTTATTTTTGGAATCTCTTTGAATTTTTCCTCAGGGATTAAAACATATAACTGGATATATTTTTCAGTTTCTTTTGGAATCTCTTCTTCATCAACGAATTTTTTAATAATTTGCGGAGGAAGAATGCTTATTGAAAGAGTGAAAGGATATTTTTTAGTGATAAATGATTTTAATTTTTCAAGATCTTTTCTTGTTTTATCCATCTCTTTCTGAATTTTTTCAGTATTTTCAGGAATTATTTTATTTTTATCAGAATATTTTTGATCTAAATTCATTCCAGGAATGTTTTGATTCGCGGGATTCATACTGAAAAACATGTATTAACACTTATAAATGTTACTACTCTAAATTTAAATAAATCAGACTAAAATCTTTATGGTTGTGATTTACCTCCAGAAGATAAAAAAGAAATTAATTTTCTTCCTCTAATTCATCAATTTCCCCTTCAAAGTATTCTTCAGGATATTTTTTGAAATTGTTCTTTCTATAAGAATCCATAAATGAATCGCTCATAATGGCTCCATCTTCCATAAGATCTATAGGTTTTCCTATTATATAAATGTAAGGTTAAGATTGTTACATAAACAAGGGGTGAACTTTACATATCTTCCCTTACAGGTTTGTTTTCAATAAACTCAGAAGGCGATCCAACTTTCTTAAAATAATTAACCATTGACATGCGGGCAAATCTTTCAGTTGAATAAGGAATTTCATGTGCCTTTTTCGAAAATTATTAAATCTATGATAGAGTTTAACAAATTCCCAAGCAAAAATTTAAAAACCATTTTTCCTTAAACTTGCTATGGCAATTAAATAGTCTGTTTTGCTTTCGGATTATGTAAAGCAAGACGCTGGTTACCAGTTTCGGCTTTAAATGTCACAAGAGGTGTGCATGGTCTTTCTCGTTCATATTTATAAAAATTATGTCGCATGTATGAAAAATGTCAAATAAAGAAGAAAAAACTCAGGAAAGAAGAAAGAAAAACCCAATAATTAATGTTTTGAAAACAGAATGGGAGTTTTTAGGTAGCCGGAGGAAGCTATTTTTATTCTATATGTTCTTGTTTTTCATTGCAGGAACAGCTGGTTTAATGACTACCTTAGTTATAGGATGGATATTTAACTCGATTCAGCAGACAATGACTTCTGATTCTGAATTAAGGAAATTAATTTTTATGATTTTCCTACTCTTAGCCATAAAAATTATTTTCTGGATGTTTCATGGAACTGCAAGAATTCTTGAGTCATTAACAGGATTTCATGTTCATAAGAATTATACAAATAATAAAATGTATAAGATTTTAGAGCTTCCAGTCAAATGGCACAAGGACAATCATTCAGGAGACACCATTGATAAAGTAAACAGGGGGAGAGGTGCAGTCGAAAATTTTTCGTCATATTATACTTTTGAATTAATGTATCTCCTTTTGAACATCTTTGGTTCATTAATCATCTTGTTTTTTGTAGATCTTAAAATCGGCATATTCGCATTAACATTCTCTTCATTCATCTTAGTTGGAGTTATGACAGTTGATAAAAAACTGAGAAAATATTATCTTCAGTTGAATAAATTCAGCAATAAGCTTTCTGCATCAATATTTGATTATTTAAGCAATATAATCACCGTTATTACTCTTCGTCTTAGAAAGACTGTATCTAAAGAGATTGATTCAAGATTAATAGTAAGTTATGATACCTACAAAAAAGAAACAATAATCAACGAGTTCAAGTGGGCATTTGGAAGCATTGCAATAACCTTGATGACTGTGCTTGTTTTGATTTATCAAGCTTATACAAATTATCACGCCACAGGGATTATTCTAATTGGAACTCTGTACATTTTGTATGGCTATTTAAGAACAGTCGGAGACGCATTCTTTGAATTTGGGAGATTCTACGGGAAACTTGTTAAACTTAATGCAAGAATTGAAGGAGCTTATTCAATTGATGATGCATTTGAAAAAGTTAGAGGAAGGGTGAATGGAAAACTTCCATATAACTGGAAAGAAATTGAAATAAAAAATATGAACTTTACTTATGATGAAGAATGGAAAAGGAATCATCTTGAAAATTTAAATATGAAATTTAGAAGAGGACAAAAGATTGCATTAGTTGGAGAAAGTGGTTCTGGAAAAAGCACGGTTCTTGCAATAATGAGGGGTTTATACCCTCCTCAAGGCGGAGAGATTTATTGTGATGGAGAAAAAGTCAGAAATGGATTTATGAAATTAAAACAACATATAACCCTAATTCCGCAGGATCCTGAGATTTTTAACAACACTATAAAGTATAACATAACAATGGACCTACCAACGAGAAAAGATGATTTAAACAAATTTATTGAAATGGCTCAATTTAAAAAAGTTGTAGCAAGGTTAGAAAAAGGGTTGGATACAAACGTTCTGGAGAAAGGAGTCTCATTAAGTGGGGGAGAAAAGCAAAGACTTGCATTAGTAAGAGGGTTACTAGCAGCAAAAAACAGCGATATTGTTTTATTAGATGAACCAACAAGCAGCGTTGATAGTTTAAATGAGATGAAAATCCACGAAAACATATTTAGAAATTTCAAAAACAAAACAGTAATTTCTTCAATTCATAGATTGCACTTATTAAATAAATTTGATTACATTTATTTGTTTGATAGAGGGAAGATAATTGCAGAAGGAACTTTAGCCGAATTAAGAAAGAACTATCGGTTTAAGTATCTAATGAAAAAATACGGATTGAGGAAAGAGGTTGAATAAAAAAAGAAATAGCTTATTTGAGAAATAGATAAGCTTAAAAAATAACTTTTATAAACTAATCATTATTTTAATCAACAAATGGTTCCGTGGTCTACATTGGCTACACTTAGACAATGTTTAAATTGTCAAATAGTTTGTGTTGACCACGCTTGGACAATGCCTTAATGGTCCCGTGGTCTAGGGGTTATGACAACTCGTTTACACCGAGTAGATCGCAGGTTCGATTCCTGCCCGGACCATTTTTTTAAAATCAGTCTTATAGAGTATCCAAATCTTTTAAAACAATAAAATTAATTTTTCTACATGGTTCATTTATATGGGGTAGTTCATGGTGGTGATTAGAGGAGTTGGACAACCATTTTATGCAACTCGTGAACAAACAAGATTTTATAGATTTAGGGATGCGATGGAATTCATTTGCACTAGAACATGAAGAAGAGCTTAAATCATTAGGTAAAAAGTTATTTGAGAATGAACCTATTTCCACTCCTCAACTCTTTTAAAACAAATATTTTTTTAAACACCTATTTCTAATTAGTTATAATGTTTGTATCTGAATCTAGCAGAGGCAAATAAAGATTCAGTTATCAGCGATGAGAGGGAAAATCGAAAAAAACCGTAGGTTGTTTTCAGCGTGAGTAGTATAGTGGTTAGTATCGAACGTTGCCACGAAGTTTATTTTAAACTGCGTTTAAGAACTTGTTCGCAAAAACGTTCTGACCCGGGTTCGAATCCCGGCTCGCGCATTTCAATAAAAAATATAAACCATCTTCTCTTTTATTTCTTATGGATCTTTTTGGCTTGATTAAAAACAATGCAGAAAGAGCAAGAACGTCTTTTTCATCTATTCTTAAAATTGTCGTTCTTCTCGCAATAATCCACTCAATTTATTTCCATTTATGGAGAATTCTCTTTATAGATATTCTTTTATTGATATTAATATTCCTTCCATACATTCTTAGTAAAAAATATAAAATAGACCTTCCAACAGAAATAGAATTCATTCTACTCCTTTTTATATTAACATCATTTTTTCTCGGAGAGATAAGAGGATTAATCATTCAGATATTCTTTGGATTAGCAATTGGTTTTGTAGGGTTTACTATGATGCTTTTAGTTTATTCTACAAGTAAAATAAAAACAAATTACTTTCATGTAATTCTTTTTTCATTTAGTTTTTCTATTGCGCTTGGGTTATGTTCAGAGATGATGAAATATTATCTGAAAATATTCTTGGGAAATAGTGTAACAATCACAGATTACACATATGCTATGAAAAGTCTAACTCTTGTTGCAATTGGGGCAGCCATAGCCTCTTTTTTTGGGTACATTTATATGAAAGGACACAGAATAAAAGTTGTAAAAGAGTTAGTTAAAAAATTCAAAGGAAAAAATCCTAATTTTTTTATCTCTAGGACAGATTCTCCAGAAGAAGTTTTAAAGTTAATCCAAAAAGGAGAAAATGAAGATGTTGAATTCAAATCAACCTTAAGAACAAATCTTCACACCAAAGAAGTTGATAAAGAAGTAGAAAAATCCACTCTTAAAACAATAGTTGCTTTTCTAAACTCTAAAGGTGGGACACTTCTGATCGGAGTTTCAGATAAAGGAGAAATAACTGGAATTGAAAAAGATAATTTTCAGAGTAATGATAAATTCACACTTCATTTTACAAATTTAATCAAAGAAAGAATTGGAAACGAATCTTTTTCTTATCTTGATTCAGAAATTGTTTTAATTGAGGGAAAAACAATCATGAAAGTAGAATGCATTAAAAGTGGTGTGCCTTTATTTCTTAAATCTGGAAAAGAAGAGGAGTTTTACGCGAGAATTGGTCCAGGAAGTTCCAAATTAGGGGGAAGCAAGCTTATAGAGTACATCAAAAATAATTTCAAGAGAATTTGAAACTTTTTTAAACACTTCTTTCTTAAAATTTTAAAAGAAGATGATACACTATCCAATTTTAGGAGCATTAGCACTTGCAAGTGGAACTATTTTTCAAAAAATAGTTTTAAAAAGAAAACGAATAAATATTCAACTTTATCAAGTTCTAGAATTTTTTGCTATTTTACTGCTTATGCTTCCAATAGTGTATTTTTTCTGGAAGATTGATTATTCTCAAGTTTTTATTCTTAAGAACATTTTTATTTTTTCTCTAGTTATCGCCTTTTCGATTGTGGCAAATCTTTTTACATTTTATTCAATGAAATGGGAAAAAGTAAGTAACCTAGAACCTGCAAAAATCTTAGAACCTTTATTTGTAATTCTTCTTGCAATCTTTTTTAGTTATCTCATTGGACAAGAAATGTTTGAAAGAAATACTAAAATAATAATTCCTGCACTAATTGCTGGAATTGTGTTAGTCTTTTCCCATTTAAAAAAACACCATTTAAATTTTAATAAATATTTTATAGCAGCAGTTTTAGGAAGCTTTTTCTTTGCACTAGAGTTAGTAATCTCAAGACTTATTTTAAATATCTACTCTCCAATAACTTTTTATTTTTTAAGGTGTAGTTTTATATTTTTAATTAGTTGGGCTTTATTTCGACCAAAACTAATAAAACTAAACGCAAAAGTCAAGCTAGAAATCTTGGCAATTGGAGCTTGTTGGGTTTTTTATAGAGTAATCATTTACTATGGATATCTAAGCTTTGGAGTGATATTCACTACATTAATGATAATGATGGGTCCGGTCTTAATCTATATTTTTGCTTGGAAATTTTTAAAAGAAAAGCTTGAATGGAGAAATCTCGCAGCAGCACTAATCATTGTTGGTTGTGTGTTGTATGCTACTCTAGGGTAGATCCTTCTCTTTTTCCTGCTTGATAAAGAACAAACAATCTTGCTATTTTTGGAGAACGCCGAAGAAATTCGCAAGAAGGGCATCCCTCAGGGAAATCATAACAATGGGACTGATCATCAGTTTGGGGAGAATCAGTTAACTGACATCTCTCTATCAAATAAAAAAAGTTTCTTTTATCTATTAAAATTCCCATTTAATACTCTCCAGTAAATCGTTTAACTTTTTTTCCAATAGTTTTCTTCCATTCTCGCTTATATGTGGTTCTCCGCCTGTTCCACAAGTAAAGATATAATGTCCCTTAACAAGTCCAATTTCATGCCCAAAAAAACAAAGTAGCCCTTCTCTAGCAACAGTTATTGCACTTTCTTTTAAGTAACCTCTTAAAAAATCCAAATCTATAGGCTCTTTTGGATTAAGATACACTTTTCCTGCTTCTTTTAATTTCATCGTTAATACTCCCCGCTCATTCCAGGAGGAAATCCTCCAGCACTTCTCATTCCCCCGCTTTTTCCTCCAGAACTTGCAATTACATCATCTATTCTTAAAATCATTATTGCTACCTCGCTTGCAGAGCTTATTGCCTGACTTTTTATTTTATACGGTTCAATAATCCTCGCTTCTAAAACATTTTCAATTTTATTAGTAAATAAATTTAATCCAAAATTTCTTTCACCAGCATCATGCTTGAATTTTAATTCTGTTAAAACATCAATAGGATCTATTCCAGCATTTTCTGCAAGAGTAGCAGGAATAAATTCAAGGGCAGAAGCAAACTCTTCAACAGCTAATTGCTCTCTCCCACTTAGAGTCTGCCCAAAAATTCTTAATTGTCTTGCAATTTCAATTTCTATCGCCCCTCCCCCAGGAACAACTAATCCAGTTTTTAAAGAAGACACAACATCCCCAATACCATCTTTTATAGCTCTCTCAATTTCATCAATAACATGATCTGTTCCTCCATGGATTAGAATTGTTAAGGCTTTTGGATTCTGACATCCTTTAATATAAGTTAAAATATCTCCTCCTTGTTTTACTTCTTCAACTATTTGAGCATCGCCTAATTCAAAATGAGTAAGTTCGTTTAAATTACTAACAATTTTTCCTCCTGTTGCCTTGGATATTTTTTCTAGATCACTTTTAGCAACCCTTCTACATGCATAAATCCCCTCTTTTGATAAAAGATATTGTGCAAAATCATCAATACCTTTTTGGCAAAAAATAACATTTGCTCCAGAATTTACTACTTTTTCAACCATTTTTTTTATTGTTCTTTCTTCCTGATCAATAAAATTCTGCAATTGGTCTGGAGAAGAAATAGAAATTTTTGTATCTATTTCTGGATTTTTTAATTCTAACGGGAAGTCAATCAAAGCGATTCTCGCATCACTCACAATTAAAGGCATATCTGCTGAAACTTTCTCTTTATCTAAAACAATTCCTGAAATCAGTTCAGTATCTCTAATCCCCTCTCCTTTAGCTTTCTCTATTTTTATATCACTTAAATCAATTTTCCCTTTTGTCTGAATCTGTTTCACAGCACGTACAATAATTTCTGCAAACCGCTCTTTTGAATCTTCTGCTCCTTTTCCAGTCATAGCAGTCATTGCTATTTGTTTTAATATATTTTCATCTTCAGGAGATATTTTAAGAGAAATGTCCTTTAAAATTTCCTGGCATTTTTCAGCAGCAATCCGATACCCTTTAGTAATAATTGTAGGATGAATTTTTCGATCTAAAAGTTTCTCTGCATTTTCTAAAAGCTTTCCTGCGATCATTACTGCAGTAGTTGTTCCGTCGCCAACCTCATTTTCCTGTGTTCGTGCAATCTCCACCATCATTTTTGCAGCAGGATGTTCTATTTGCATCTCCTCTAAAATTGTGACTCCATCATTTGTAACAATAATATCATTAGTTGGAGAAACCAGCATTTTATCCATTCCCTTAGGACCAAGAGTTGTTTTTACTACTTCGGCCACCATTTTTGCAGCGAGAATATTATTTCTCTGAGCGTCTTTTCCCATAATTCTTTGAATATCTTCTGGCATTAAAATAACTGGTTTATCACTCATGAATCTAAATTAAAAATTCTTTATATAAACATTATTGTTCTAAAAAGTATAAATAGTTCTCTTCGTATTTATGACTTTCAAGTTACTTAAAAATAAAGTAAACTTTATAAGAGAAGTTTTTCTAAACATTGTATGGATAATATATTAGTTGCGGATGTCATGACTAAAAATCCAATCACCATAAAACCAGATACAAATTTGCTAGAGTGTGCAAAAAAAATGGTTAAAAAAAGGGTTGGAAGCTTGATTCTTATTGATAAAAAAAATCTTGTAGGATTTATTTCTCAAAGAGATATTTTGTGGGCACTGGTAAAAAAATCAAAAAAAGACCTTTCCACTATAAAAGCAAGAGATATCTCTCCTAGGAAAATAGTAACAATAACTCCTTTTACAAAGATGAAAGATGCCCTGCAAAAAATGAAAAAATTAAAATATGAACGGCTTCCAGTTGTTCATGAAAAAGAATTAGTTGGCATGATTACTGCTAAAGACATTCTTAGCTTTCATCCAGAATTTTACCCAGAATTAGAAGAATTTTCAAGAATAAGGGAAGAAGCAAAAAAATTAAAGAGGATAAAAGCAAGGAGAAATGATTTAAGAGAAATCTGTGAAGAGTGTGGAACTCCAGATATTCTTCAAAGATTCAATGGTATGTTAATCTGCGACTCTTGTAGAAATTCTATGTAAAATAAGGCCTTCCGAAGAATATTTAAATAAAGTTTTTATTCTATATAAAAAGATGGCAGAAAAAGATACATTATTTTCAAGCAAGATAAAGAATACCGGCATCTTCACATTTAAAGATTTTTATATTTTTTGTTACGGGTGGCTTGCAGATGAATTGGGTTTGGATATTTCTGAAGAAAAATATCAAGAAGGTTTAAGCGGGGATTCAAAAACAATAGAAGTTAAATGGGTTTGTGAAAGAAAAGTTACAGATTATTTCAAATTTCAAATTAAAGTTGAGTTTATTGTAAGAGGATTAACAAACGTAGAAATAATGAAAGAAAACCAAAAGATTAGCACAAATAAAGGAAGTGTTGAAGTAAAACTCAAAGGGATTTTAATTAAAGATTATCAGGGGAAATTTGAAAAAAATGCTCTTTCTAAGTTCTTACGAAGCATTTATGAAAAATGGGTGATTACTTCAAGAATTGACCAACTTGAAGAAAAATTAATAAGAGATTGTGATGAATTTCTCTCTCAGGCAAAAGCATATCTTGATCTTGAAGGTAAAAGATAAATTTTTCTCTATAATTGGTAAATAATACAGTTACAACAGAAATCTTTATATAGAAATTCCTTTTATATTGAATATGAAAAAAATGCTTATATTTTTATTAGGAATTTTAATGATATTTCCTTTAATTTCTGCGTTAAATATAGAAGTTGAAAAAAAAAGTTCTAACGAAGTATTAATTTCTGGAGTAGATAAACCAGTTACATTTGATTTAGAAATAACAAATTACGGGCCTGCAGAAAGTTTAGAATTTTATAATTTAATTGGATTCAAAATGTTCCCGATTGGAAGAGTTCCAATCTCAACTGGAGAGAAAAAAGAAGTGCAAGTAAAAATCTCTCCAATAGGAGAATTTGATTATAAAGGTTATTATACTTTTAATTATTTTATAAGAGGCTTAGATTCCACTCAGGTCGGAGAAAGATTAACTTTTAAAATAGTCAAGTTAGAAGATGCATTTGAAATTGGAGCAAATGAATTTGATCCTGAATCAAATTCAGTAGAAATTTATATTCATAATAAAGAAAATTTTGATTTTGGAGAGATTAACGTGAAATTTTCATCCTCTTTTTTTAATATTGAAGAAATCTTTTCTATTGGACCTCATGAAAAAAAAGAATTTACTATTAATTTAAATAAAGAAGATTTTAATAAATTAATCGCAGGATTTTATACTATAGAAGCTGAAATTACTGCGCAAGAACAAACAGCAAAAGTTCAAGGAACAATTAAATTTGTTGAAAAAAACATAGTCACAACAACAAAAAGAGATTACGGATTTGTGATTATCACAAAAAGCATAGAAAAAACAAATGAAGGTAACATTATTACAGATACAGAAACAACTCTTAAAAAAAATATTATCTCAAGATTATTTACAAATTTTAATCCTCAACCAGATTATGTAGAGAGAAGAGGATTAACTGTTGACTATACCTGGGAAAAAAGCATAAAACCAGGAGAAACATTTAAAATTGCAGTAAAAACTAATTGGTTATTCCCATTATTAATTATCTTTTTTATAATCGCAATAGTTGTTCTTGCAAAGCAGTATTCAAAAACAGATCTAGTTTTAAAGAAAAAAGTCTCGTTTGTAAGAGCAAAAGGAGGAGAATTTGCTTTAAAAGTGTCTATTTTAGTAAATGCCAAAAAACATGTAGAAAGAGTGAGTGTTACAGATAGATTACCTCCTTTAGTAAAAATTCATGAAAAATTTGGAGCAGAAAAACCAGTGAGAATTAATGAAAAAACCAGAAGAATTGAATGGAATCTTGAAAGATTAGAAGCAGGAGAAACCAGAATTCTTTCATATGTAATTTATTCTAAAATCGGGGTTGTTGGAAAATTTGCACTGCCTTCTGCAATAGCAATATTTGAAAAAGATGGAGAAATCTCAGAATCAGAATCAAATCGTGCTTTTTTTATAGCTGAACAAAGAGACAAGGAAATCGAGGAATAAGAACTTTTAAAAATAATCTAGTCCTACTAAAATTATCCCTGCGTAGCTCTTTCCTGAACTTGAGAAGGAAACGAGTGAAGAGGGAAGTTAAACCCTGCGTAGCTCAGTGGTTAGAGCGCTTGGCTGTAGACGACGATTCCTCTCTTAAGGGCAATCTTAAGGGAAGGTTAGGCGAAGGAAACCGTGGGTGTCCTCGCGATCTAAGGTGGATATTCCATACGGAAATTAAATGAAACCCCAAAAGTCAAGAAGAATCTCAGCAGACCCCGAGAGATCCCCGGTTCAAATCCGGGCGCGGGGATTTTTTTTAGAAAATAAAAAAATTAAAAAAGGTTTAAAATAAAATTTAAAATATTGCTAAGATAGCTCATTATTTTTAATAAATTATAATATTTTCTTTTCATTTGATATTAATCAATAATTAATATTTATAAACAAAAGCGAACAGAATTGATATCAATTTTAATATCAACATCTCAACCCCAGCAATCCTTAAATATTCTAAACACTTTTTTTAGTCATGGAAAAAAGAGATCAAAAAATCCTTGAGATTTTTTTAGGATTAATCCTAATTATCATGTTAATTATTATGATTCTTTTATTTACAAGTTCTGCTTCAACAGGAAAAACAATTTCTACTGTCACAAACTCTTACAATACTTATAATTATTATCAAAGACCCTCTACTCAATTTTATTTTCAAAAAGATTGCAACACTATGGAAAAACAAATTAAAAAACCCTTAGAATATTCCTCAAGAAAAGAAATTCAAATAAGCAAAGGCGTTTTTGGAAATGAAATAAAATCCTATGTAGTTTATGTAAAAAATAAAGAAGATGTAGGAGGATATTTTACAGTAAGATTTTATTTTTATGATTATTACGAAGGAAAACGTTCTCAATTAACAACAAAATATATCCAACCAAATGAAGAAGAGGCATTTGTTTTTAAAACAATTAAAAAAGAACCTTATGGATATAATCAATGGACTTACGAAGTTTTCTCAAACTCAAATGTTTTAGTTAAAACATATGCAAATGAATGCAATTGATATGACATAGAAATATTTAAAAACTAATTATCTCTTACAAAAGCAACAAAAAACGAGGTAAAAATGGACGAAGATTCAATGGAACTTCTTGATGATGAAGCTTTTCTTGATGATTTAGATTTAGATGACTTCTAACATTCTCTTTAACTTTTTTATTCTTTTATTTTTAATTCAGCAATATTATTTTCTTTATCTAATTCAGAAAAATCAGAACTTATAATAAACTTTAAATTATTTGAGTTTAATTGACTCACCCAGATGTTTGATAAAGAAATTGCTCTACCATATCCTATTTCAAGTGAATCAAAATCAATACTTTTAATCAAATTATCATTAGCATAAATTTCTATTTCAGTTTCTTCAGAATTTTTAAGCCCATTATTTCTTATGCTTAAATTAACATCAAGGTATTTCCCCCTCATAATCGCAGAAGCGTTTTCAAATAAAAGATCTGGATAAGAAGGAATTTTATAAATTTCATTAATAAAATAAATCATATCTTCCCCAATTGTTTGACCACAACTACTAATATTATACATAATATTTTGTTTATTCAATGAATGGTCAAATCCTAAAACATGTAATAGTTCGTGTATTGCAATATTTGGACTTTGACAAGAAGAATCCCGTATAAGCAAAATCTGTCCGTGAAGAATCACATTAAAATTATTTGTTTTAGTTATATTTGTCGGACCTCCCTCCCCTGCAATAAATAAACCTTCTTCAATCTTATTTTTACTCTCGCAATTAATAGAAATCTCTTCATTATTTATTACAGGATAAAAATCAAGAAGAGTTCTGTTCGCAATGATTTCTAATCCCTGTTCCATATCTCGTTTTTTCTGTAAAGTGCAATCATCACTAATTTTATAAGAAATCTCTGGATTAGGAAATCTCATATTTGAATAAAATTGCATATCTGTAATAGCTCCTAAACTAAAATTAGAATTTCTGGGTGTAATTTCAAAATCAACTAAATTATAAGGAATAAACCAATAAATAATTAACATTATAACTGAAAAAAAAATAAAAAACAAACTTAATATTAATTTCCACCCCATTTTAAAAAAATTGTAAAGATAATATATAAATCTGTTGATAAAACAAAATTAATATGTTCCAAAAACTATCTAAAACTCTTGCTAATTTTTTCTCCCCAAAAAGAAGGCAGGGGATTAGAAACAAACCCCTGGAAAAGATTTGAATAAATATGAGCAACCCCCTTAACATCTTTAAATTTTTCAAAACTTTCCTTGGTATTATCATAAATATTTTTAATAATCTTTCTCTCAAATTCTCTTTGAAGAAGAGATGATGGTTTTAAAACTAAAAAATCTGCTTGCCTAAGGATATTAATATCTAAATTAGAAGAATTTTGTGAGATAAACAAAATACTAAGATTTTTGTGTCTTGCTATTAAAATTAAATCACTCAATAATTTATTAGCACTGCTCATAGCTTTTCTAGAACTAAACAAAATTCCTCCTTCATCAATTAAAACAAACGAATTATTTCCAAGTTCATTAATATCTTTTACAACCTTTATCCAATAAGGCATTTCTTCTTCATCAAATCCAATAGCATAGCACTTTTTCTTATGCTTTGCGTGAATATTTTCTAGAAATTTAATTCCAAAAGCAGTTTTCCCTGTTCCTCTTGCTCCAAGGATAACTCCTATTTTACTATCAGATAATCCAATTTCTTTTTCCCATTTATTATAATCTCCTTTCTCAACCAAAAGAAGGTCTAACGGAACATAGACAGGAATCATTGATTTTTTCTTTTTATTAACCCTACTCTTTTTTATTTTTTTATCAGTATACTTCCCTAAAGAATAAAGTCCTTTTGTTGCATAATAAGGAGTTTTTGCTAAGAACCATAACCCCTTCCCAACATTTTTCAAAACATTTGACTCTTTTTTCTTTTTAGGCATAAGAATTATAAGAAATAAATGATTTTAAGTATTGCTATTTCTTGACATCGCTTATAATTAATCCATCTTTTAACCTTATTATTCGGGAGACATATTTTGTATGCCATGGCTCATGAGTTACCATTACAATTGTCTGCCCAAATTTCTTATTCAAACTCTTAAAAACCTCTAATACCTGCTCTGAAGTATGAGTATCTAAATTTGCACAAGGCTCATCTGCAAACAAAATTCTTGGTTTTTTTGCTATTGCTCGTGCAACAGCAACTCTCTGTTTTTCTCCTCCTGAAAGCTGGTCTGGAATCCTGTTTAACTTGTCTCCTAATCCAACCTTCTCTAGTGCTGCTTTTGCTGTGCGAAGAGATTCTTTTTTTGATTTTCCTTCCATCAGAGATAAAAGATAAACATTTTCAGCAGCATTCATTTCATTAATAAGAGCATAATCCTGAAAAACATACCCTAACTGAGTTAATCTGTAATAATTTCTTTCTTCTTCTGGTAGATTTACAATATCCAAATTATTAATTGTGTACTCTCCGTTTGTAGGTTTA
>JAHJSW010000006.1 GCA_018830245.1 Nanobdellota archaeon | reverse complement strand
AAGAAAGGGCAAAGATTAGTATAGAATTTGAACTTATTTCAGCAGGATTAATTGAGCATTATGATCGTACAAAAGACGAGCTGCAAAGGCTTAATTTCTCAAAAGAATCATTTAATGAATTAGAATTGGCATTGAAAAAAGGAATGGACAAAAGGAAGAGACATTAATATTAATCCTCTACAAATCTCACAAAAACAAATCCTGGAATTTGTTTCTTTGTGATGAACTTCTCTTTGTTTCTTTGAATAACTATTAATGATTGTTCGTATCTTGGACCAACAGGAGCAACAAGGATTCCTTTATCTTTTAATTGCCATAGCACTTTCTCTGGAACACTTTCCCCTCCTGCACTTATTAAAATTCTATCAAAAGGAGCCTGTTCTTTAAGCCCACTAGCCCCGTTTTTGATATACACCCTGATATTTTTATACTGCTCAAGAGAATTTATTGATTTTTCTGCTAATTCTTTTATTAACTCAATTCCAAAGACCTCTCCATTTTTCCCAAGAATCTCAGACAAAAGTGCTAAAACATATCCGCTTCCAGAACCTATCTCTAAGACTTTTTGCCCTTTTTCTAAGTTAAGCAAAGAGAGCATTACTGCAATAGTATATGGTTGAGAAATTGTCTGCCCGTGCCCTATAGGAAGAGCTGTATCCTCATATGCACGCGAATTTAACTGTCTTGGAATAAAATTTTCTCTTTTAACTTTTTCAAAAGCAGAGATAATTTTTTTTGAAAAACCTTTTTTTCTCAAGCTTTCTAAAAGTTGGGTTTTGTTCATTTTACAATTTTAAACTTATTATTTTACTGATTCTGTCATGCATACGACGTGATACTCACGGAGCCATGACTTAAAGTTTTAAACTTATTATTTTACTGATTCCGTCATGCATACGACGTGATACTCGCGGAGCCATGACTTAAAGTTTTAAACTTATTATTTTACTGATTCCGTCATGCATACTCACTCCGTAAAGATTGGTAGCATTTGTTATTACTTCATCATTGTGAGAGATTACTATATATTGTCCTTTTTGCATATATTTTTTTAATAAACCTGCTAGTCTTTCTGAATTTCTTTTGTCTAGGGCAGCATCAATCTCATCTAACACATAAAAACAGTAGGGATTTAATTCCTGAATTGCGAAGATTAGAGATAACGCCACAATGGTTTGTTCTCCGCCTGAAAGAGAGGTCACATCAAAATACTTTCCGTGACCTGTTTTCACAATGATATTCACTCCTCCTTCAAAAGGGTTTTTTCTGTTTTCTAATTCAAGAGTAACTTGCCCTTTAGTACTTAACTGAGAAAAATTGCGTGAGAAAATGTCGTTTAAAGAAAAAAGAGTCTTCATAAATGCTTTTTTCTTTTTAATATCAATCTCATTAATTATCTTTAAAACCCCTTCTTTTTCCTTTGCAATTATTTCTACTTTTTCTTTTATAGTATCATATTCCTTTTTAATAGAATCATAAACCTCTAAAGAA
The DNA here is from genome assembly GCA_018830245.1 of Nanobdellota archaeon. Lineage (GTDB taxonomy): Archaea > Nanobdellota > Nanobdellia > Pacearchaeales > GW2011-AR1 > JAHJSW01. The sequence continues at coordinate 20,240 of JAHJSW010000006.1, read as the reverse complement.
CGGAGATTGACAGATCCTATTTTCGAAAGAATTTCCTGTGTTCTCTCTAATTTGTTTAATAGAACTTCTCTATTAGCTTTTATTATTTCTATATTTTCAAAACTAAGCATTTCTATCTCTAAATTTTCTGCTTCTGCATCTAGTTTTGCTTTCTCAATTTTAAAGTTGTTTATTTCTTGTTCAACATTATAAACAAGGTTTTGTTTTGTTAAAAGAATTGATTCACTCTCTCTTATTTTTTTCTGAAAACTTTCTTTTTCAGAAAGTAATTGCTCAAATTTTTTGCTTAATTCTTCTTCTTGAATTCTCTTTTTTTCTAAAAGAACCTCTTTTTCATTTATTTCTCCTTTAATCTCTGAAAGATCCTCACTTAAATCCTCTTCGTTTCTTAATAATTGTTTTAGAGAAATTTTTGAACGCTCTAACTCTCTTTGTTTAAAAGAAACTTCTGAAGTAATATTTTCCTCGGTTCTTAAGGAAATTTCCTGAACTTCTACCCTCACTGTTTCATATTTTTGCTCAATATTAGAACTTTCATCAAAATCTAATTCTAATTTTTTTCTTTTTTTCAATAATTCTTCTAGTTCTTGCTTAATTTCTTTTATTTTTTCCTGAAGTTGCTTTATCTGGTCTTTTTTCCCATTTATATTGGCAAGTTTGATTAAATCAGCCTCTCTATTTGAAATTTCAGAAGTTAGTTGCTCTATATCTTGATTTAAAATTTCTTTTTTTTGATAAATTTCATTTACTTCTTTATCTGAAGTTTTTATCTCTCTTTTAAGAGTATTTATTCTAGGAGCTATTTCATTTCTTATTGTTTTCAAGTGTTCTCGAGTTATTTTACTTTTACAAATAGGGCAAATATCCATCTTAGAAATCTTTTCAATTAATTTGTTCTGATTTTCTATTTCATGTTCACTTGCATAAACTGTTTTTTCTAGTTCAATTTCTTTCTTGTTTAATTCCCTTAAAAGTTCTTTTTTTTCAGATAAAGAACGCTTTAACTCTCCTACTTTATTCTCATCTGTTTTTTTATCAAATAACTCTCTTGATAAAGAAGTTATCTGTCTCAGTAAAAAATCAGATTCATTTGTATAAGTTTGAAATAAGTGTTTTTTATCTTGAACCCTCTCTCTTATAGATTTTAATTCTGATTTAGCCATATAGAATTTTTTTCTTTGTTCTTCTAATCTTTCTAATTCTTGTTTTTTTAGTGCAATATCTTTTGTTTTTTTTGCACCTGTCGGAGCTTGCTTTTGAAGTTCTTTTATAGAAAGTTCATTATCTCTTATTATTTCCTGAAATTCTTGTTTTTGCTTGGAAATTTCTGAAAGTTTGCTTTCATTGTTTTCTAATTTAACAGTTAATCCTGCAAGTTCTGCTCTCAAATTTGCAATTTCGTGATTTAGTCTTTCTTGTTCTAATCCTGTTGATTTTTGTATTTTTGAATTTATTGCATTTATTTTTGACTCAAAATTAGTTACTTCTGTTTTAATTGTAATTATCGTCTTTTTTATTTTCTCTATTTCATCCTTTTTTTTAGTGATTTCTAGATTTATTTTATCAATCTCTTTTTTCTTTTGTGTTAAATCATGATGGATTACACTTGCTTTATATCTTTTAGAATCTTTTTCAAATTTTTTGAATTTTAACGCCTGCTGTCTCTCTCTTTCAAGATTGTTTAAATGAGAAGTCCTTTCTCTTAATATTGTCATAACTTCTTTAAGTTTTTCTTCTGTTCTGTCTAATTCTTTTAGAGATTTTTGTTTTCTTAATTCATAAATTGAAATTCCTGAAACTTCTTCAATAATCTTTCTTCTCTCTTCTGTATGCATTCTTACAAAGTTTTGAATTTCTCCTTGTAAAATTATATTAAATCCGTTTGGATCAATTCCTGCTTGAGCAAGCAAACCCAAAATCTCTTGCCTTGTTTTAGTTTCATGATTGATTTTGTAAATGCTCTGGCCGTTTCTTTTTACGATTCTTTTTATTGAAATTTCCTTTTTTTCTATAGAAAAAATATTATCAGAATTATCAAATATCAGCTCTACACTTGCCTCTTTTGCAGGAGAAGCTAATTTAGAACCAAGAAAAATTAAATTTTTGGATTTTGCAGCCCTCATGGATTTAATGCTTAATCTTCCTAAAACAAAGCAGAGTGCGTCGGAAATATTGCTTTTTCCAGACCCGTTTGGACCCAGAATAACATTTATTCCTGGAGTAAAAACAAGCTCTGTTTTTTTAACAAAACTCTTAAACCCGTGCATCACCAGCTTTTTTATATAAGGCATAGAGTAAATAAATAAGAATGATTTTTAAAGATTCGGATTAGGAAAGGTTTCTTTTTAGGCCTTCTGAACCATAATTCATTACTAACGCTAAGACCTCTGAATTGAAAAAGCTTGCTTCGGGCGATAGCCCTCCCTCTATGTCAAAATAAACTTCTCTTTGATCCAAAAGAGATCTTAGATACCCATTTATGCCCCCTTGATCTCCCTCTTCAGCCATTCTTTTAATTTCTAATTTGGCAAGATCTAAATAAGCTTGCAAAGTAATTGCTACAGGATCTGATCTTCCTACTATTACCTGCCCAATGCTATCTAATGCGCCCCCTATTTTGTTAAAAATCTTTTCTGTTAAGCTCATACTGTTGTAATTAGATAAAAGTATATAAATATTTCTTTAGAAATCTAACCTTCTCTGATTAATTTTATTATTTGCATTTTTCCATGTAATCCAGGATTTTCTGAAAATTCCTTTATCTTTGTGTTTTTGAGCATGTTTTTCAAGAAATTTTTGAGTTGCAGGATCAGAAGTATATCCAGAGCCAATTTCTCCTCCGTATACGTTCTTTAATTTATTCATTTCTTTTTCTCTTACTGTTTTTGCAAGCACAGATGCAGCAGAAACAGAGATATAATTTTTATCTGCTTTGTGTTCACATATAATTTCAAGATTAGACAAATCCTTGATTTTTGTTTTTAAAAAATCTCTCCATTTAATTATGCTCGGGGAAGGGCAGTCTACAACAACTCTTATTTTTTTATATCCTTTATTTATTTTATTTATTATTTTTGCGACAGCAATTGCTTCAAGTTCATTTAATTTTGTTCCATTCTCACTACTTTGATCTATTTTAGAAGGAGGTATAATAACTATTTCGAAATTTTCTGCTTTTTCCTTAATTATTTTTTCTAAAAACTCTCTTCTTTTCTGAGTTAATTGTTTAGAATCTTTAATCCCTATTTTTTTAAATTCCTTTCCAACTTCGTCCTCAATTAAACATCCTGCAAGAACCATTGGACCAACAACAGGCCCTCTTCCAGCATCATCGATTCCAAGTGTTAACATAGTAAAGGAAGAAAAAATTTGTTTTTAAAGCTTTAGAAAGGAACTTCATCTTCATCTTTTTTTTCTTTATCTTCAAGAAGATTTTCAAAAAGAGGACCAACGTCTTCGATAGAGGTTTCTCTTGGATCTTTCCCTTTAAAAGACAAAAGTGACTCTGCTAAACTATCTGAAATGTTTCTCACTGTTAGATTTTTACTTAAAACTTTCTCTTTAAATTCTTTTGCCCATTTTTTAGGAGATTTATCTCGAATACGCAGAACAGGAAAAGAAGGGAGAATCACTTTCTCTCCTCCAATCCACATTACAACTCCTGGAGGGAATTTTCTTTTAACAATTCTGTAATCTTTGGGATTTAATCCAATTTCTTTTAAAAATTTTTTAGGATATGCTAGGAGAAAGTTTAATCCAGAAGACGTAATCCTTGCAGTATCACCCCAAGAGCGAAACATTAGTTGTTCTTTATCTGCTACATATTTAGAAGTAACAAGATTTTTTCCAGAGGTTTCATGAACCTGATACATTACACTAAAAGGAAGAGAAAAAAGAGAACGAGTACTTAGTGCAAACTGAGAAAGCAAGAATTCCAGAGACATTCTTCCTCTCTTTTTCTCTCCTCGAATTAAATCTTTAAATGAATGCCTAAAAATTTCAAAAGTAATTCTTGGAGAACGATTAGAATATCCCCCAAGTTGAAGCATAAAATATTTTGCAAATTGGTCAGAAGTTAATTTCAGTGCAGAGCCGGTTACAACAGCTTTTACTTCTCTTTCACAATTTCTTTCTTTGCAAGAAACATCTGGCTCATTGATAATCTCATATTTTTCAGAAGAATCATCAACCCCATTCAAATCCTTTTGCTCTCTTGTAACCCCTCCATAAATAAATGATGCAAAAAACTCAAAAAAATGCCCTAATGTGCTTCTTAATCCATAACCTTTGCCTCCTTTAAAATAATCATCTTCAATCAAAGGAAGTTGCACTGAAAGAGGATAAGTAACTTTTCTTGGAGAGATAACGAGATTTCTTTCTTTATATCTTGATAATCCTTCAAAAGGGTCATCTGAATACACAAAACCAAGTTTGCTATCTTCTCGTGGATCATAAATTCTTCTTATGTCTCTCTCTCCAAGAATAGATTGCACTTTAGCCATAAAATTAAGTAGAATTGTCCTTAAAAAAGATTTATATAATTAAAAATATGCCAAAAGCCCACATCGCATAAGAATATTGCGCAAGATTGAATATATTAACCTTGTAAATATCCACGTTTGATTCCTAATATTGGCGTTAAAAAGTTTTATAAGTTAATAATGATTTGCTCTATAATGCAGGGTAGAGAATTAAAATGGTCAACTTTGTTAGAAAAAGAGCGAGGATATTTATTTGGTATGTTTGAAGGAGATGGTTACAAAATCCACGATAAGAGAAGTAGACATTATCAGGTAGAATTTTATTTAAATTCTTTAAAAGATAAAAAAATAATCAGGTTTATCGTAGAATTGCTTAAAAAAATAAATTTAAACCCAAACACCTATCAAGATAAGAGATACCATTGTAAAAGAATAAGAGTTTATTCTAAAGAATTATTTAAAATAATTAATAAAAATATAAATCTTTTAGAGAAATCAAATGATTTTATTATGGGATATATCTCTGGTTTAATTGATTCAGAGGGTTATGTAAATAATTTTAAATCATATATCCTGATTATTAATACAAATAAAAAAATATTAAAAAATTGTAAAGACTCTTTATCTAAATTAAAAATCTCTTCAAGGATAAATAAAAGAGTTTTAAACGTTAAAGACAAGAAATCTTCATATAGAATGTACATATCAGTTAATTTTAAAAGGCTAAATCATCTCTCAATAAAAGCGGGGAAACCCAGATAGCGGGGTGGAAACATCACTGATGTTGAATATCATCAGGTGTTGCCTAAAGCAGTCTGGAGTGCTCGTCGGGCCCATAACCCGGAGGTCGTGTGGTTCAAATCCCACCCCCGCTATTTAATTTTCTAAAAGAAAAATAACTTTTATAAACTGAAAGCATTAGATATCAGTATATGCCTCAGTCGCATAAGCTCTGATTTAAGATCAAGCTAGATACGCTGAGTGTATAATGTGCCTCAGTCGCATAATGGTATTGCACTGGATTGCTAATCCAGGCCCTCCGGGGCTCGCAGGTTCGATTCCTGCCTGAGGCGTTTTAATCTAAAATGGTTGGAGAAAGATACGCTCAAAAAGTAGAAGAATTACGAGAGAGAATTCAAGAAGGAGTGGTAACTTGCGTAAGTACTCCTGGAAAAACATATTGTTTTTTTTGCAGGAAACCGATTGAAAAACAGAGGGAGACTGTAATAGAGAAAAGTTTATCATCAAATGGTGTAAGAATAGATTCCAGGTACTCTTCTCATCCGACTTGCTATGCAGAAACCAAAGGAATCTCTCTTATAAAATAATCACTTCTTAATCTCACTTGTTTTCTTATAAGGAATGTAAAACTTATCTAAAATGTCTGTAACTTGCTTTCTCTGCTCAGCATTTCCTAATCCTTTCCAATCAAGAACAGCAAAATCAATTTCCTCTGATGTTTTTTCTACTGCCTGCTTGATCATTTCATCTGTTAAAGGAAGAGCATACTGAGGAATAACATGTGAAAGAGCAATATTTGACTTTAGCTGAATTTTATTAAAATTAGGACAGTAGTGAGGCCCTCCAATTCCAAACGCTATTTCATTGTAAGGATTATGCTTAAATTCTTCAATAATTTCTGAAATAGTTTTTGCAATAATAAATCCAGCTTTTCTGTCTTTCCACTCGTTTTCTGTTGAGCCAATTTCTATAAAAATACCTGGTTTGTTAATCAAAGGTCCGTGATGAGTGCATTCAAGAGTTAATTTATATTCCTTAAGATTGAATTTTTCTGAAATATTGTGTAGCATTTCAAACATTTGTTTTTGGAACAATGCTGAAGTTTTGCAAACCATTTCATTTTCTCCTCCAAAATCTGCGTGTCTCCAATTACCAGGAGCGTGAATTGAAAGAGTTTTTTCTTTTTTTTCTGACTGATGCTTAGAAGCAAAAATAATAAAATCATACTTGTTGATTTTCTCTAAATCAAGATTTCTTGTATGAATAATCTCTTCATCAACAAGATAAAAATCAAATCCAGGTTTTTCAGAATCAAAAGAAGTTAAAACAGGGTTTTTTCTAAACTGAGATAACTGGGTTGTGATATTAACGCCAGCTAAATCTTTTTTACTAGCAACCACAAGATATTTTTTATACATGATAGGAATAAGAGATAAAAGGTTTTAAATTTTTATGTATAAAAATGAATTCATTTCTTCGAGTAAATAATATATTCCACAATTAATAAAAATCCAGGGAAAAATGCAACGTGGTCGACCGAAGGTAGAAGTTCGGGGCTCGCCGACTATATTCATAATATTTATAAAATGTATAGGAATACCAAATTATATGGCATTAATTATTGATATGGCAACAAGAGAAAGTTTTAATCCAGAAACCGATAATCAGATATTTCTAGGTAAAAATGATAAAGATTATTTATCAATAATTAAATGCTGGGATCCATATTGGAAATATTTTCAATTACTTCCGCAGAGTAAAACAGTGAAAGATGGTGAAAGATTTGAAGATATTGCTGATAAAATTGTTAATGGTCAAATTTGGATTTTAATGTGTGACGATCCATTAAGGAAATACAAATTGATTAATGGTGTTCCTGAAGGTGTTTTAAATAGAGTAAGAACAATGATGATAGAAGGCAAGAATTACAATTCTCTAGATAAATATAGTAAACAGGAATACCAATTCTTTGACCAAATCTTTCATAAAAAATACTCTCTGCTGGAAGAACATTTAAGACGTATAAGGCGAGCCCCGAATTGAGTTTAATCGCTGTTATGTGGGAGACTGCAAGACGCGGTTCGAGCCGAAGGCGAGAAAGTCGGGCGGAGGGGCGCTTTCTATCATTCTTGTTCAAATTTCTTTTTCAAAAAAGGCGAGATAAATTTTTGGATTTCCTTTTTCTGTTCAAGAGTTAAATATCGAAAACCTTTTACTTTACCAATGCAATTTTTTGAACCACAATTACATTTGAAACTGCAATTTTCAACCATGTTAATTAAGTCATATTCAGCAGTATTATAATCAAAAGAAAGTTCTTCACCAATTTGAATATTTCTTAGTGCAACAAGATTCAAATTCTCCCAATCAATATTGCAGTTTGGTTCACAAGAGTGGTTCAAAAAATTATCAAAGCCAGCCGTTGATTCCAAAAATTTGTCTTCATCAATTTGTAGAGATTCTGGATTAGTGTGGGCATCATCACCAATTTTTCCATCAAAATGGAAAACAATCGAGCCTTTTTTGATTAATCTTTTAGCAAAAAGACCCTTTCCATTTGATTCTTTTATTTCAATTGAATCTGGAATATTCATAATTAAAGTAAATTTGAACAACTATAAAAAGTATTTGCATTCTAGCGCCCCGTAGCCCGATTGCACATAATCCTTGTTAGTTGCGTCACAAAGTGACCGAGGAATAGCTGCAAGCGGTCGCCGAGGATTTTTCCGTAGGAAAAACCGAGCCAGAGTGCAACGTCCCGAAGGGCTGGCGAAGAGTAAAAATCAATTTTTAGAAAATTAATGTTGCGTGTGCGAATATATTTTTGAGTATGCTATGTATTTTTAAAGTTTTGAATTATCCAAAAATATATGGCAGAGATTCATACGGAAGAACGGAACGGAATTAAAACAAGATATGTTAATGCTCAAGACGGAGTAAAATTATATCTACTCCCAAATGTGCCAATGGACGCTGGAGAAATTCCAACAGAAAAAGGTTTTGATTTGGAAGGAGCAGTAAGCAAATTTCCAGAAGAATTACAAGATAGAACAAGAAGAATTGGAGAACAATATTCTGGAAGACAATTAGATGCTGTATCAATTCTTCTTTACGCAAAAGAAAAAGGGGAATTTGATAATTATGCGTCAAGATTAGAATCAAAACCTAAAGATTTTGAATTTATCCATCCAGAATTAATGATGGCACGAACAGACGTATCTGCATTTTTTATGCGACTTTATGCAGATTTGGGAGTAGCACCTATTGAAGAAGCCGACAGAGCAGAAAGACAAATTAAGAGATTATGGGGTTGGAGTTGTAGTTCTTCCGAAAAGATAAGCGCACACACTATTTTTAAAGTTTAAAATTGATTTTTATTTCTACTAACCCTTGTTAAATGAGGGTGAGCGAAGCGAAAGGTCGCAGACCGTCCCCGAGGATTTGCGAAGCAAACCGCAGAGTAAAACTTTGTGCCCGTATCAATCTATTCTTTTAAGAATTTCAGCATAATCGTTATTTCTTATAATAAGATGTTTTTTATTAAATCTCTTGGCTAATTGAATATATTCTTTAATTTCTTTGGAAGTATCTCGAAACATCATCCATAATAATCTGACACTGTCTAAGAACTTATTTGAGTAATGATGTTTCTCTTCATTGAAAGTTCTTTTGAGAATTCTTTTAGCCAATAATGATTTTGGTAAATCAATTATAATTATAATGTCTGAATTTTTGTAAGTATATTCAACCCATTTTGCAAAATGAACGCCTTCAACAATCCATGAAGATTTTAGTTTTTTATGAATTAACTTGATTCTTTCAGATTCAATTCTTCGTTTTCCAAATTTTGGTGTATATACAAAATCGTCAGTGCAGAAAACTGGAATCTGAAGATGTTCACTCAAATATTTTGCTAAAGTTGATTTGCCACTCGCAATTCCACCAAAAATTCTAATCTTCATCTACTATAAGATTATGCTGAACTATATAAATTTTAAGGGCACAAAGTTTTATTTCATTTAATCGCTGTAAACTCCCCGAACGGAACGAAGTGGAGTGAGAATGCAACGTGGTCGACCGAAGGGAGAAGTTTCTTTAGGCGCATAGAAACTTTTAAATATCACTATTAAATACTAACTCACATGGGGAATGTACAAGCAATCGAGTTTGAAACAAAACGACAACTTGAAGGAATGGATATTGGGCAATTAGTGAAAAAAGCTGATAAAGTTGGAGTTTTTGCAGGATTAGAATGGATACAAACATGCAATTGTCCATGTGAGAATACATTTCAATTTCCAATTATAATATACCTTTCTAAAAGCGGAGGAATTGACAGAGAAGTTGTTTATTCATTAGATAAACCAACAAGACCTAATCAAATTCATGGTTATTCTATTATTGGTCCTGTCAATGAAGGTGACAGAAGGAATGAGCTCTATAAAAAATTGATTCAAGATAATCTTCTTAGCGCCTAAAGAAATTGAAATTAATTGCTGTTAAATCCGCCGAGCGTTAGCGAGAGCGTAGCGTGGTCGAGGCGAAGGAGTCACTTTATAATGGTATCAAAAAATAAACATTTAAATACCTGAATATGTTCTTATTAATTATTAAAGTATAAAAATGGATGTTAAATTAATTATTGGACAATACGAACGATTAGATCAGCCTGAAAGGAATCCAATGCAACCCCTTAAAGGTGTTTTTGCAGTTCCAACAACAGAATTGCCTGGTTACATTGACATGTTAATAGAAGAATCTTATGGTCCTATTAGAATGGGAAGTATGGAAAATGTATATGTTGCTAAAGATATTGATGGACTAGGAAAAGTTCTAACAAATACAATAGGTCTTAGGGATCATAATGTATCACTGGAACAATCAGTTGTAGCTATGCACACTACTACAAAGGAGGGTTGGGGAAGACCAGCTGGACTTTATAGTACTGAACCTATGCCTAAAGAAGATTTACTTAAATTAGCAAAAATTCTCTACTCTGAATAATCAAGTATTTTTCTTCTGCGTTTAGAAAATTTAAATCTCCTATCTTGGGTGGGAAGCGCGCGCTTTTTGCTTACTTTTTTCTAAAAAGAAAGTCGCCACGAAAGGCGAAAATTTGGTAACCGAAGGATTTTTAAAGTTTTAAGTTATAATAATATTAATAACTGTCCCGTGTGGTTCGCCACATTGGGACTACTTTTTATTTAATGCTTTTCTAAGATTTATTGAACCGTCGCAACAATTTCTTAATTGATATGAAGAACTTTTTGGAAAGAAAGCATTGATTACCTTTTTGCCGTTTTTTCTTGCCAAGTTTATTGCAGGAATAAAATCTGCATCTCCTGAAACAATTATCGCAATATCGTATAAATTTTCATAAGAACCTTTAATCAAATCTGTTGCTAAATAAACATCGTCGCCTTTTATTGAAAAATCAACAGAGCCATCTTGCAAAACAATCTTTCTTAAATTGCAAAGAATAATATTGAAGTTTGGAATTTTCTTGATTTTATCTAAAAATCTCTTGTGGTCTTTGTATTTTTTCTCATCTATTGATTTATCTAACAAAGCCGTATAATAAAAAATATCTACAATTTCTCTCTTTGTCTCAATTCTTTTTATTATATCTTCAAATTTTATTTTTATGCCAAATCTTTTTAGATTATGATAAAGATTGCTTCCATCAATAAAAATAGCAACTCTTTGATTATTCATAAAACTAGATAGAAAGATAAGTTTTAAGGTTTGTTGTTTTAAAAGAAGTTTATTTTATAAAATTTCCAAAAATGTGTGAAACTAACCAAGTTAATTCATTTTCTTTATATGATTGATATTCTATAATGGCAAAAGACAGAATAGCCCAAACTAAACCTAAATAAGCCCAAGAGCCAATTTCTTATAATCGCTGTTATCTGTCCCGAGCGATAGCGAGAGCCTGCAAGGCGTGGCAAAATCCGAAGGATTTTGAGTTGTGAGTCCGCGCGTACTAGAACTTTTATATACTTCATAAAATTCTAATTCAGTATGAAGCTTCATTATAAAAATCCCCAAAAAGTAAGAGGTTCTTATATTTGGAAAGCCGATACTAAATTTTTATCAGAAGAAGATTTGAAATCAAAATTGAAGAGTGATTTAAATGATAAAAATTTGCTGGACAAATTAGTTAAGAAATACGGCAATAAATTGTTTCTTGCGTCTGGAAGCAGGAAGAAAGATGAATTTTTTGTATGGTTTTCAAGAATTAAACAATGGGCTAATCAAAAGAACGTTAAAACAAAATTTTCTATTGAACCAAAAAAATCAAATAAAGATAAAGAAAATGAGAATGTAATAGATTTTTTTGATTTTTCAAACAAATTGAATAAAAAATTTCAGTTGAAAATTGATTTCAGTTTTGATTGCCATGAAACAATCTTGGAAGTTAATTCAAATAAAACTAAACCATACAATAAAAATTCTAAATTGTACCAACAATATACAAAATCTGAAAAATATTTAGAGCAAACAAAAGAAATAACGAAATTAGCCAAAAGCATTGTTGGTGAAGAAAGTAATTTTTTCAAACAAGCAAGAAAACTATTTGACTGGATTATAGAAAATATAAATTACAAATATCCTCCAGAAATAAGGGGAGTGATACCCACACTAAAAAACAAATGTGGAGATTGCGGAGAATTCAATCATGTATTCATTGCACTTTGTAGAATTTTAGGAATTCCTGCAAGATCAGTTCTTGGTATGTGGGCAATTCCAAAGGAAAAACAAGGTTATCACGCTTGGGCAGAATTTTATTTGGAAGGTGTTGGTTGGATTCCAGTAGATTCTTCAGTTGCTGAAGGATTGAAAAACAAGAAAGACAAAGAATTTGTTAAATTCATGAAGAAAATAAAGAATCCAATGAATTATGAATTTTATTTTGGAAATTTAGACAACAACAGGATAATTTTTTCTAAAGGAGAGAATATTTTAATTCCAAACTGCCCAAAAGAATTATCCCAATTTCCAGCGATGGAAGATTGCAAGTCATCATTCATGCAACCAACATCAATTTACCCACATGTTTCTGGAAACAAAAAGGGGATTTTTATAATAGACATTGAAGCTGAATTAGACGTTTTAGCGCGGACTCACAATTACAGATAATCGCTGTTATATTCTTTTTTATGTTAATAAAAAATTCGAGTTGTTCAGTGTTTTGTTTGAGAAAGTTTGTGAGTTAGCACCAAATTCTGTTTGAGCAAATTGGATATAACAGACTTTATACGAACTCCTTCAAATTCATTCGTATTAAGGTTTGAAAGAGCCTTATTTTCATCCAGTCTAAAACTTTTTTGTTTTTACTTTTAAGTTTTAAATCATCTATTTAAGCTAAATTTTCTGATTTTAACTATGAAATCTTTTCAAGATCTTGATTCTAAAATAAGAAAAGAATGCAACCGGAGAAGATTAAGCCCACGAACAACTAAGACTTATTTATTTTGTATTCACAGATTCCTAAACTGGTCTAAGAAAGATTTAAGATATATCTCTAAAAAAGATGTTCGCTTGTTTCTTGAGAATTTATCTAGAAAAAATCTTTCTGGAAATACAATGAATGTTTACCACATGGCACTTAGATTTTTATTCACACAAGTCCTTGAGAAGAAAATGTGGATAGATATTAAATATTCAAAAATTCCGAAAAAATTCCCAGAAGTTTTATCAAAAGAGGAAGTAAAAAGATTAATTGATGTAATTAAAAATCCAAAACACCAGTTAATGATTTGCTTACTTTACTCCTCTGGTTTAAGAGTTAGTGAATTAATTAATCTAAAAGTTAGGGAGCTGGAATTAAACAAAAATTACGGTTATGTCAGAAACGGAAAAGGAGGAAAAGATAGATTGATAACATTATCTAAAAATTTAATTCCAGCACTAAAGAAGTTAATTGAAAAAGAAAAATTGGATGAAAAGGGTTATCTTTTCAAAAGTATGAGAGGAAGGAAATACCATCCTAAAACAGTTCAAAAAATTGTAAAAAAAGCCTCACAAAATGCAAAAATCAAAAAAGAAATATCCCCACATACATTAAGACATTCTTTTGCTACGCATTTAATTGAAAATGGGTATGATATAACTAATGTGCAAGCATTACTCGGTCATAAAAGCCCAGAAACAACATTAATTTATACACATATTGCATCACCAAATCTTATAAATACTAAATCTCCTTTAGAAAGTTTATAACATGCAAGAAATGCTTAAATTTGGAATTGGAGTACTCGTTCTTTTGATTGGAATTCCAATCGGAACTTATCTTGCAAGACAAACAAAAGAAGAGCTAAAATCAGGACAAAAGTGGTTTCAGAGAATAATAGTTTTAAGTTTTATCGGAGCAATTATAAGCGTGATTTATAGAAATGATACATTACTTTTTAGTTTTCTTTTTATAGCAATTGTAACAAGTAGAAGTTTGAAGAAGAAATGTTAATAAACTTGCTTTTTCTCGTGTTTTTATGTTATATTTAATAGGATTGGGTTTAAATGTAGATGGAATTTCTACATATGGATTAGAAGTTGCAAAAAGATGTAAGACAGTTTATCTTGAAAATTATACAGTAAATTTTCCTTATTCTGAAGGAGAGTTAAAAGCAGTTATTGGGAAAAAGGTAATTTCTGCAGATAGGGAATTTGTAGAGGGATTAAAAATAGTTGATGAAGCAAGTAAAAAAGATGTTGCACTACTTATTTATGGAAGTCCTCTCACAGCCACCACCCACATATCTATTCTTCAGGAGGCAAAAAGATGCGGAGTAAAATGCAAAGTAATTTATAGTGCTTCTATTTTAGACGCTGTTGCAGGAACAGGCTTACAATTATACAAATTTGGAAAAATAGCGAGTATGCCAAAATGGGACAAAGAGAAAAAATTTGAACCAGATAGTTTTATGAAAATTGTTTTAGAGAATTCATCAATACACGCGCATAGTTTAATTTTAATTGATATTGGATTAGACTTTCAGGATGCTTTAAACCAACTTGAAAAAGCTTCTGAAAACAATAAGATAAAATTAAAAAAATTGCTTGTCTGCCAGACACTTGGAACAAAAAATTCAAAGATTTTTTATAAGGAGATTAATGACTTAAGAGGATATACAGGAGTTAGAAAACCTTATTGTATAATTATTCCTTCAAAGTTGCATTTTGTGGAAAAAGAATTCTTGAAAGATTTTGAGTAGGAAAATTTAATCTCCATAATCAAGGAAAAAATTACTACACAAAGAATGTGCAATTCTCCTTAATTTGCCCATATCAGGATTAATCTCATCTAAACCACGCATTATACATAAATTCCTAAACTCTCCAATATCTCTCATCTTGTTATAAATAATTACTCCTCCTAAATATTTCCTCATAAATTCTTCCATTTCTCTCATCTGATAACACGAACAAAAAAGTTTTTAAAGATTTATATTCTACACTAATCATGGCTATAAAAACTGAATTAATCAGCGGAATTATTTCTATAGCTATTATTATCTAAAATTGGCAAATCGTCTTGGTTTGTCAGGAAAACATTATGATTAGTGATAAATATCAAACAACCTCTGATGAAAGAGAAAAGAGAGTCGTAAGATTGCTAGAGCAAGGAATGTATCTTCAAGCAAGAAAAGTTGCAGACCAGTTATTAGTAAACGGAGTTCCTCGAACAGATCTAAATTATGCCTGTCATCAGGCGGTTGTAAGGATTGCGTGGGAAAATCCTAAAAAAGGAGAGGAAATTGTTGGTATTTTTGATTCATATCATTGGGAAGGATGGCTAACCTTTCTTCAGAGAGGCAAAGTATAAAAAATAAAAAAACATTACAAATAAAATGGATTTAAAATATGAAGAAGAAATATTGAAATTCTGGAAGAAAAATAAGATATTTGAAAAATCTGTGAAAAATCCCGCTGGATTGAGTAAACCTAAAGGAGATTATGTTTTTTATGATGGTCCTCCTTTTATCACAGGACTGCCTCATTATGCTACGCTTTTACCAAGTATTGTTAAAGACACTGTCCCGAGATACTGGACAATGAAAGGATATAGTGTTGAGAGGGTCTGGGGCTGGGATTGTCACGGACTTCCTGCTGAAAACCAGGTTGAAAAAGAAATGGGATTAAAGAATAAAAAAGATATTGAGAAATTGGGTGTAGGAAAATTTGTTGGCTCTTGCAAATCTTATGTAAATAATGTTTCTGAACAGTGGAAATGGTATATTGATAAAATTGCTAGATGGGTTAATATGGATGATGCTTATAGAACAATGGATTTAAAATTCATGGAAAGTGTAATCTGGGCTTTTAAACAATTATATGAAAAAGGCCTTATTTATGAAGGATATAGAACTTCTCCTCACTGTCCACGTTGTGCAACTCCCTTATCAAAGTTTGAATTAACAATGGATGCAGGATCATATAAAGATGTGACAGAACCATCAGTTGTAATTAAATTCAAGTTAAAAAATTCTGGAAAATTTTCTAAAGAAAATACTTATGTATTAGCTTGGACAACTACTCCATGGACTCTTCCAGGAAATCTAGCACTAGCAGTTAATAAGAAAATTAAATATGTTCTTGTAAAAATATCAAAAGAAAAAGAAACATATATTCTAGCAAAAGAAAGAGTAAAAGAGATTTTAAAAGGAAAAGAGTATAAAATTTTAAAAGAATTTTTAGGAAAAGAACTAATTGGACTTGAATATGAACCATTATTTAATTTAAGAAATGATGAACTAAACCAGAATAAAAAAGTTTACAAAATTTATGAAGAAGATTTTGTAACAGTTGAGGATGGAACAGGAGTTGTTCATATTGCCCCTAATTTTGGTGAAGAAGATTTTGAAACAGGGAAAAAATATGGGTTGCCAATAATAGATTTAATGGACGAAGAAGGAGCTTATACTAGTGAAGCAGGAGAATGGGCAGGAATTTATTTTAAAGATGCAGGGAAAAAAGTAATGCAAGAGCTAAAAGAAAAATTATTCTCAAGTTTTAATTATACTCATCCTTATCCTTTTTGTCACAGATGTGAAACTCCTCTGATTTACAAAACTCAAAAAGCATGGTATTTGGATATTGATAAAGTACGAAAACAAATGATTAAAACAAATGAAAAAATAAATTGGGTTCCAGAGCATTTTAAGCAAGGAAGATTTAAATATAATCTAGAAAATGCTCCTCACTGGTGTTTATCTCGTTCAAGATACTGGGGTTCTCCAATACCAGTATGGAGATGTGAAAAGTGCGAAGAGATAAAGGTGATTGGTTCAATAAAAGAACTTGAAAAATTAAGTGGAAAAAAATTAAATGATTTGCATCGCCCTGCAATTGACAAACCAACATTAAAATGCAAATGCGGAGGGAAAATGAAAAGAGTCCCAGAAATTTTAGATTGTTGGTTTGAATCTGGTTCTATGCCTTTTGGACAGTGGCATTATCCTTTTGAAAGACAAAAACATTTTGACAAAAATTTTCCTGCTGATTTTATAATTGAGTACACCGGACAATTAAGAGGGTGGTTTTACTATCTTCATGTTTTATCAACTAGCTTGTTCGGTTCTGAATGTTTTAAAAATGTAATTGTAAATGGAGTTTTAGCTGGTACAGATGGGAGAAAAATGAGCAAATCTTACGGAAATTATCCAGATCCAAAAGTGACCCTGGAAAAATATGGGGGAGATGCAATAAGAATGTATTTTCTAAATAGCCCAATTATTCTTGGGGAGGACATGAATTTGTCTGAAAAAGATATTGAGGTTTCTTTACGTAAAAATGTTATGCTTCTTGCAAATGTGTATAATTTTTATGAGACAGTTGATAAATCAAACTTAAAGAAAAGCCAGGAAAATCTTTTAGATAAGTGGATTTTATCTAAACTGCATCAATTAATAAAAAATGTTACAGAAAATTTAGAAAGTTATAATCTTCCTTTTGCAACTAGAGCAATAACAGAATTTATTGAGGATTTATCCCTTGGTTATATTAAATTAAATAGAGAGAGGTTTAACAATGGAGATAAGAATGCTGTTAGCACTTTAAAAGAAATTTTAGATTCCCTCTCAAAAACAATTGCACCTTTCATGCCTTTTATTGCAGAAGATATCTGGCAAAAAGTTCTTGAGAAAAATTTTAAGGACAAAAACTCTTCAGTGCATTTGCAAACATGGCCAAAGTTTAATTCTAAATTAATTGACGAAAAAATAATGCAAGAGATAAAAATTGTTAGAGAACTTATTTCTCTTGGATTAAAAGAAAGAGATAAAGTAAAAATAGGTTTAAAATGGCCTCTAGCAAATGCTACTATATTGTATAATGGAAAATTAGAAGAAAAAGTTTTAGAGATAATCAAAGAACAACTGAACATTAAGAAAATAAAAATAAAAAAAGGAGAGTTAAAAATAGAACTTGATACAAAAGTAACTCCTGATCTTGAAGCAGAAGGATATGCAAGAGAACTTTCTAGGAAAGTTCAGGCATTTAGAAAAAAACTAGGATTAAACAAAAAAGATAAAATTGAACTATTTGTCTTCGGAGAAGAGGATCTTCAGAAAATATTAGAAAAGCAAAAAAGCTTTATAAAGGAGCGAACAAATTCTAAAAAATTAGAGATAAAACCCTTAATTGTTACAACTGAGAAGGAAAGATTTAAAAATAAAGCTGAATTTACAATTAAAGATAAAAGAGGAGAAATTGTGATTAACTATCCTAAATGACTACCAGTAAGTAATTAGTCTTGGTTACTCTTTTATTATAACAATCTTTAAAAACAAAAAACGATTAATAAAAAGAAGATGATAGTAAAGGATGAATTTTTAAGCAGATTAAGGAAAATTTTTGATCTAAACTTATATGAGGTAAAAGTTTGGACTGCTCTTCTTTCTAGGGGAACTTCAACAGCCGGAGAGCTTAGTAATATTTCAGATGTTCCACGATCAAGAACATATGATATTTTAGAGAGTTTAGAAAAGAAAGGATTTATTATTATGAAACTTGGGAAACCAATTAAATTTGTCGCTTTAAAGCCAGAAGAAGTAGTAGAGAGAGTAAAGAAAAATTTAATGAAATATGCTCAAGAAAGATCAAAAAGATTAGAGGCATTAAAAGGGGATGATGTCTTAGAAGAGTTAACCAGTCTTTTCACAAAAGGAATAAAATTTGTTGAACCAACTGATTTATCTGGAAGTTTAAAAGGACGACAAAACCTGTATAATCATCTTGATATGATGATTCGAGATGCAGAAAAAACAATTACAATTGTGACAACTGCAGAAGGTTTAAACAGAAAACTTGAAGCATTAATGCCAAGTTTAGAAAAATGCAAAAAAAGAGGAGTAAAAGTAAGAATTGCTGCTCCAATTGACAAAAATAATATCAAGGTTGCCAAAGATTTGAAAAAAGTTGCAGAAGTAAAGAATCTTGAAAAAATAAAAGCAAGATTTGTTATAATTGACTCAAACCAAATAATGTTCATGCTTTTAGATGATGAAAAATTCCATCCAAATTATGATATCGGCGTGTGGATAAACACCGAATTCTTTGCCCAGGCTCTTGAGCAAATGTTTGAACTTGCATGGAAAGATTTGAAAAGCCCAAAGTAAATTATAGAGTTTTTAATATAATAATTCTTAAAAAGAAAGAAAAGAACAATTCTTTATGGGAGAATATTCATTTGAAAATTTTAAAAACCATGTCCTTATTGATGGATGCCCTAGATGTGAAGCATGGAATAAATCTAGAATAAGCCATTATCAAACATTTGAGAGAAGAGGCCATTTAGTAACTCTTACTTGTGGAGTAGAAAGTTGTAAAACAGAGGAGGGTGGAAAATATCGCCACAAAATTATTTTAGAAGGAGAGGTTGATTTAGGAGAAGTTGACAAATTCTTAACCTTACGAAGAAAACATTCAAAGACAACTCATTAACTCCTTTAAATTCTTCACACGAGAAATCTTTAATCTTAATTTTCTTGCTCCTCGCTTTCTTTTTGTAAAATTCATTGCCTGAAATTTTATCTGTCTAAAAGGAAAATCATATTTTCCTGCAAGTTTTAAATAATCTTTAAAATCAAACATTATTTTTTTGTTTGTTAGTTTTGCAAAGATCTCTGGATTTCCAATAGCTTTTCTTCCAATCATAACATAATCAAATTTCTTTAATAAGAGATCTGCATTTTTTTCAGTAACATTTCCAGAATAAATCACTGGAATTTTTGCTTGTTTTTTTATTTTTTCTGCAAATTTTAAATCTGATTCTCCAGAATATCCTTGTTTTTGAGTTCTGGGATGGATGCAAATAGCATCACAATATTTTTCTGCTAATTTAGTAATTTTCAAGGCATATCTTGATTTTCTTATTTTTATTGTAACTAGTTTTTTTGTAGATTCTCTTATTGTTTTGAGTATTTTTTCAATAGTTTTCATATCATGATGTAAGAAAACTCCAAATCCATGTTTTCGCGCGGTTTTTGCAGGACATCCTAAATTAAAATCCCATAAACAAACTTTTTTATCATATTTTTTTACAAACTCTTTTATTCCTTTTGTGTTTGTGCAAAACAACTGCAAAGCAGGTTTATCATCAAGATGTATTTTTTGTTGAGTAAGAGGATTTATCATTCCTGTATAAGTTAGCCCTGCTCCTGCTTTTTTACAGAGCAATCTAAACGCAACATCATTTACTTCTTCCATTGGAGCAAGAAGATATTTATTTCTAAAAGGAAATTTCATAAAAATAAGTAAATAAAAGAGAATATAAATTTTTATAAAAGATAGTTGATTGAAAAGAACATGGAAATTTCTAGTGTGACAGACTATCACGAGTACACGAAACAGATTGAAGTTGATAGATCTCTACCTGCTTTAGCAAATCCTGTAGTTTTATTAATGGGTTACCTTGGTGGAAACGAAAAAATGGCTAAAAAAGCAAGAATAATCTATTTCTCTCCGGACCGTGAAGGATTTATAGCCCACTATAATAGGTGTACAGTCTTTGTT
>JAHJSW010000005.1 GCA_018830245.1 Nanobdellota archaeon | reverse complement strand
TATAAAAAGAAATTAAAATGTTTTTGCACCGCTCGGTGTACCCCCAAGGAGGGACAAGACCCCAAATTGCGGATGAAGGATTAGAAAATAAATGGAAGGAAAAACCGAAGCTCAACCTTCCGTATTTGACCGAAGTCAAATAGACTAACCGAAGTTAGCTAAATTAATATGGATAAAGGAGTTTAAATAGTTTTGGGGGGATGTACTTTGTTACCTTAATTGGTCTTTTTAGATAGGTTTTTAAGTTTTAGAATTATAATCTTTTTATGAAAAAATGTCCTATTTGTAAGAAAAATATAACAGGAACAAAAAAATGGTATTATAGATATAAAATGTGTAAGTCCTGTGCTTCAAAATTAAAAAAAGATGGAAAAATAAGTAAATATGATACTTGGTAAAAATGAATATAAATAAAGTTAAAACAGCGATTAAGATAGGAGATTTTGAATTAAAACAAAATCATAGAAATAAAATAGATATTAAATATTTACAAAATATTAGTAAAGAAACTTTGAAAGATGAATCAGCAAGAATATATCTTTTTACAGTTGATGGGATTATTAAAAAAATAGGTGGTTCTGCTTCTAAAGGGGGGATAAAATCTACTATTAGTCTTTATATTACATCTCAAACAGGAAGTCCTGGAGTTCCGAGATTTGCACTTCATTTACTCCTCTTTGAAGCATTAAAAAAAGGTTCAAAGGTAGAGTTGTATATGATAACTTCTCCTAAAACTCTCGCAACAATTAATGGTTTATTTGGTTCTAAACAAGTAAAAATAGCAAGTTTTAAGGAAATGGAAAACTTTTGTAAATTAGATTATTTCTCAGTAGAACATAAATATCCTGATTGGAATTTTCAAGAAAACCACGAATCTTATCCAACAGAATTAGCAAAATTACATAATTTATATCATCAAGATAGATTAAAGAATAAAAAGAAATAATTATTTTCTTGGGGGGCAAAAAATTAAAATCTCGTGAGAACCCTTTATATGATTATCTCCATTTTCTATCCTGTTTTTTCCTATTCTTTTTTCTCCCTGCCCCATAGTATATTGCCACGACGGAAAATGTTGTTTAAATTCTTTATAATATTCTCTTATTGTTGGGCAATCATTATAAGATAAAATAAATCCCCCTTTATGTTTCTTCAATAAATCTCTTAAAATCTCGTGAGGAAAGCCGTTGTGATGAACAGGGATATTTCTCATAGGATATACTCCCTTAAACATTTTAGAATCTTCTCCAATATAATAAGGTGGGTCTAAATACATAAATTCGTTAGGATATTTTTTCATAGTATCTTGAAAATCTGCACACCCCACTTTAAGATTTTTTGGTTCAAAATCTCTAATTCTTTCTATTATTGCTTTATATCTTTTATCATTTAGATAGATTTTAGAACTCCATCCCATAAATCCAGGACCATAAGATAAATCAAAATTATAAACAAAATAAACAGCGAGGGTTAAAGGGTCTAAAACTACTTCTTTCTTCCATACCTTATTTAATATTTTTCTTATTCTTTCAAATTCTTCTTTATTTGGTTTTAATTTATTTAATTCTTCATAAAGAAGTTTTGGATTTTCTATCTGAAATTTCCAATAGTTACAAAGAATATCAAAAATTTCATAACCTCTAACTTCTAAATCTAAATACTTACTCATAGCAATTTCAACAGAGCCACCACCAAAAAAAGGAGAGATTACTCTTTTAACATCATTAGGCAATAATTCAATAATATGCCCAACTGCTAAACTTTTCCCACCTGCATAACGAATAGTAGAACAAGGAACTCTCTTATATTTATTCATACTTTTTGGATAAGTTTTACTAATAATTGTTTTTAGAAATGCTTCTTTTTTTTCTTTTAATCCAATCTCTCTTTTATTTAATCCTAATTGTTTTTCCATTTCCTCTTTAAACCTATCTCTCTTTACTTTATTAATAATGTTTTTCATTTTAAATACTTTGGTTTGAAAGTTCAATAAGTGAAAGCCACTTATTTGGATTGTTTAATTTTTCTTTGAGTTCAGGAATAGCCAACTCATAAGGACATCTTTTAAGGGTTTGATGTTTAGTTATGAAATTATAGTAAATTGCATATCCTTTCATTATTGAATTTGCCGAAGATACAGAGCCGTGAAATCCTCTAAAGGTTTTAGTTCTTGCTCTTATGTTGTTATGCAATCTTTCAATCATAATGTTAAAACCCTCTCCACGAGAAGCATTAACTTGATTATGCCTAACACCATATTTTTTAGTGTTTGATTTTTCAATTAAAGTAAATGATTTATGGATTGCATTTGGATAAGCCATAAGTCCATCCGATGTAATAATTTTAATTTGTTCTGTTGTTTTATTCTTTGCATTTATCAAAACAGATTTTAATTCTTCTTGTCCTCTTGATTTAACATATTCAGAAGAAACCATAAATCTTGTTTTGCTATCTATACAATCTATAAACCAATTAGTATCAACTCCTTTTCTATCAGGGTATTTTCTTCGGCTATATTGCATTTCATCAATCTGTAACTCATAACCAACATTAAGTTTAAGATTATCTGTAAATTTAGAAATCATCTTTGAATATTTTATAACCCATTTGTAAATAGATTTATGCGAAGCATTATGAGGATAAAACGCTTTAAGATGTTCTTGGACTTTTCTTGTAGAAACCCCTCTATAAAATAGGTCTATTGAAAGAGTAATTTTCTTTCCATTATTTCTCATTCTGTAAAATCCTGTTCTCTCAATAAACTTCTTATTACAATTTTTACAGAAATATCTTTGTTGTTTTCCGTGTGCTTCTGTTTGGAAAGTTCCTCGTTTAACTATCTCTTTGCCTTTACAAAAAGGACACGATACTTTTTTATAGTTCTCTTGCTTGTTATTTTTGTTATTCATTAGCGTGGGTAACCGACCCTTCGGGGTCGTTATATTTAATCTTATTACATTAGTAAATAACTAATGTATTTAAACCTTTCGGTTTTGTGAATATAAGAAAAAAACAGGTAAAAATAGTTGTTGTTTTAGGATAATTTCGGATTGCTTTTTTAGTTTTCTATCTAAAAAGTTGTTTAATCTTTTATGATAATTTTCAATATGAAGACCATTTTTTTTATCAAATTCTTCCTTAAGTAAAATTATTTTATCTTGTGTGTCCATTACAATTAAATCGTGTTGATTCCATAAATTCATTTTTTAGTTTTTTTTGCTTTATTTATTGCTACTTCAAGAATATCTCCTAATTTAAGATTTAATTTTTCAATTGTATCTTTAGGGATTGTAATAATTAATGAATTACCATTTTTCCTTAATTTCATATCAAAATAACTTTCAAATTCCATAGTAGGTATTAAATTGTATTTAATAATATATAATACCTACAATACTATAAAAATCTATCGTTTTTTAAAAATCTTTCAAAACATTTAAATAGTCAATCGCTTACGTTAGGATATGGCAAAGCCAATACCTAAATGGGTTCAAGAAAGGGTCTCACGACTTTGGAAAAAATATAATTCAAAAGAATTAACTTTTGAAATGATAGAAAAAATATTAAGTCCTATGGATGATAGAAATACAATAAGTGTTTTTTTAAATGAACTCAAAAAAGCAGAATGGATAGAAATAAAACCAAGTAGTGAAGATTTAAGGAAAAAAATTTATACTATAAAAGAACCAAATATAATTATGAGGGAATTAGTGCAAAATGAAAATTAAAGAAGTTAAAGTTGAATTAGTAGATAAAGAATCAAGATTTGTAATGAAAAAGATAATCACAGATAAAGGAGAATTTACTAACCGAAAACTATCTGTTTCAAATGGTATCTATTCTTGTGAGAGAAAAAGATTAAATCATGGAAAATCTGTTTTTAATTCCCCTTTTCAAACTTTTCATATAAATTGGGATAATAAAGAGGAAGAATGGGAATTTAAAGGATTGAAAAAAGCAACAGAACATTCAGAGAAATATGATAGAATATTTATCCCCTATAAACAAAGAAATGAAAAACAATGGAATAATCTTAATTGGAAAGAAGCAAAAACTGATTTTCAAGAATTAAAGTTAAAATCTAAAATAATTCAGTATTGTATCCCTCTTACTGCTTCTCTTGATGAATGGAAAATTAAAAGAAAAGAAGCGATTGAATCTCTTGAAGAAAATCAAAAGTTAATTCCTATATTTTCTTCTAAACATCTTAATATTGATGAGTTCCAAAAATTAATAAAATATGAATTAAAAAATTCAGAATTAATTGGAATTTGCTCTTATGGGATAAGTAACATTTTAGAGAGAACAAACCTCTCAATAATAAATTCAATAAATTCTTCTTTTAATGTTGGAGATAATATTTCATTAATTGTTTACTTAGATTATAATAAGATTTTAACAAACCACTCTTATATTGCTGGTTCATTTGCCTATTGTTGTTTTGCAGGAGATATTTTTTCAGAAAAAGCATATTTTCCAAGAATGATGTCTCCAGAATCTGTTGAGAAGATGATGAATAAAAAAGCAAGTGATTATTTTTTATATGATATTAAAGAAAAGAAATTTACAAAATCTCTCTCCCAAAAAGAATGGCATGGATTTAGTTTAACAGATAATTTTATGGATAATATTTCTGTAAGCGAAGGATTGAATAGTTATGATTCTATAAGGTGGATTAACCACTACCTACAACAGAGAGATTTAAATTTGATAAATAAAATTTTATTATCTAAAAGAAATGTTATTGAAACTATGAAAAATTATTCAGGTTGGAATGTCTTTATTAATAAAGTCAATCCTATCTCTAATGAAATTCAAAGAACTTTATAATACTCATATGTGAGAAAAAAGGACACAACATTAAGGGGGTCGCTTGTTTTGTATTCAAGTTAATCCCTTAATGCCTTTCTTTTAAATTTTAAGATATACAAACTTTTAAACTTTTGTTTTTCAAATAAGACCAATTAAGGTAACAAAGAAGGGGGGATGAAATCCCTCCGAAGGTTTTTGCTTTAGCATAATCTTCGTGGCATACATTTTGAAAAAATGTATCCCTTCGCCAAGAGTCGAACTTGGGATCTTCCGGGTTCTGCAACGATTCTGACTTTTGGGGTTTCATAG
>JAHJSW010000004.1 GCA_018830245.1 Nanobdellota archaeon | reverse complement strand
GTCCTGTTTGTGGTAATGGTTTTCTAGAAACTGGTGAACAGTGTGATGATGGTAATAATGTAAATGGTGATGGTTGTTCTTCAACTTGTGTAATTGAAGGAGTAGGTCCTGTTTGTGGTAATGGTTTTCTAGAAACTGGTGAACAGTGTGATGATGGTAATAATGTAAATGGTGATGGGTGCACTGCAAACTGTTTACTTGAGGGAATAACAGGAGTTTGCGGAAACAGTGTACTTGAAACAGGAGAGCAGTGCGAAGATGGTAACAATGTAAATGGTGATGGTTGTTCTTCAACTTGCCAGAATGAAGATACTGATGGTGACGGAATTCCAGACATAAGTGATGATGATATTGATGGTGACGGAATACTTAACGGAGATGACCCAGATTATAACGGGGATGGAATCTTAGACGAACCATTTGATACTGTTGATCCTAATGGAGATATTGATGGAGATGGAATAATTAATATTGATGACGAAGATATGGATGGAGATGGAATCTTAAATGGAGATGATCCTGATTTTGATGGAGATGGAGTGTTTGATATCTTTCCAAATCCAGTACCAGGCACTTATTGTGGAGATGGAATTGTTCAACTCCCAAATGAACAGTGTGATGATGGAAATAGTGTAGGTGGCGATGGATGCTCAAGTATTTGCATTAGTGAGATAAATGGTGGCGGTTCTAGAAGCTCAAGCAGTTGTACTCCTGAATGGGATTGTTCTTTATGGAGTGAATGTGTTGGCGGAATAAAAATAAGAAATTGCGTTGATACTAAAATGTGCGGAGTTTCATATAATCGACCTGCAGAAAGAATGGGTTGTAGCGAGACTGCTGATTTACAAAGTAACGCAATTCTTAATCTAGATTCTAAAAATGCAAGTCAAAGCTTTTTAAGAACAGTTTTAAATCTTCTTCCATGGATATTTTTAATTGGAATTATAGCTCTTCTTCTTGTATTAGTTGTTCTGTTTATAATTAGATTGTTTAGTTAAATAATAAAATGGCAAAAGACTGGGATAGAAGAACATTTATGTATACAGCGGCATTGAGTATTCTTGGAGGAAAACAAGTAGCAGATGTTTGTGAAGGAGCATATAAAGATCATTTAAGGAATAAGATATATCATGAATTGCCTAACCATGTTCATCCAATAATCGCCCGAGGAATTCAAGAAAATGGAAAAGAAAAAGAAAAGAAAGGGTATGGTATTAGAGTAGGGCCTTACTTTTTAACTTGCGAACATATTGTTGGATTAGATAAAGAAGTAATGAGTGATTTTGAAGGACGTTTTATGAGCATTGATGTTCCACTCAGAACGAAAAAGGTTACAGTTTATGGGACAGAGTTAACCGAAGGACTAACAGATAAGAAAACAGACATGGCAATATATGATTTGCCTAAAAATTTATTAAAGCAAATTCCAAAATTTCCATGCCGAATAAATACAAATTTAAATCTCGGGAAGAAAGTATTTCATATTGGGAGCCCTGGAGGAGAAGGGATAATTGTAAGGCCGGCAATCATCATCGACGAAGATGGATTTTCCCCCAAACTTAATCCATTTTTTCCTACCATGGAAAGTTTTGGAACAAACCTTTCATTAATTCGCGGAGATTCTGGAACGCCGGTGGTAGATGAAGAAGGTAAATTGGTTGGCATTTCTTCTATGAACATACAAGAACTAGGATATGTAATAAAGATGGGAGAATATTTAAAATACATGGAAGAAGAACCTCCTTTCTCTATTAAAGTATTACAAACTTTTATGAGAGGATTTTAATTAAAAAACTTAAACAAAATGTTTAAATAGTGTTCTAAGTGTTTATTGACGTAGACTAGGTTGGCAGGCTAGCCCTCTGCTGATTGCAAACGGGCTTTATGGCAGACTGCAAGGAGGGGCGTGACGAGTGCGTCAGGGAGTCTTTGTTTGGACGTTGACGTTTTGTCTGTTTTGATCTTGCATATGCGAAACGGGTCAGACCTTGATCGGAGCAGCCCTAAACATTTGTTAAGGTGCTTAACAGGTAGCAGAACCGAGGAAGAATAAAGGTAGCTTTTTGATAATCTTGAAGCAAACCTCTGAGTCTACTTTAATATAGATTTCTAAAGATAATAATTCTTATAAAGGGGGAGAAACTAAAGGAAAGATGGGAGGAGGAACAGGAACTGGCAAAGGAGAACTATCATCCGCTTTCAAAGAGGATGAAGAGTATTGTCCTTATTCACCATCTCGTCTAGGAACTGCTGGAGCTGTACTTTATACTCCTTGTCAAACATGTAGAAATAGGAATTATGAATTATGCTCAATTTTTCAAGAGATAGAAAAAGAAATACCTGATTTTGAAGCTTCTTTGAAAAAAAGAAGGATAGAATAAGAAATGCCAACTATTAAAGAGTATTTTCTTAATGCAGTTGCAGGTCGGAAATTAGCATATATTTACGAAGAAGACGGAGAAAAAGAAGTTGTAGGAGTTTATAGAATAATAGATATAATGAGGAGGGTATAGTAGAGTTGCTTGATTTAGAAACAGGGAAAAAAGAGGAAATTGACTTAGAAGTTCTATTTACCTATGAGTGGAGGGATGCTGAACCTTCTGAATTAGAAAATTGCATAATTGATTAAAATTAATAAACAAAAAAAGGATTCACTTGGATTAGCCCTCAGATAGTTCAGATATATGATTAATTCATATCAAAACATTAATAAACAAAAAAAGAAATAATTCTATATGTTAAAAGGTGATAAAAAAGGACAATTTTATCTTATTGCGGCAATTATAATTGTTGCAGTTATTTTAGGGGTATCAACTACTTCTAATTATTTTAAAAAAGACGTGACTATTGAACTAGATGAGTTATCAGAAGAGTTAGGGATAGAGAGTGCAAAAGTTCTTGATTACGGGACAATGAATCCAGACCAGTTTGACGCAATTGTCGAACAATTCACTGTTTTATTTGATGAATATGCTGGAGAAGATATAGAAATTTATTTTATTGTTGGAACAATTGATGAGATTGAAGTCTATAGATATACTAGTGTTAGTGGAGAACCAGAAAAAGTTTCGCATGAAGATTTTGAAATCGACATATCAAATAGAAGAGTAACAATAATAATAAACGAGGTAGAGTATAGTTTTAAAATAAAATCTGGTGAAAATTTTTATTTTGTTATATTTCAACAAATTGGTGAAGAAAGTTATGTTACAACTAATAGTTAAGGTGGCTTTATGAAAAAAAATAAAAAAGCAGTAAGTATTATGATTGGTTATGTTTTACTCATAACAATTGCAATCATCATGAGTGTTGTGATTTATCAATGGATGAGATCATATGTACCAAAAGATATTCTTACCTGCCCTGAGGAAGTATCCATTTATATTAAAAATTTGGAGTGTTCTGGAACTCAATTAAATCTAACTCTCAGAAATAACGGGCAATTTAATATTGCGGGATATTTTATTCACGCCACAAAAAAACCTGATCAAGAGCTAGCTACATTAGACTTATCTCAAAGCGTAGTTGAAACAAATCAGATTCAGGGAAATGCAATAATCTTTGATTATCTCTCTCTTAATTCTTTAAAACCAAATCAGGAGAAAACAAATTACTTTAATCTAAATGACACAATTTATTCTTTAGAAATAACTCCAGTTAGATATCAGGGAGAAGAGAACAAGATGAGACTTGTCAATTGTGGGAACTCTAAAGTGAAAGAAAGCATAATATGTGGGTAGAGAATAAAAGAATTTAAAAAGAGAAATTGACTAATAATATAAAATGAGTTTAAAAGATAAAAGAGGGATATCGCCGGTAATAGCAACAGTATTATTAATCGCAATTGTAGTTGTAATTGCAGTTATTATTTTCTTATGGTTTAATGAAATGAGTAGAGAGGCTATCACTAAATTTAGTGGTAAAAACATAGAACTTGTTTGTGATGATGTTGATTTTGATGCAAGTTATTCTAATGGGGAGTTATATATTTCAAATCTAGGAAATGTTCCAATTTTTGGGATGAAAATAAAGATTTCTGGAGAAGGGAGTTATGAAACAGTAAATTTAGGAGATATTTCTAATGAGTGGCCTTCTGCAGGATTAGACCAGGGAGGAACCTTTTCTGGAGATATTAGTAGTGAAGTGAGTGGAGCAGAAGAAATAGTTTTAATTCCTGTTTTAATTGGAACTTCAAATAAAGGAGAAAAAACATATATGTGCGAAGAGAGGCATGGATATGAACTTTTATTATAATTTCTAAAATGATAAAAAATAAAAGAGGGATATCAGGGGTTGTTACTGTAGTTATTATGATTGCATTAGTAATGGTTGCAACCTCAATTGTATGGGCAGTAATAAGTAAATTAATGACAAGCCAGATTGAAACGACACAATCCTGTTTTGGGAATTTTGGAAAAGTGTCAATTAACAGCAGATATACTTGCTATGATGATACGCAAAAAAAGTTTCGCTTTTCAGTAAATGTAGGGGATGTTGATTTAGATGGAGTAGTGGTAATCATAGAGGGGAGTTCTCTGATAAAAAGTTATACAATTATGAATGCTAGCACAACTATTCCAAACATAGTTTCTTATCCCTCTAATTCAAATACTTTAGTTGTTCCTGGGAAAAATAGTGGTTTAACATATTCTACAAGTGAATTTAGTTCTAAACCAGATTCAGTTAAAATCTCTCCAATAATAGATGGAAATCAATGTGATATTTCTGATTCACTAGAAGAAATAGATTTTTGCTCCTCTTCGATATAATTTTAATCAAAGAATTTTTAAACTAAATTCTATTTAAACGTTTATGAAAAAAAGGAGGGGGGATAGAATCTCTACTTGTCTGCCTTTAATCCAGACAAGAGGGCAAGTTTGGGTTGAGACAGTTATATACACATTAATTGGTTTTATGATAATTGGAGCAGTTCTTTCTGTTGCAAAACCAAAAATAGAAGAGATACGGGATAAAACAGTTATTGAACAGAGCAGAGGTATATTAGAAGATATAAACATGATTCTTATTTCAATTGTCCAGGGAGGAGCAGGAAATAAAAGAGTAATAGAGTTAGGAGTAAGAAAAGGTTCTTTAGAAATAGATGGAGTTTCTGATAAGCTCATTTTTGAAATAGACAATAGCAGGTATACATATAGTCAACCAGGGGAAAACATCACCTCTGGAAGTGTGATTATAAATACTGAAAAAATCGGAGAGTACAATGTAATAACTCTTACTAGTAATTACGGGGGGAAGTATAACATCACTTACAATGGAAAAGATGAACTAAAAACATTAAGCAAAGCTTCAACTCCTTACAAAATATTTATTTCAAATAAAGGAAAAATTAATAACAAAACAAATATAGATATAGTAATTAATTAAAATGCCAAAAGAACAAAGTATTCAGGATTACCCGAGAGTAGAAATAGATTTTTCTCCAAAAATTCCCCCATTACAAAAAATAAAAGACAAAACAAAAATTAACGTGAGATATTGCTTAATAAAACCTTTTGCTTTTGTGCATATTTATTGGGATTCAAGAACTTATGAATTAGCATATGAAATAGAAGAACCTAGATTAAATGAAGAAGAAACAGTTTGCAAAGAACAAATGATTTCTGCTATGAAAAATATAATTGAGCATGAAACAGTTGTCCAGAAAGATGGAAACGCTCTCATGGACTATATTGATAGGAGATTTAAGATTTTGGCAGTTGAACTAGGAGTAAAACTTTCTTATGAAAGCTATAAGAAAATATATTATTATTTATGCAGAGATTTTATTGGATTTAATGAAGTAGAACCTTTATTGAGAGATTACTTTGTTGAAGATATTGAATGTAATGGTGCAGAAACTCCAATTTATATTGTTCACAGAATTTACAGGAATATTAGAACAAATATAGTGTTTAATGAAATTTCAAAATTAGAAAGCTTTGTTGAAAAGCTCTCTCAGAGATGTGGAAAATATGTTTCTTATGCAAACCCTATTCTAGATGGAACTTTACCTGATGGAAGCAGAGTTAATGCAACATATACCAAAGATATCACGAGCAAGGGACCAACATTTACAATAAGAAAGTTCACAAAAACTCCGTGGACTCCTCCACAATTATTATCATTTAACACCTTAAGTCCAGAAATGTTAGCATATCTCTGGTTGTTAGTAGAATACAAAATGAATATTTTAATAACTGGTGGAACCTCTTCTGGAAAAACTACTCTCTTAAACGCGATTTCTTTTTTTATCCCCCCTGAAGCAAGGGTTGTGAGTATAGAAGATACTAGAGAATTAAATCTTGCTAGAGAGAACTGGCTTCCAAGTGTTGTAAGAGGGGCAACTGGTGTAGAAAAACTAGGGGAGATAGATTTATTCACATTATTAAGAAGTTCATTTAGACAAAATCCAGATTATGTAATCGTGGGAGAGGTCAGAGGAAAAGAAGCATATGTTTTATTTCAAGGGATGGCTTCAGGACACTCTTCAATAAGCACTATGCACGGAGACTCTGTAGATACAGTAATAAAAAGACTAGAAACTCCACCAATTGAACTTTCTCCAACTCTATTAAATGTTCTTGATTGCGTTTGCATCATGACTCACGCAATTGTGAATAAGCAAGAGACCAGAAAACTCAGAAGCATTGTTGAAATAATTAATGTTGATTCTAAAGGAATCGCCAGAACAAACACTCCTTTTACCTGGAACCCTTCAGACAATAAATTTTATTTTAAAAGAAATAGCAAGATTTTTGAAAAAATATCAGAAAGATATGGTATACGCATGGAGGAAATCGAATTAGAATTCAGAAGAAGAGTTCAATTAATTTATAAAATTTATCAACAAAAAATTTTTGAATTTAAAAGAGTTCAAGACACAATTAACGAGTACTATAAAAAACCAGAACAACTTTTAAGAAAATTCGGAGTAGAATAATCAAAATATTTAATAACGTATTTTCCTTAATTTCACTATGAAAAAAGAGGAGATTTCATTTCTTAATCAGTTAGTCCAAACACTCAATGAGGCAATTTTTAAACTAGAGGAGTACTATGAACAAAAAGAGTATGAAAATTTTCTCAATACAAAAAAATTTATCTTCCACTTACAAAAAAAAATATCTGAATATGTAGAATGAAAAAAAAATCCAACATAGATGAATTGAAAAAAATAGCCTTAAAAGAGAAAAAAATAACAGAAGAAATAAATCATCTCTTAGAAAGTTCTGAAACAACCTCAGATCCAGAAGAGAGAGAAATGATCTCTTCTCAAATAAAATCATTAAAAAATCTTTTAAAAAAAACAAATAACTCTATTCCAAAAAAAGTAAAAGAACTTGTTCTTGCAAAAAAATTAAATCCAGATAAAGAAGAGGATTTGATAGAAAAAGGATATGTTCCAAGCAAAGAATTGCCACAAGAAATTATTTTAAAAAAAAGTCTTTCAAAAGAGAGTACTAATTTATCAAAACTTGAAAAAATAACTCTAAAAAGATTGAAAAAAAAAGATAAAAAAATCAAAAGAGAAAGGTTGAAAAAACCAAGCAAATACATAAATCTCTCAAACAAACTTTTTTCTAAATGGTCTCTCTCAGTTGTGAAAAATAAGATGTTTAGAACATTGGAAGAGGATTTAACAAAATCAAATTTGCAATTTATCTCTGTAAGTTATATCTCAGTGATCTTATTCACTACACTTCTTGCGTCTATTGTAGGAGTCTTTATTTTTCTATTTTTTCTATTTTTTAATCTTGGAGCAGAACTTCCATTTATAACTGTAGTAAAAGAAAACCTTTTGATTAGAGCAGGAAAAATATTCTGGATTTTATTCGTAGTTCCATTAATCACATTAATATTTATGTTTTTTTACCCTTCTTTTGAAAAAAAATCTACAGAAGTAAGAATTAACAACGAACTTCCGTTTGCAACAATACATATGGCTGCAATTTCAGGCTCAATGATAGATCCAAGTAAAATCTTTCGAATAATAATTTCTACAGGAGAGTATCCTTACTTACAAAAAGAGTTCACTAAATTAATAAATGATATCAATATCTATGGGTATGATTTAGTTACTGCATTAAGAAACGGGGCGCGTAATAGTTCTAGCAAAAAACTTGCAGAATTATTTAACGGTCTTGCAACTACGATAAATTCAGGAGGAGATCTTCCAGAATTCTTTAATAAAAGATCTCAAAGTTTGCTTTTTGAGCATCGGCTTGAAAGAGAAAAGTATACAAAATTTGCAGAAACATTTATGGATATCTATATTAGCGTGGTTATAGCTGCTCCAATGATTTTGATGCTTTTATTAATTATGATGAAAATTAGTGGTTTAGGAATTAGTCTTAGTACAACAGCAATCGCAGTTATAATGGTATTAGGAGTTTCAGTTATAAACATTCTCTTCTTAACCTTTTTATACTTAAAACAACCTTCAGAATAATGGAAATCAAAAAAATTCACTGGACAGGCATGGTAATTTCATTGATAATTATGTTTTCTTCTTTATTTTTAATTGAAACAACTTTTTTCTTTCTTGTTTTGGGGATAGGAATTGTAATTGGCACTCTTCCTTTTGTTGTGAGCATTATTTATGAAACAAGAATCTCAACTGAA
The DNA here is from genome assembly GCA_018830245.1 of Nanobdellota archaeon. Classification (GTDB taxonomy): domain Archaea; phylum Nanobdellota; class Nanobdellia; order Pacearchaeales; family GW2011-AR1; genus JAHJSW01. The sequence goes on along the minus strand of JAHJSW010000004.1, from coordinate 10,474 downwards.
AAAGAAGAAATGTTCTTAGAATTCACTAGAAATTTAGTAGAAAGTGTAAAAACTGGAACTCCTATAAGTAAAAGCATAATAAATGTAAAATCAAAATCTTACGGAGTTTTAAGTGGAAACATAAGAAAATTAGCAAACCAGATAGAATTCGGAATTCCGTTAAGCATGGCATTTCAAGTATTTTCAAATGATATAAGCAATAAATCTATTTCAAGGGCACTTACTTTAATTGGCCAGGCAGAAAAAGCAGGAGGAGAAATAGGAACAATTCTTGAATCTGTTGCTGAAGCCGTTACTATCTCTGATAAATTAAAGAAAGAGAGAAAAGCCACAATTTCCTCTCTTGTTGTGCAAGGGTATATTATCTTTTTTATTTTTATAATTATTATATTAGTTATGCAATTCAAAATATTGCCGATGATTGCAGGAATAGCAGAAGTAGGAGCGAACTTAGAAGGACAGGGAACAGGATTTTTAAATATTGGCGGAGGAGAAACAATAAGCCAAAAAGAAATTTCAGGAGCTTTTTTATACTTGCTTTTAATCCAAGGATTCTTTAGTGGACTGACTATTGGAAAACTTTCAGAAGGACACCTCAAACCAGGAATAAAACATTCATTTACTTTAATGCTGGCTTCTTTTTTAGTTTCTGCTGGAGCAAATATAATATTATCATAAAATGAGAAGATTTATAGAGAATAAACAAGGATCACATGTAGGAGTTGTTTTGTCTTTTGTAGTGTTTATAACATTTTTAATCTTTTTGTATAGTATTTTGCAACCAACAATCAGAAATCAGAGAGATAAACAAGACTTAATAAATTTTTTAAAAGAAGAATTAGAAGGCAAATTATCAGATAATTTAACCTCAATGACAATGAAGATTATTCCTCAGATAAACAAAAATTGTATAAAAATAAAAGATGGAACTGAAGAAATAATTGATGGAGAAGAATTGTTAGTTAGAAATAGTGTTAGTCAAATTTTAAATTATTCTATTTCAAATAAAGACATAATAATTAATGTGGGAGATTCTTTTGATGGATTTTTGAAGATATATTATGGAAATATCAGAACTTCTCTGGGAGAGACTGAAACAGGATGCACCCTAATATCTTCTTCAGATTATACAATTGGTCTTACAAGAACAGAAAAATATATTTTTGAAGAAAAAATAATTGAAACAGTAGAACTAATGGAAGATTTAGAAAATTATAATTCTTGGAAAGAAGAGCTGGGATTCCCTTCTGGAAATGAATTTGGATTTGTTTTTAAATATAATAATGATTCGATAATAGAAATGAATAAAAATGCTCCTTCCACAAGTATTTATGCAGAAGAAATCCCAATTCAATATATAGATAAAGAAGGAGGAGGAATAAATTTTGGATTTATCACAATAAGAGTATGGTAAAAGATAAAAAAGGTTGGATTAGGATAGTTGAAGCATTTGTTGCAATTTTGTTAATAACAGGTGTTATCCTTATTCTTTTAAATAAGCAAGAGATTAGTGAAAGAGATATCTCCTTAAAAGTTTACCAGACAGAAATTGCAATTTTAAGAGAGATAGAATTAGATGATAATCTCAGAGCAGATATTCTAGGAGTAGATAAAAGTCTTCTCCCAGTAGATTGGGAAGATGAAGAATTTCCATTAACAATCAAAGAAAAAATTAGTGAAAGAGCTCCAAATTATATGAAGTGCATTGGGAAAATATGCGAAGTTACTGCTGACTGTCTAATGGAAGAAGGTACTGAAAAAGAAATCTATGCGCAATCAGTTGCAATAATGGCGACACTAGAATCTTTTAACCCACGACAATTAAAAATATTTTGTTGGATGAATGATTAAAAAAAATAAAAAATTCAATTTTCTTGAACATACTGCAGATATAAAATTTCAATCATTTGGAAAAAGTTTAGAAGAAGTCTTTAAAAATTCTGCACTAGCTCTAAAAGAAATTATTAGTGGGAAAATAAAAATTAAGGATTCTCAAACAAAAAAAATTGAAATTCAGGGAAGAGATATTCAATCTCTTCTTTATAATTTTTTAGAAGAATTTTTATATCTTCTAGATGCTGAAAACTTTTTATTTAATAATGTAAAAGAGATTAAGATTAATTCAAAAAAGTTCAAACTTACTGCAACTCTCACAGGAGATTCTTCAGAAAAATATAAATTTACAAATGATATAAAAGCTATAACTTACAGCGAGATGTTTGTAAAAAAAGAAAAAAAAGGATATGTTTGCCAGGTTGTTGTTGATGTTTAAAAGAGTGATGAAGAATAACAATATTTATAAAAGATTTAAAAAATAACTCTTAATGGCTCATATTCTTAGGAGTTATAATGGAAGCGCCCACAAAGGGGCAAAAGATTTAGAGAGATATTTAGGAGGGGAAGGAGCAACATGTCTATTAATCAAAGACTCTTCTTTAGTAAAAGAGTTGGCTTTTTTCTATAATGGGCACGGAATATATATTCGTGAAAGCCCAAAAGATAATAACTCTCTTACTGTAGGAATTGCAGGAGTAGATGGACTTAGGGTAAAACAGATTTTAGCAGAACTTGAAAAAGAGGTTTTAGAAAACTAATTTCGATTAAAAGGAGTTAGGTCTAATATTACTCAAAGTCTTTTTTAAACGAAAAAATTATAAACTTCATGAATAATCTGATAAGATGAACAAAAAAACAATAAGTCTAGTTTTGTTTGTAGCAGGAATTATTATAGCACTAACTGCAGGAGTATTGTTGTTTTTAGGAATTCTTTCATCATCTGTAAGTGCTATAATTGGTATTGTAGGAATTGGTATTATTGCAACATCAAATTTTAGATTGCTAAAATAAAAAAGGTTTCTGCATCATATCGCGGCCTTCGGCGATTTTTTCTTTCAGAAAAAACACATAACAGTGATTAAAAGAAAAAAGTGAAAGTTATTTATAACCTACAGCCATAATCTCCTCTCCAAAATATTTGTTTGTGTTTGATTTGACACCAAAGTTGCCTGGCAAGTTCACTAGTGTTGTCCATAGTTTTTCATTCTTAAAAATAGCTCTTTGCATTTTTTGAGGTAACAATCTGACAAAAGACGTTATTGCAGAAACCCCATACATTTCAATGTGAGAAAATTTGAAAGATTCTACCGCTGCTTTTAATTCTTTATGATTGAATAAGTCTGTTGGTCCAAACATCCAAGTTCCATTTGCCTCTTTTATAACTTGTTCTAACCTTATTGTCCCATATTTATTTGGTACTATTACCACTGTCCTACCTCCTTTCTTTGTAACTCGATGCATTTCAGAAAAAACATTGTACCTATTTGTACCAAAAAAATGTTCGTTCAACCCTATAGATAAAACAACATCATAAGATTCGTTTTCAAGAGGTAAGGCAATTGCATCTCCCACTACATAACCACATTGAACCCCATACCTCTCTGCTCTTTTTCTAGCTATATTATGGGCACTTTCAAGCTTATCAACTAATGTTAATTGTAAACCTTTATCTTTAGCAATAGGAATTGACCTAGTTCCTGGACCAGAACCAATTTCAAGAAGTGTACTGCCTTCATCAATGAACTTAAGGGCTGTTAGTAATAGTTGCGATATTCCATCAGTATTTAAGGAGATATCATGATAAACATAATAGTCGTCCTTAGTCCATAATCCTTCCCAGTAGGATAAAATCTCATCTGTATTCATTTTTATTAATACTCCCTCAAGAATTATTGAGGTTTATTCACCTCTCAAGTATGAAAATACTTCTTAGTTTTATAAAACTTTTGTCCTTGATTTTTTCAACCTTTCAATAAGAAATATAAAGAGTATTCTACATATAATAAAATGGAAGTAAAAAAGATTTCTGAATATATTTATGAAATTCCTAAAAAAGGCGAGATGAATGTTCCAGTAAGATTTTTTTTATCTGAAAAATTATTTAATGATACAGATGATGGAACATTGGGTCAACTAGTAAATGTTTCTAAACTCCCGGGAGTTTTAAAATATCCTATTGGAATGAGTGATATGCATCTTGGTTATGGGTTTCCTATTGGAGGGGTTGCCGCATTTGACTTGAAAAAAGGAGTAATCTCTCCTGGAGCAACGGGTTTTGATATAAATTGCGGAGTAAGAGTAGTAATTACAAATATAAAAAAAGATGAATTTCATCCAAAAAGAGAAAAAATCTTGCATGATTTAAAGAGAACAATTCCTTCTGGAGTAGGAAGAGGAGGGGAGAGATATTCTAAAGAAACTATTAAAGAAGTCTTAACAAAAGGTTCTTACTGGGCACTTGAGAATAAAATGGCGACAAAAGAAGATATAGAAAGAACAGAAGAAAATGGAAGAATGCAGGGAGCAAACCCTGCAGATGTTTCAGAAAGAGCAATTTCTCGAGGACTCTCACAACTAGGAACATTAGGAGCAGGGAATCATTTTATTGATATCCAAGTGATAGAAGAGATATATAATGAAAAAATTGCAGAATTATTTGGATTAAAAAAAGACTATATTTGTTTTATGATTCATTGCGGAAGCAGAGGATTAGGACATCAAATTGCTTCAGATTATATTCAATTAATAGAAAAAGAATATGGTTCACATAATTTTCCAGACAGAGAGTTAGGATATGCTTTAATAACAAGCGAACTTGGAAAAAAATATTTTTCTGCTATGAAGTGTGCAGTTAATTTTGCCTTTTGTAATAGACAAGTAATTATGCATAAAATATCAAAACTTTTAGAACAGCATTTTCCTAAAATAAAAACCAGCCTTCTTTATGATGTTGCGCATAATATTTCAAAAATAGAAGAACATCAAATAGATGGAAAAAGAAAAAAAGTTCTTATAATCCGTAAGGGAGCTACGAGAAGTTTTGGTCCAGGAAATCCAGAAATCCCAAAAATTTACCAAAAAACAGGGCAACCAGTAATTATCCCTGGGAGCATGAGCACTCCTTCATTTATTTTAGCAGGAACAAAAAAAGCAGAAGAAATTAGTTTTGGTTCTACTGCTCACGGAGCAGGAAGATCACAAAGTAGAGCATGGGCGCACAAAACCCTAAAACCAGAACAAATTAAAAAAATCTTAAAAGACAAGGGAGTTGTTCTTGAAGGAAGTTTTAAAGGAACAATTGAAGAATCTGAACTCTCATACAAAGATATTGAAGAAGTTATAAAAGTGAGTCATAATCTAAAAATCAGTGAAAAAATTGCAAAACTTAAACCTATTGCCGTGATGATTGGTTAATTACCATATACAGTAAAAGAATAATATTTATAAATCAGTATCTACTAAAAATATTATAATGAGATTCAAAAAAAGGGGGTTTACTTTAGGTTGTTTTTTATTTATATTCATCTTAATCGGATTTGCATCTGCAGAGAGTTGTAGAATCGTTGAAAGAAGTTCTTGCAGTGATGATATTCTTATGGGACTAAGTTCTATTACAAATGCCCATGGAGAAATCGCAAGTTCTGAAAATTATAATTATGTCTTGTGTTGTGATTTTGGCGCAGGCGACACTGCATGTACTGGAACAAACAAAATTATTAAACTTTCGTCAATTACAAATGCTCATGCAGAGATTCCTTCTTTAAATAATTATAATCAATCAATTTGTTATGAAGATTTTGTTTGTGCTGGAAGAACAAATTCATGTGAAATTGGAGAGCTTGAGATTCTCTCACTAACAAGTAATACAAATGCGCATATTGGTAGTGCAGGAAATTATAGTGTCAAAATCTGTTGTAGTGGTGTGTGTGGTGCGGGAAGAGAGTATATTGATGGAAGTTGTACTGCAGAGCAATCAGCTTACTGGGCAAATATAAATAATCAGGCAATAAGTAGTATAAGTGCTATTTTAGGAAGCACTCAGATAAAATTAGTTTTAATAAATACAGGATTATCTCAGGGAACAAATATAGATTTTGAAATTTATGAAGATGATTTTGCAAGTAATGATGAGATAAGAACTGGAGCAAATGCATTATCTGGAACAGTGGATGCTGCTGGGAAAGTTGAAGTTACCTGGACTCCAACTCAACAAGATATTGATAATGCTGCAGGAATTGGGGAAGGAGATGAGTATGAATTTTACTTTTTAGCAAATACTAAATCAAGTGGGATATTAATTTTAACAATTTCTGAAGGAACCTGTGCAAGTGTTAATCGTTGTATGGATTATACAACTTCAACTATGTGTGAAAGTGATTCTTGCTCAGTTGCAACTAATAGTGTTCCCTCAGATATAACTTGCGGAGAGGGAAGTTATAGCTGTGAGTGTGGATGGAATAGTAATACAGAAGAGTGTTCTCCTAGTTGGACTGCATTTGGAGATTCTTGCGGAGACGGAATAATCAGTGCAGGAGAACAATGCGATGGGAGTAATTGGGGAGACTTAACAGATTGCTCTGATTTTGATGAATTTGCTGGAGGAATATTATCTTGTGGAAATGATTGCATGTTTGAAACTCGTTTATGTACGGGAGGAGAAGGAGGAGAGTGTGGAGATGGAATAATTGACGCTGGTGAACATTGTGATGGAAGTAATTGGGGGAATATTTCTAGTTGCTCTATTTTTGATCAGTTTACTGGAGGGACATTGTCTTGTGGAAGTGACTGCAAGTTTAATACTAATTCATGTACTGGAGGGACTACTGGTACTTGCGGAGATGGAGAGATTAATACTGGAGAAATGTGTGAGGGGAGTAATTGGGGGAATATTTCTAGTTGCTCTATCTTTGATCAGTTTACTGGGGGGACATTATCTTGTGGAAGTGACTGTAAGTTTAATACTCGTTTATGTACTGGAGGAGAAGGAGGAGAGTGCGGAGATACTATAATTGATGCTGGTGAACATTGTGATGGAAGTAATTGGGGACCAATAACAAATTGTAACTACTTTGATTACTTCACTGGAGGAACCTTGTCTTGTAGAGATGACTGTAAACTTGAAACAGAATTATGTACTGGAGGAGAGTCTCCAAATTATGATCTTTTCCCTTCAATTGGAACTTGTTATTATAATGAAGACACAAATGACGACTGTGATGATGGATTTTTAACTTACTCTTGGATAGCCACATGGAATTGGGATGAAGATAATGATTTTGGAAGCAGTAATCCTGATGGTGGAGATTATGTGAATTATGATGGAACATATCGTTATGACCCATATGATTCAGTGAGTGGGAAAAGAATTTCTAAACAATGCGTAGAAGGATATAATAGTGTTCCTTGTCCTGCACAGGTAAAACTTCCGTTTTTTGGATTTTACAATCTTGTTTTCACACTTTTTGTAATCTCCCTAATTTACACTTTTATGATTTTAAGAAAAAAAGATTAAGAAGATTTATAAAATAAAAATTCTATAATTAGGTATGAAAAAAAGAGGTGTGATTTATTTATTTTTTTTATTTGGATTGATAATTTCTTTAACTTTAATATCTGCAAGTTTTGAATCAGGCATACCTGCTTATTCTTTAGAAAAATATTATGCTCCGCAAGAAAATTTAAGAGGATGGATCAATTTAAGTCTTAATAATGAACCTACAAATTCTCTTTTCAAAGATTCTTTAGGGAATTCAATCACTCTCTTAAATTTATTAAATAAAAATACTGGTTTTGTTCACTCTTGCACTGTAGCAGATTGCTCTTCTGATTATTCTTCTATTAATCCGACCACTACAAAAAGTTTTGAATTAAATCCAGGAGAATCTAAAATTCTTGGATTTAAACTTGAAGGAGAAGTGGTTTCAATAAACTCTGTAACTTTTAATATCCAGAGCAATGCTGCAACCTCTTGCTACAATCAACTGAAAATTGATGTCCTCAATGACGGAAGCTTTGATATAGGAAACACTAAATCCACTACCTCAAGTTGTAGTTTTTTAAAAAATTACGGATGCTATAATGAAGGGAACACTCTTTATGAAACAACAATAAGCGAAGTTCCTTTTTGCCAAAAAATTCGTTTTTATGAATCTCCAGGGTTTAATATTGGAGCATGGGTAAAGGAACAGGTTTCAGGAAGTAAAAAAATAACAATGTCTCTTTATAATTTATTAGGAGAAGATTTAGAAAAAAGTTGTGAATTGCAAAAAGATAAAATTAGTTCAGAAGGAGGAGAAGTCTCATGTAGCATAGATTATTTAGTATTAGAATCAGCAGAATATTATGTTTGTATCTCTTCTAATAGTGGAGGTGGAGAGTACAGAATAAAAGGATACTCTTTTGCAACAAATGAATCTAATAACTGTGGTTTTAGAGGATATCCTGTAAAAGACGCAACTAATGCTTATAAAATCTTTAGCGAATCAAAAAGATTTGATGAGATTGGAACAATAAAAGTAGAAAATTCTCTGATTTCTGGAGAAAATTTTGGGGAAATGATCAAGAATTATCTTGATGATAAATATGGATTTGGGGTTAATTGCCCTTCTGAAGGATGCATAATCCCTGTAAGATTTAAATCAAGAGAGTATCAAAACATAGTTCTCAGCAATTTGAGTATAGTTTATGAAAAAACAGGCTTGCCAGGAATAATTGAAAAGAAACTTTATGATTTAGAAGAAATTCCTTCTAAAGTAAATGCGAATTTTCAAAAACTTTACCTAAATGAAGGAGGTTTTTCTCTTCCATCAAATTATGGGAATATTAGTTTTAATCTGAGCTTAAATAATAAAGGATTGTTGTTAGAGGAAATAATTATAGAAAAAGTTCCAATAATAAAAGATTTAACTCCATTATCCACTGCTTCAGCATATCCAACTGAATTTACTGTAAAAATTGATGCCTATAATAACATAACTAGCTACAAATGGAATTTTGGAGATAATAAAACCCTTACTACCACGACTAATAAAGTTACTCATACCTATGAATCAACAGGAATTTATGAATTATTAGTTACTGTATCAGACTCTGAAGGGCTGAATTCTTCTAAAGCATTTAATGTTTATGTGGAATCTCCAGAAGAAATAATAAACAAAACACTCGCTGAAATGCAGAAGAACCTAGAGAATGTTAAAAAAGAAATTGAAAACTTTACTGTGTTTTACCAGGAGAGCATTAATACTGTTTTAGATACAGAAGAAATTAATGAAGAATTAAAGCAAATTCAGAGAGATTTTTTAGCAGCATATACTGAAGAAGATTATAACTTAATTATGAAAAAATTACTAGAAATAAAGATTCCAGAATCAATTACAATAACTACTATAGCAAATTCTATTTCTTTTTATCCAGAAGAAGAAAATATTAATTTAAACATCTTGCAAACAATTGGCAGTGGAGAGTATGATTCTGGGAAAGGAGATAAATACACTGAAGCAGTTCTTTTATGGAATTCAGAAAATATGGAGACTAAATTAACTTACAAAGAAATTGCTCTCAAATATGAAGAATCTGAGGAACCGGCATTGTATGTGTTTGAATTAGAGATAAAAGAAGAAGAGAATCTTAATTATGACTCATATTTAATTCTTCGTAAATTAGAGGGATTAATATTTAAAGAAAACTATTTAGAAAGTGAAGAATCGGGATATGTTTATATTGACCTGACAAAGGAAAAAAATTCAATTGCATTTTCAACAACAGAAGAAGTGAATTTTATGAACCTGCCACTTTTTATATCTCCAGAGATAAGAAGATTATCTTTAAGAGAAGATTCAGAAGATGGAGGAGATAATAAAAACGGATTTTCTAACTGGATTTTTGTTATAATAATATTGATAGTCTTTTTTGGTTTGGTTTTGTATATAATTATGCAGGAATGGTATAAGAGAAAATATGAAACTCACTTATTTAAGAATAGAAATTACTTATATAATTTAATTAATTATATTGAGAATGCTAAAAAAAGAGGGATGACTAATCAGGAGATAGAGGAAAAATTAAAAAAATCAGGGTGGACCTCTGAACAAATACGATATGCTATGAGAAAACACGCTGGAAAAAGAACAGGAATGTTTGAGATTCCTATAGATAAAGTTTTAAACAAATTCAAAAGAAAGAAAACAGATGTTCCAAAAAAACAGGTGCCTTTTCAACCGAAAACTTATAGACCTCAAAGATTTTCTGGTGCGAATAAAAGGCCTACTGGAGTGAGATAAATTTTATAAAGCTCTGTAACGAATTTATATAAAATGGTAATAAAAATTGTAAAGAATTTTTTTAGTAGAATTTTTTTAAACATATTTAGGAACAAAAAGAAAATAAAACTAGGTTTTTACGGACCTCCTAATGCAGGAAAAACAAGTTTAGCGAATAGAGTATGTAAGGATTTTACAGGAGAAGAGCTTGGAAGCGTGAGTAAAATCCCTCATGAAACAAGAAGTATCCAATTCAAGGAAAAAGTGAATATTGAGTATAAAGGGAAGACTATGACTTTTAAGATGATTGATACCCCTGGAATAGCTACAAAAATTGATTATGAAGATTTCTTAAAGTATAAATTAAAGAAAAAAGATGC
>JAHJSW010000003.1 GCA_018830245.1 Nanobdellota archaeon | reverse complement strand
TTTCTAATTATAGATACTGGGTCAGAATGGAACAGAGAAGAGTTATTAAGTGAATTAAAAAACCTCGAAACAAATCCAGAAAAAATAAACAAAGTCATTTTAACTCACAATCATTTTGATCACACAGGAAATATTAATTTGTTTAAAAAGGCCAAAGTATATGGAAGTAAAGAAGATTTTAAATCAAAAAAAATTTTAGATATAGAACTTTTGAATAAAGAAGATTTTAAAATAATTAAAACCCCCGGCCACACAAAAGGAGGCATTTGTATTTTGCACAAAAATGTATTATTTTCAGGAGATACGCTTTTTCACAGAGGCGTTGGGAGAACAGATCTCCCAAACAGTTCTCCTGATGAGATGGCAGATTCACTTAAAAAATTAGAAAAAATAGGTTACAAAATTCTCTGCCCAGGGCATATTTAAATTTAACCAAAAACTTCGACAACTTTCTTAGGAGATTTAAAACCAGATTTTATTTTTACTCTTTTTTTAAAATATTTCTCTAAAAATTTAATTAGCTCTAAATTAGCTTTATTATTCTCAGGAGAAGATTTTAGCTTGACTGAATAAAAATCTTCTTTTTTATCAATACTTTGTTCTCCAGAATTAGGTTTTGCCTTTACTTTTATTTTCATATTAATTTTCTATTTTTAACGAGTGATTATTTCCAAAGCATCTCTATGTTGCAATTCATAACTTTTTCCCAAAGCTCTTTTTGTTCTTGCATCTATTGCTTTAATGAAATTATTGCCAAAATCAGTATGTAAAAAAAATGCAAAATCTAAAGCAGTACTTCCTTTTGGAAGCAAAAAACAATCTGGAAGAATATTTCCTTTACTATCTGCAAGTTTATTTGCACTCGCAGGGAAAACAGCGATGTAATTTAACAAATCAAAAACAGAGAGATTTAATAATTCTTGAACTCCTGTGCCTCCATAAACATCTAAAACATTCTCCTTTATTTTATTCAAAGCAAGTTTTTGTTTTTCAGTTAATTCCCCAATTATTTTAAACCCTTTTTCTCCAGGGATATATTCAATTAAACCAGTCTTTGTCGCCTCTCTTAAAGCAAGTTCAGAATCTGCAGAACAAGGATAAATCATTAATTCTGGAAATTTCTCTTGCATTTTTTTTAAATTTTCTTCAGCATTTTCTTGGTCACATTTATTTGCTGCAATAATGAGTGGTTTACTCTCTTTTCTAAGTTCAGAAGCAAACTCAATTAATTGTTCTTCCTTCCACATACTCGGTTTTTTAGGAAGAGCCAATTTTAATAAAACAGTTTTAACCTGTTTTTCTTTAACTTTTAATCCTGAAAATTGTTTTGCGACTGCTTCAGAGAGACTAAGATCTTCTGTCTCAATTTTTCTAGAAAATCCTCTCCAAACTTTCATAAGAATGTTATAAAACCACTTATTTAACTCATCTTCTAAAAAGTCCACATCATTGCAAGGGTTGTAATCTTTTGTAGGTTTTCCTAATTCATCAGTAGTTCCTGAAACATCAACTACATGAATAAAAACATCTGCCTGTCTTAAATCATCTAAAAATTTATTCCCAAGTCCTTTTCCTTCGCTTGCTCCAGGCACAAGTCCTGCAACATCCATCATATCAACTGGCACAAACCGATGCGAATTAATACAAAACCCATGATTTGGATTACAAGAAGTGTTAAATTCTTTATCAATACACTCTACTTTTACATAACCCACTCCGTGATTAGCTTTTATTGTTGTAAAAGGGTAGGAAGCAATTTCTACTTCTGCTAGAGTTGCAGCTTTAAAAAAAGTGCTCTTTCCTACAGAGGGTTTTCCAACAAGCCCAATTAACATAGATTATACAAAAAATAGAAGTATAAAAATTTACCTTCAAAACAAATAGAAAAAATTTAAAACCACTGCTTCTTAAAAAAGATTATATGAACCCATAGCTCTGTGCTAGCCACGCATGGACAGTGCAACAAGGGGGATTAGAAAGAACCCATAGCTCAGCCTGGTTAGAGCGCTGGTCTTATATGATATTGGTTCGTGAGAATTGATTTTCTCTCGGAATTTTCTGAGAGAGCCAGAGGTCCACGGTTCAAATCCGTGTGGGTTCATATTTTTTTAAGGGATTTGAACTTTAGTTTGTGCTGACGACACTTCGACAACGCAGAGTGAACTTGTGAAACTCCAAATCCATATGGGTTCATATTCTTCTTAATAGATTTGAATACAAACTTATTAATAAAAACATTTAAAAATAATAAATAATATATCTTAACAATGGCAAAAAAGAAAAAAAAGCCTGCAAAAAAAGAGGATGATTCAAAGCTATTTGCGTTTTTAGCAGTTTTTCTAAGCATAATTGGATTTATTATAGCACTCTTAGTAAAAAAAGAAAATAAATATGTGATGTATTATGCAAAACAAAGTTTAGTTTTATTCATTGGATGGGTGATTGTTTCAATAATCGGAATAGTTCCAATTTTGGGATGGGTTCTTGCGCCAATTGGATGGATTATTTTAATAATTCTATGGATAATTGCATTAGTGAACTCTTTATCTGGAAAACTAAAAGAAACCCCATTAGTAGGAAAATACGCAAAAAAATTTGATTTTTAATTAAATTAAAATTCTAAAATATTATTCTTTTAAGAGTCTATTATAAATTAAATCTTCTCTAAGACCAATTTTGTTCCTGAATTCTTCAGAGTATTGACGCGTGTATTGACGTAAAAATTCCATTAATTCCAACTTCTCCTTATCTGTAGATGAGGAAGATATTCTTTGCCTAGATTCAAATATATTTCGAATACTCATTCCCAACCTAACTAATTCTTCTTCAGTAAACAACATAATTTAATTAATTAAAAGGCTTTTATAAAAATTATTATTCTTGAATATATATAAATTAATTTATATTTTATAAGAATCATCGGAGGATTTTTAAACTAATTTCAATATTCAGAAATAACTAATTTTGCCCCCATAGTTCAGAGGCCAAGAATGCTGCCCTTTCAAGGCAGTGACCCGGGTTCGAATCCCGGTGGGGGCGTGATTATTTCTATAAAGTGGTAACATAATCAAAAGATTTAAAAAGTGTTTATCCGTCCAAAGAATATGGAAATAAACCTTTACAAAGAAAAACATCAGATTCCAGGAGAAGCGGTAAAAAATATCCCCTTTAAAGATGAAAAATTTAACAAGTTAGATCCACGTTGTGTATATGAAGGAAAAATTAGTTTGCCTTGTTTTATCCAAAAACCCGATGTAAATGTTCCACTCTATGTTGGGCCATTTATTCTTAATCAACTCAAAGAATATTTTTTAAGTGAAAACCTTGAAGTAGCTGCAGCCGACGATCATGCCTTTTACAGCCCTTACGAAGGAGGATTCCAACTTTCATTATTTCCTCACCTTGGAACTTGGCTAGGCAGGTTCGAAAAGTTAAGAACAAGAACAATAAAAACCGGTTTATTTTTTAAAAAAAGAAGAGACGTAGATGTTTACAAAGATATTCCTAGCAAAGTTAATTTAATAGGAAAGGTTAAATTTGAGAGATTTCAGGAGATAAATCTAGAAAAAATATTACCTCTTTTAAGGGATTTTGGTTTTAACTGTAATATTCAAACTACCCTTGAACAGGTAGAAGAGATGTGGGAAAAAATGGCCTCTCCAAGTGCATCAGATATAGCTCGAGAAACATGGAATGAAAAAGAAAGAAGAGATTATGAAAGAACTAGGATATGGCCATAAAAACCACCAATTCCCAACAACCCTTATAAACATCTAAAAAGAAGCTTTCTATACAAGGAATAAAAAATGGCTTACAAAATATTAGTAGTTGATGATGATCCTGCTCTTTTAGAAGTCACCAAAGAAGCATTAAAAAGAAAAGGCTATGAAGTAATAACTGCTGAAAATGGCTTAGAAGCAATGAAAATTGTAAAAGAAGGTCTCCCAAATCTAGTTTTAACAGACGTAGAAATGCCGTACATGGATGGAATAAATCTTTGCATCGAATTAAAGAAAATCGAATATCCTGGAATGAGGATAATTCGTAGTGGTAGGACACAAGAGCATCACGGTGAAAGATTAGAGCAAATATTAAAAATTGCTCCAGAAAAAACAAAATATCTCCAAAAACCGCATAGTTTAGATGCCCTCTTTAGAACAGTCAACACTCTTCTTGATAAAAAACCACTAGATTCATAAACTCCTTTTTCTTTTTTTTAGTATGCCTACAAAAAGACAAAAAAGATCTGAAAAAAGATTAAAAAATATAAAAAAACAAAGGCAAAAATATCCTCTGCTTGTTAAAAAAATTCTGGAAAACTCAGACATAATCCTAGAAGTTCTTGATGCAAGATTTATAAAAAATACAAGAAATCTCGAGTTAGAAAAAGAAATTGAAAAACAGCACAAAAAAATAATTTATGTTTTAAACAAATCTGATCTAATTGATCAGAAAAAAACAAAAACCCAACATGACTTTTCAAAACTTTTTCCTTATGCTTTTATCTCCTGCAGAAAAAGAAAAGGAGTTAAAAATTTAAGAAATTTGATAAAAAGAATATCTAAAACAATAGAAAAAACAGATAAAATAAGTGTGGGGGTTATAGGTTATCCAAATACTGGAAAAAGCTCTATGATTAATCTTCTTATTGGGAAAAAATCTGCGAAAACAGGAGCAGAAGCAGGTTTTACAAAAGGGGTTCAGAAACTAAAACTAACTCCCGAAATTATGCTCTTAGACAGTCCAGGAGTTATCCCAGAAGCAGATTACTCAAACATAAATAAATCAGCAATAGCAAAACACACAATAGTTGGAGGGAGATCACATAGTCAAGTAAAAAATCCAGAAATGGTTATTGCAAAGCTAATGAATGAGTTCAAAGGAGTTCTGGAGAAACATTATAAAATCCAAGCTAAAGAAGATTCTGAAATATTAATAAAAAAACTCGGAGAAAAAAAAGGTTTTCTAAAAAAAGAGGGGCAGGTAAATGAAGATAAAACAGCACGTTTTATTTTAAAAGAGTGGCAAGAAGGAAAGATTAAAGTTGAGAAAAATTTATAAACTATAGTCAACTATATACTGATTATGGACACAACAATTCAAATAAGTAGAGAACTCCTAACAAAACTTCAATTAATGAAAATTCATAATAAAGAAAGTTATGAAGACCTTATATGGGATTTAATCGAAGATAGAATGGAATTTTCAGAAGAAACAAAAAAAAATATTGAGCAATCTGAGAAAGAAATTAAACAGGGGAAAACTATTTCATTGGAAGAACTAAAGAAGAAGCATAAAATATAATGTATGCTGTGGAATTCTCTAAAAAAGCTGAACAACAATTTGATAAACTTGAAAGAAATCTACGAAAAAGAGTTATCAATACTCTAGAAAGAATAAGAATAAGGCCCTTTCATTTTGTCAAAAGAAAACAAGGAACATTTTATTCCATCTTAAGAATCGGAGAGTATAGAGCAATATTAGATATAAAAAAGAAAAAACTAATTATCTTGATTCTAGAAATCGGTCCAAGAAAAAAGATTTATAAAAGTTAATTAAACTCTCTCAAAAAATTATTAATCCAATAAAAATCTCCATCATCTGTTATCACAACATCAAAATTCTTTTTATATCTCTCTAAATTTGCATTAATATTCTCATTAAGAAATCCTACACTAATAAGATTGTTATAATCAAATCCCTCAATCATCCCCAAATCACCTAAACTATCCCCTAATAATAAAACATTTTTTCTCTTCAAAAGTTCATTGTATATTGGCAACCCTTTAACAGAAACCTCTGACTTATTCATCACATGGATAACTGGCTCTTTAACCCCAACAACCTTCCCACTTTCATCAAATTCAAATCTATTAGAAATTATGTGGATATTGTCATATAATTTACTTTTTTTTTCAAAATACATCGGGATAGCCTCTCCTAATCCACTAGAAGAAATAATCACCAAAGGAATGTGATACTTATACAAAATATCTAAAAATTCAAAAGCTCCTCCTCTAAACAGAATATCTTTTTTGTTCACAACATCCTCAATTACTTTTTTCTCTAATCCGCACTCAACAAGGAGTTTAAAATGAGTTATCCACCACTCTTCCATTTTTTTCGCCTTTTCTTTAGCAGAAATGGTTGGATTAATTTCAATTGGATGATACTTATCAAAAAGCGCATGAGCTTGAGAAGCATAATCCGGACTTAGATAGTTCCCATCTCTAAGTTGAGCTATCACACTATGAGATTTTTGTCCATCAACAAAAGCTTTTGTTAAAGTTAAATCAAAATCAGCAAGGATATGAAAATTGCTAAATCCATTTTGAATAATCTTTTTTTTCTTTTCTTCAAATTCTTCAGGACGTGAAATAATTATCTCTGACATAAAATTAAGAGAATTTATCCTTATAAAAATTTAACCATATATTCATCCTTATCCAGATTATATCCTAATTTTCGATAATACTCTCTTGCACCAACTCCAGAAATAATTTTAAGTTTTTTTATTTTATTTTTCTTAGAAATTTTTTCAGCTTCACTCATTAGCCATTTTCCCAACCCTTGATGTTGTGAAGCTCTTAAATTCCTCTCTCCTAATTTTAAAGCAGGTCCATAAACATGCAACTCTCTTACAATCGCGTTATTTCCAATAATTCTTAATCTCAGCAAAGCAAATAAAGTGTCATTTTTATTTGCAATTTCTAGAAAAAACTCCTTTCCATTAGATGCCTGATATTTTGTTATTTTTAATTTTAGATTTAAATTTATTTTTTTATTCTGTACTCTCACACATTGTAATGCAAATCCAATCTCACGAAATCTAATCTCTTTTAATTTAATTCTTTTTTTTCTAAGTTTTTCTTCAATATCTTTTCTTAAATCAATTCTCCTTGTCCCTGCAACAATATATTGTGGAGGAATCTCTCTCATAATTCTCATAACTCTGCAATATCTTGGAATTTCTTTTAACATTGCAACCAAAATTTCCTGAATTTGCAGTTTTGTATATGGAACATACTTTTTTTTCCAGTAAAGGTTTTCAAGTTCAGAACTAGGCATAACCTGGCACGGATAAATTTTTAACTGATCAGGTTTAAATTTCTCATCTGAAAAAAGTTTTTTAAATAACTTCAAATCTTTTTTTAAACTACTTCCAGGCAGACCTGGCATTATATGATACCCTACCTTAAACCCAGCATTTTTTAAGCTCTCTGTTGCATCAACAACATCTTT